>DATNEN010000055.1:0-28266 GCA_035552975.1 Steroidobacteraceae bacterium
ATCTGATCGGCGTAGCATCCAACTTTGCCGAGGACCGCTCCGAGCTCGTCATCGCCGACGCTCAGCACCTGGCCGATGGGGACATTGCCCGTGTGATCCTGCCCTTTCGCATCAGCTCGCAGGTGCACGGCGTATGGGCCGACGCCCATGAGCTTCCCTTGGTCTAGGACACTCGGGTTTGCCGTCAAACCGATATCCGGATATATTACTGGCTATAAGGGTGGCGGAGCCTCGACATGAGCAGACACTCGCAGAAGCGCGCCTTGAAGAATTATCGCAAACGCTTGAGCCAACGCGGAATGACCCGCTTCGAGGTCCTCGCGCGCCGCACCGACCGCGAACTGATCCGGTCGCTTGCCCGAGCGATGAGTGAAGACGATGCCAAGGCGAACGACGTCCGTGAGGCCCTGCAGCGGATAGCGGGCAAGCCTGCGTCCAAGGGCAGCGTCGTGGCCGCGCTCCGCCGCTCCCCCATGGTCGGTGCCGAGCTCGAGCTCCATCGACCAGTTGTGGTCGGGCGGGAAGTGGGGCTGTGACGCGTTATCTGCTGGATACGAACATCATCAGCAACGTGACGAAGCCCCATCCGTCCGGGGCCCTCATGGCCTGGCTCGGCGAGCAGGCGGACGAAGATTTGTTCATCGCATCGCTCACCCTCGCCGAGATTCAGCGCGGCATTCTCGAGAAGCCTCCTGGCAAGCGCCTTGAGTTGGAAAGTTGGTTTTCCGGGGCCGACGGTCCGTCGCGCTTATTCGAGGGCCGCATACTCCCATTCGACGCGAAGGCAGGACTCATATGGGCCCAGATGATGGCGGACGGAACCGCCGAGGGCCAGCCCCGCAGCGCGTTGGACATGATCATCGCTGCGGTTGCGCAAGCCAACCAATGCACCATCGTAACCGACAATGTGCGGCATTTTTCCGGCCTGCAGACGCTCAATCCGATGGGCTCTCAGGACCTCGGTTAGCCGACTCGTGCCGCGGTCACATTGGCGGAAGGGGTGGGATTCGAACCCACGGTCCTCTTGCGAGGACGCCGGTTTTCCATGCCTCTATGGCTTTCGCCACCAGACGAAGGCTCGTCTGTTCGGGGTCTGGACTTTGTCTTCACCCTAGCCCCAAGGCCGTAGGTGGGAGCCGTCAAGTCTCTACACGTTCCCTTTCGGGCTTCGCTCGGCGTTACCTCGCTTCGCGCAGGGGCTCCGCCGAATTTGACTCCATCCGCTACCGCGTTTCCGACGGCAGCGCTCGATTCACAAGACCGGTGCATTCAACCGCTCTGCCACCCTTCCAAAATCAACTGCTAGCCATCCGCGGTTGGCGCATTCTGAGAACCGAACGCGAAGGTGTCCAGAAAAGAGTAAGGTGCGGAGCCAAGGCCGTCGCCCGTATTTTTACACAGGTTCTTTACACAATACGGAAAAATGACGCCAAATACCCCTTTAAATCAAGGCGGAGCGGTTGAGCGCACCGATCTTGAAAACCGGCTTCCTCGCAAGGGGATCGTGGGTTCCCCGATAACGTGAGCACACCATGAAGAACGCACTCTCCGCCGCCGCTCTGGTCTCATTCTTCGCTTTCGCGTGCCATGCCGCGACCCCCGCACCGGTGCCGCAAAACCTGCTGGCTTGCTCAAAACTGCAGGACCCTGCCGAGCGCGTCCGCTGTTATGACGCGCAGATCGCGGCGATGATCTCTGCGACGGCGCCTACACCCGCTCCGGGGTCGGCGACCGCATCTGCGCGGCCTGCCGCGCCAGCGGCCGTAGAGGCAGCGCACGCGGCTCCGGCGGTCCCTCCAGCGGCCACGGCCTCGCCTGGCAGGGGCGCCCCTCCTCGAGCACCTGCAGTAGCGGCGTCGGATCGATCACGCGCCGCGGAGTTCGGCCAGGAGCAGTTGCCACAAGCGGAGCGTCCTGCGAACGAGAACCAGTCCCTCAGCTCACGGATCACGGCGCTGAATGCCCTGGGCGCCAGCAAGTATGTCATCTCGCTCGAGAACGGCCAGGTCTGGCGCCAGTCGGAGTCGGACCACATCGCCTCGTTGTTTCGTGTCGGTGACGACGTCCGTATCGAGAGGGGCTCGCTGGGCTCCTACCACCTGTGGGCTGCCTCCATGGGGCAGAAGAACTGGATACTCGTGATGCGCATGCGCTAGCGAGGGAGCCGCTCGCGCCCGGCTGCCCGCGGGCTCGTCGCAATACCCGCGGGCAAGAAAAAAGCGGCGGGCCGCACAGGCCCGCCGCTTCAGTTTCGAGTCAACCGTTCTTAGAACCGGGCTTTCATCCCGAGGAAGAACGTCCGGCCGTACACGTCGTAGAAGCCGGGCATGGTGTTTCCGGCACCATCGACTGGCTGGGAGTACTGGGTCGGGTTCTGGCAACCCGGGGCGCCGCCGCAGACTGCGGCCAGGTTCGTGCCCACCGGGAAGTTCGACGCCGCCCCCGCGATGGCAGGCTCCTTGTTGAACAGGTTGTTGATACCTCCGCGGAACTCCAGCACCTTGTTCAGGTTCCAGGTGAAGGACATGTCGACGGCCTGCCAGTGAGGCGTGGCGATATCCGTGTTCGGGATGTAGCCCAGGAGAGTGCCGGCCCCGCCGCCCGCGACTGAATTGTTGTTGGCGATGATTGCCTGCTGGGTAGCATGCGCGGCCGAGTTGACCGACGGCAGGAAGCGCCAGCGCAGGTTGAACGTGAACGAGGGCAGGACATAGCCGATCGACGCGTTCAGCCGGTAGCCGTACGCGCCCGCGTTCGTGCCTGACAGGGTCGGGCCGAGGGAGTCCTTCCAGTTGGTGTCTACGTCGAACGCCGTGGGTGATGTCTTGGTCTTGAAGTACTGCAGGAAGGTATCCTGCGAGTTGAACGACAGGCCGCCCGGGAGCTTCAGTCCGAGGTCCGCGAACTGGGCGAACCAGTTGAGCTGGAAGTCCACGCCGGCGATGCCGATCGTCGCCTGGTTCGTGTACGTGAGGAGTGTCGTGGTCCCGCCACCGGTGACCTGGTTGCGGGCCACGTTCTGGCAGGCTGCCGACTGGGCCTGCGCTGCCGCTCCCGCAGCGCTGCTCACCTGCACCGTCCCGAAGCACAGGTAGTTGGCGTAGTCGGGTGAGTCGAGCTCGATGGCGTGTTGCACGTCGATCTGCCACCAGTCGAGAGACCCTGACAGGCCCGAGATCCAGGGGCTGTCCCCCAGGTTGCTGAACACGATGCCCGCCGTCCAGGTGTTGGCGGTTTCGGATCTGAGCGTCGGGTTGCCCCCCTCGTTGAGCCAGGCAAACGCCGCGGGGGCCGCGTTCGAGCCCTGATTGCTGTTGGGGCCGTAGTAGTACGCGGCGCCGGCGTTGCCCATCATCGCCTGGCAGATGAGGTAGGCGCTCGCCGCGCCCGCGGCGCTCTGTCCGGGAGCGAGCTTGGTCGCTGCACCATTCACCGGATCGCCACCCACTGTGCTGAAATCCTTGGCTGCGCCGCCGGCGCCAAAGGACGCCGGGGAGCGGACCGAGCACGGATCGCCGTACGCGGCGCCACCGCCAAAGTACTCCTGCTCACCGAGGTACAGCTCGCCAAGGTTGGGTGCACGCGTGGCGCGGTTGAAGCCACCGCGGATGCGCAACTGCTTGGTGATCTGGGCGTCCAGATTGACTTTGAACGTCGTGGCATTGGGAATGTTGTTGGTGAACGAGGAGTATCGGCCACCGACGTCCAGGCTGAGCTTCTGCAGGAACGGCAGGTCGGACACGACAGGCACGAACAGCTCGGCGTAGCCGTCCCGGCTGGCGATCTCGTTGTTCAGGGTTCCCAGCGGATACAGACCGATCGTCTGATCCAGGAAGGAATAGGTCGATTGCATGTTGTCCGGCGTGAACAGCCCGGCATCACGGCGGTACTGATAACCCACGGCGGCGCTCACATCGCCGGCCGGCAGCTTGAACAGCGTGCCCTGGAAGTTCGCTTCCACGATGTCCTGCTGCATGGCAGTCAAGGTCTGCAGCGGAGCGGCGATGGCGGTCATGCAATCGGCCGAAGCTGCCTGATCGCCTGAGAAGATCGTGTTGTAGAACCCGCTGGTGCAATGGCTGGGCACGGAGGTGCCGAAGTTAGTGCTCGCGCCGTTGGCGTTGCCCTGGAAGTTCTGGCCGGCGCCGTACCCGGGAGAATCGATCACCGCGCGGAAGCGTTGCAGGGAGTCGTTGCCGATGCCGTTCTCGTAGTTGGTCGACTCGCCGCGGGAGTAGTAGAGATCGCCCGTCCAGTCGGCGAACACGGGGAATTTGATCCCGGTCTCGATCTGCCACACATCGGATTGGTCCAACGTCGAGCGCTGCGGCGCGCTGTAGTTGGGCAGGTAGTTCAGGATCCAGCTCGTCGGCGCCTGCGAGCACAGGCTGGCGGCGATGTACGGGCTGCAGGTAACGGGGCCGCCGGTGAAGGCTGACGTGGCGCCCGGGAATCCCGGCACGCCGTTCGCGGCGCCGCGGCTCAACAGCAGCAAGGCCATCTGCCAGGGCACCGGGTGCTGTGTGCCCGCAGCGCCCGGGCCTTTGAAGCCCGTGTTCGCAAAGGTGCCCGGGTTGCCCGAGGCAAAGGCCGCTGCGATGGTCTGCAACTGGGCAGTCGTGGTCGCGTTGTTGACCTGCGTGGGATCGATGGGGCTGTCGGTCGCTGCATTGAACGGGACCGTGGCTTCCCAGCCGAAGATGCCGCTGGTCCCCGTGGGCAGCAGGGTGTAGGTCTTGCTCTGGGCGTAGCGGGCGTTAGTGTAGATCTGGATCTTGTCCGTGAGGTCGTACGTCCCGTTCGCGAAGAACGAATAGCGCGTCTGCGGCTCACTGACCGTGGCGAGCGGGTTGTTCCACTTGACGTTCTGGATCAGGTTCGGCGGCGTCGTGGTTCCGGGGTTCGCCATCGTGGAGTCGTACACGTTCTGCAGCGCGAAGCCCCCGGTTCCGTCGGTGGCCCCGGCGTAATTGCCGGTCGAGGCAGCGCCGTTGTTGGTCCACATCGTACCGTTCGAGTTGAAGTAGAAGTTGTTCAGTATGCAACCGCTGACGCCGCACACTCCGGCGCCCGTGACGGGGTTGACGGTACGCTTGGGCCAGAGCGCCTGCAGCGCGGCAGGGCTCGGCGAGTCGAAGAGCCCGGGAGCGTAGCCACTGTTCTGGATGAAGAAGGCGTTGGAACCCAGTCCCGTGCCCCCGGTCGGCGGGGCCTGCGGCGCGTTGGGATCGGTCCACGCGCTCGTGTAGAAGTCGCGATTTCTCTGCGTTGCGATCTGGCGATTGTAGTACTCCACGCCCATGATCATGTTGCCCTTGCCATCGGCAACCGACGTTCCCATGATCGCGTTGACATCCAGCTCGTTGCCGTCACCGGCCTGAGTGATGCTGTCCTGGGCGTCGACGATCACACCCTGAATGTTCTTCTTCAGGATGAAGTTGGTGACGCCCGAGATGGCGTCGGCGCCGTATGCCGTGGAGGCGCCGCCTGTGATGATCTCGATGCGGTCGATCATCGCCGCCGGGATGGTGTTGATGTCCGTCACCATCAAGGCATTGATGGGCGTCGTGCGATGGCCGTCGATCAGCACCAGGCTGCGGTTCGGACCGAGGCCGCGCAGCGAGATCGTGGAGATACCGACCGTGTTGACCGCCGAGGGCTGCACGTCGAAGTTCGTGGTCACCGGCGTCTGTGCCGGGTTGTAGTTCGGCAGAGTATTGAGGTAAGACTCCAGATTGAGTCCGGCCCTCTGCTCGATCTGCGCTGAGTCGATGGTGACAAGGGGGCTGCTGGACTCCAGGTCCTTGCGGCGGATGCGCGAGCCGGTGACCGTCACCTCTTCGAGGACGGGTGCAGCGGAGGTCGCGGCGCCCCCGGTCGGGCCGGCGGCGGCATCGGCCGCCAGCACCCTGGGTGCCGAGGCCATCATTGCGACTGTGCCGAGTGCGACCGCTACCGCGGTGCGAATGGAATACGACACTTGATCAGACTGTTTAACGGACATGGTTCCCCCTGGCCACCCTGGTTGCCGACGGGCCGAGGAGAGCGCCGACGATGTTGCGTGGCGGCAACATTTGCTCCTCCTCGGCGTGCTATGAATACGCCGCAGCACCCCCCGTGAGGAGGGTGCGCCCTGTCCCAATCCTGCCAGTGCGCGCGCGCGACATTTCCACTCGGAGGGAAGTCACCATCCATTACAAGCGCACGATCCCTGATCCCAGGCAGGTGACCGACTCACGGTCGTGACCTCCGTCTTAGGCGCCCTTAGACCCATGCTAAGGGACTCAAGGGCCTCGTTGAGCTCGAGAATGGGCCCGTTTGGCCACCCTGGCTGGGAGCGCTCCCAGAGCCCTGCAAGGAGTTGCGGCCCGCGACCCCGTTCGCGCCCCGCCGTTGCTTTTGCCCCACGGTCGCTTCAGGCGCAGTCCCGAGTCCGCCGGCTCGGCCGCGGGCAGCGCGGCCGTTTCGCCAAGTCTGAGGCTGGCGAGCGACGGTTCGAGGCCGCCACCCCAGCGGGCGGCAGCGATGCGCACTCGCTCGGCCCCGATGCGCGGCGCGCGTGGATGGGGCTCGAGCGGTGCGCTCGAAAAAAGTACAGGTGGAATCTATCGCTGCGGCATGCGGCTCCTGCGCGGGCCTGTCAGCTCGATAGGAGTGGAACGCAGCAGGTGCGAAAAAAATGACTAAAATGACCCATGCGGATCAACAAGTCGAACGCGCCCTCGCCAACGCCGCCCAACAGCGGCACGCGCACCCGGGTCTCTCGCTCCCCGAACAGATCCAAGCGACGCAAGGAGGAAGAGCGCTGGATGCCGGAAGTATCCGAAAGCGGCGAGCTGTTTCTGCGCCGCCGGGAGGGCCCTGAGGCGGGCATGCCCGAGGACATGAACTATCCCTTCTCCCAGGGCCTGACGTTCGTGGCGCGCCGTTGGCGCAACCTGATGAACGAGGAGCTGCGGGCGGTGGGCCAGAGCCAGGCGCGCTGGGGGATTCTCTACTGGATCACTGTGTTCGGCGACACCGTGAACCAGACCGAGCTGGCGGACCGAATCGGTGTCGAGCAGCCGACGCTGGGGCGTGTGTTGCGGGATCTGGAATCGGAAGGACTGATCACCCGCGCACCGGGCCACGGCGATCGGCGCGCCAAAGTGATCCGCCTGACGAAGGCCGCGACTCCCCTCATGCAGAAGATCAACAAGATCCAGGCCGGTGTGCGCGAGCGTCTGCTGCGGGGGATCCCCAACAAGGACCTGCAGATGTGCATGGCCGTGTTCGCACGGATTCTCTCGAACATCGACCGTCACTGAGGGCGGCCATCGGACCACCGACGGCGATCAGGGTCCAGTCTGCCGGCGTCGCCTCGACATCGCGGCCGACTTGCACCGGTCGGGTCGAAGCGGCTCACTCGGCCGCGTGCACAACGCCGCGACGCTCCATGAGGCCGATGCCCAGCATGCACAGGAAGAACACGCTGGGGCAGAGCGCCAGAAACAGAAAGGTCTCTTTCGCGGGGATGGTCGCTGCGATGACCGCGGCCATGATCCCAGTACCCACCCACGGGCCGGCAACCGAGCCGACCTTGCCCACGGCCGACGCCCAGCCGGTGCCCAAGGCACGGTGAGTCGTCGGATAGAACGTGCCGGTGATGCTGATGATTCCGTAGTGGCTGCCGCCCAGGAACAGGTAGAGCACGGCCATCATTCCCATGAACGTGGTGGGACTCAGCGATACGTGGGCGATGAGCAGCAGGAGCGGCAGTGCGATCGCCGGCAGCAGCGCGACGCTGATGGGCCCCAGACGGTCCGTGAACCGCATGAGCAACAGCGCCCCGATGGCGCCGCAGATCGAGTTTGAAAACGAGCACCACGCCACTTGACTGCGAGTCAGCCCCATCTTCTCGAACAGCGCGGGACCCCAGCTCGTAAAGAAGAAGGTGCTCAATGAGCTCGCTGCGTACGCGAGCCACACGAGGGGGGTAATCCAGCGAAGGGGGCCGCGGAACAGCGCCGCGAGCCCATGGGTGACCGCGGCGATGCCGCGCCGGCTTCCGTCGGCGGGGTCCTGTCCGGAGAGGATGAACGTCGCGCCCTCGAGATCCGTGCGCTCCGGCGCCAGCTCCCGGACGATGCGCGCGAGTTGTTCGGGACGGCGGCCCTGTGTAGCCAGGAAGCGCAGCGATTCAGGCAGCCGCCAATACAACAGGGCCGCCGCGAGCAGCGAGGCTGCGCCGCCAAAGATGAATACCGCCTGCCAGCCGAACGAGGGGATCAACAGCTTGACGGCGATGGGCCCGGCAACCGCGACGCCGATGCCGTAGCCCATCATGATCACGGTCACGATCGTAGCTCGATAGCGACGCGGCACATACTCCACACTCAAGGCCCACACCAGGGGCACCGCGCCTCCGAGCGCCACGCCATTGAGCAGTCGCAGGATCACCATTTGCCCGTAGTTCGCGGCTCCGGCAAACACCAGCGTGAACAGACCGAATACGGCGGTCGCGCAGATGATCGCGCGCCGGCGGCCCAGGCGGTCTCCCAGGATCCCGAACACGATGCTGCCGAGCAACGTGCCGCCAACGCCGCTCGTGAGCACAGTTCCCCACATGCCGGTGTCCAGGTGGTAGGCCTTCATGACATCCGGGCGCGTGAACGGGATGACGTTCAGATCGTAGCCGTCGAGGAACATGACGAGCGAGGACACCAGCACCAGGCGCACGACGAACCAGCCGAGTTGCTGCCCCTCGACGATGTCCACGACATCGATGACCGGAGCGCTGATCTGGGGTGCTGGCTTGGCGTTCACGATGAGTGCTTTGAGGCGGCGAACGCGGCGCGCGCCGCCCTCAGGCTATATTTTCGTACACGGTCGTCCGTCGCATGTCGCGGCGGTAGACAGTGTCCTCGAAGGGCGTCGCACGGTGCATCGTGCAGCGATTGTCCCAGATCACCAGGTCGCCGCGCTGCTTCCACGCTACGGCGCGTGTGAAACGCGGCTGCGTGGCGAACTCGATCAGCTCGGTGATCAGCTTCAGACCCTCCTCGTGAGGCCAACCGACGATGCCCGAGGCGTGCGCTGCGAGGTAGAGGGTCTTGCGCCCGGAGCCTGGGTGTACCTGAACGAGCTTGTGGCGCGAGGGCGGCTTGGCGCGCCGCTCCTCCTCGGTCGGCTCCGGGTAGCCGGCGAGCATGCGCGAGTGCCACAGCCAGTGCTCCGCGACCAGATCCTCGATGCGGGCCTTCATCTCCGAGGGTAATGCGTCGTAGGCGGCGCGCATGTCCGCGAACTGCGTGTCCCCGCCCGTCGGGGGCACCTCGTGCGCGAGCAGGAGCGAGTAGGCGGAGCGGTGCGGATTGAAGGACGAATCGGTGTGCCAGAGCGCGTTGCCCTTGTTGTACACGCGGCGCCGCTGATCGCTGAGGATGTTGCCGGCGGCATCCAGGTTGCCGGCATCGAACAGCTCCGGGTGCGCGAAGCGCTTGAACGCCTTGCCGAACAGCGAAGGGGCCAGCTCCAGCTTGCCGAGCAGGCGGCTGAAGGCGATGTGGCTTGCGTCATCCAGGGCCGTGGCGCGGAATACGCAGACCGCGTAGCGGTCCATGGCTGCCACGATCTCGCGCAGCACCGGCTCGTCGATGGGGCGCGAGAAGTCGACTCCGGAGACCTCCGCAAGGAACGAGGGTCCCGCCGGGGCGCAGCTCAAGGGCATCGGCGTAACCGGCGCGAAAGCAGGCTCTGCATCCAATCGAGCTTGCTCGCCTCGCTCGGGCACTGTCAAGGCAGCCGCCCGCCAATGCAAAGCATGCTTTCGGGTTTACTTCTTGCTCCGAGGTGGACTAGCGTTGACGGGCTTGCCGCCGGGAGCGGCGCAGCGAGGAGAAATGGCCGTGCGGATGATGCGTCAGGTGGCCGATAGCGGCACATACCGCATCCTGCAGGTTGCGCCCCTCACGGGCGCGCTCGGGGCCGAAATCAGGGGAGTGGACCTGTCGCAACCGCTCAGTGAAGCGGCGCGTGCGGAGGTCCTGCAGGCGCTGTATGACCATCTGGTCATCTACTTCCCCGACCAGGACGGTTTCACCCGCGAGCGTCATCTGGAGTTCGCGCAACTGTTCGGAACACTCCAGAAGATCCCGCACATCTTCAGCGTGGACGGCTACCCCGATGTGCAGATCGTGCGGCGCGAGCCGGGGGAGTCGCGCCGCTACGTCGGCGAGGGCTTCCATGCCGACTCGACGTTCCTGGCGACGCCGCCCACGACGGTGACCATGCATTGCATCGAGGCGCCGCAGGTTGGCGGGGATACCGCGTTCGCCAACCTGCAGCTTGCCTACGAGACGCTCTCCCCCGCGATGCAGAAGCTGCTCGCAGGCCTGCGCGCCGTGCACAGCGCAGCGCGCCTGTTCGGCTCACGAGGGGCAGATCCGAGCCAGGTAATGATGAAGGAGATGAAGGTCGAGGAGGGCGACGCCGAGGTCACTCACCCGATCGTACGCACCCATCCGGGAAGCGGCCGCCAGAGTCTGTTCGTGCACGCTGCCTACACCCAGCGCATCCAAGGCATGACGGCGGAGGAGAGCGCTCCGCTGCTGCAGTTTCTCTACCAACACTGTGCCCGCATCGAGTACACGTGCCGGGTACGCTGGCGCAAGCACATGGTTCTCGTCTGGGACAATCGCTGCACGCACCACAGCGCCATCGGGGATTATGACGCCTTGCGCTACATCGAGCGTGTGACCACAGGCGGGGAAATTCCAGTCTGAGCGCACGGTCACGGCACGTCCGCCAGATGGCCGGAGCGCGCCGCGCGCAATCCCAAGAAATCTTGAAAACTTGCAAAGGTTCCCGCTATTCTCGCCCGAACAACGACGGCGGGCGCATGTACGCTGGCCGCAACAGGTGGCACGGTCTTTTTCGGTGCATGACGGAATTCGTAGCCGCCTGCGTGACAACGTTCGGATCGCAGGCAGCTGCGAATTGGGGGGCCGAATGGGTTTTGAGTGTTTCGATACGCAAGATATTGCGCCGAACCGCCGGCTGGACTACTGGAACGACCTGACCTGCAACACCTTCACTCCGATCGTTGCAGACGCCACCGATATCCGCACCTTCTCTCCGAGCCTGATCCGTGGACGCATCGGGGATCTGCGCATCGGCGCGGTTTCCTCCTCGCCTTCGATCGTCCACCACGGGCGGGAGCACGTGGCGAGAACGCGGCAGGCCGTATTTTTCCTGCAGGTCCAGCTAAGCGGCACCAGCTCCAACCGCCAGGACGGTCGCGAGGCAGTCCTGAGCGCCGGCGACTTCACCGTGTTCGATGCCACGCGGCCCTACCAGATGGTCTTCCAGGAACCCAACAAGGTGCTGGTGATCGGGGTTCCGGCGGCCTTGATGCAGCGGCAGGTCGCGAGCCCGGAATCGATCGTGGCGCGCCACATGCAGTACGAGAACGGCGTCAACCAGCTGCTGTCGGATTTCGCCCACGGACTGTGGCGGCAGTGCCTGTGCTCGGATCTGCAGCCCGTCGCTTCGAACCTGACCAGCGCGCTGTTGAACCTCATCGGCTGTGCCTATGCCGCCCATACGCAGCCGGCGGTGGACGGCTCGGCGCACCTGGAGTCCCTCCGGTTGCGCATCATCCACTTCATCGAGGACAACCTGTGCGACAGCGACCTGTCGCCGGCCAAGATTGCCGCCATGCTGCGCACCTCGCCGCGTTATGTTCACACGATATTCTCGCGGGGCGGGGAGACGGTGTCGCAATACATCCGCCGCCGGCGCCTGGAGGAATGCGCCCGGTTGCTCTCGAATGCTCCGCGCGGCGCGCGCACGATCAGCGACATCGCCTTCGATTACGGCTTCGCGAGCTGCACCAATTTCGGCAAGGTGTTCCGGGAGCAGTATGGCGTCACGCCGACGGAGTACCGCCGCCAGCATTCCCTCAGCGCGCAGGAAGATGCCTGAGTCGCGCCCGCGCATGGCATGATTGAAGGGTGATGATGCGCGTACGCGGTGTTCTCTTTCTCGTTCTGGTCGCGAGCGCCGGCGGCGCCTTCGCGCAACCGGCAGCCGATCCTCTGGAGGTCTGCGCCGCGGAAAAGGACGATGCCGCGCGGCTGGCCTGCTTCGATCGTCAGATGGCGCAGCGGCACGCGAACCACGCCGCGGCGGCGCAGTCCGCTGTGGCGCCGTCAGCGCCGTCGCCACAGGTCCGGCCCGCACAAGGCCTGCCGTCACAGGCCGCGCCGCCTGCCGTCCAGTCGCATTCCCCCGCAGATCACCCGCAGGGTCATGCTGCCCTCGCTCAGCCGCAGGTGACGGCGCCAGCGGCGCCCCCGTCCGCTCGAGCCCCCGATCCGGATATGGGCCTGCAGGGCGCGGCACTACGCAAGAAGCTGAAGGAGGAGGGCAAAGAGCGGCCACGCCCGGTGCCGGTGAGCGCAACCGTGGTCCGGCTGGTCAGCCTGCCGCACTCCGAGTATGCCTTTGAGCTGGACAACGGCCAGATCTGGCAGCAGACCGATGGCCGCGGCGGTCTGACTCTGAAGGTCAACGATCCCGTCACGATCAGCCCGGGCAGCTTCGGGGACTTCTTTTTCACCACCCCCACCAAGGCGCGTATTCGGGTCAAGCGCATTGACGACGGTTCCCCTCCCGTCGATGCCTCCGGCATTGGCGACGCTCCGGTGGGCGCCGCTTCGCTGCCCGCCGATCGCTCCGCGATGCCCGCCGATCCCTCCGGGATTCGCTGAAAACGGGGGTTCTCGTCGGGAAGGCCTCCCGAATCTGTTCTCTCCCGGTGGATCAACTCCGCGCGCTAAATGGAAACGGTGCACGGCGCCCCTGTCAGACTCGTTGCCATCGTCAACTCTGACGTGCAGAGCCGACGGGCCTGCGGCCTCGTGCGAACACCCCCAATATGTTCCCGGGGCCGCAGCGCCCACTCCCACGGTCTTACGATTACCTGACCCGTCGCGCGTACCCCGTGCGGCGCCCGACTGGCCCAGGGCACGACAGCGCGTGCTTTCAATCCCATGCCGCGTGCATTAACTTTGCTGCGCGGCGCAGCAACCGGGGGGTAGCCCAGTCTCATGAGTACAACAATCGATCGGCCCGGCTCCGGGGCCGCGGCCGGCACATCATCGGTCGGATATCAGGTGGGCGTGGTCGCCCTCCTCAGCATCACCTTCGGCATCCTGTTCTTCGACCGCAACGCCCTCGGCTTCCTGCAGCCGTTCGTGCAGCCGGATCTCGGGCTCAGCAACACCCAGGTGGGCCTGCTCGCCAGCGTGCTGTCATTGACATGGGCCTTTGCGGCCTTCGGAATCGGCGTCGTTTCCGACCGGACGGGCAGCCGCAAGCGGGTGCTGTTGCTATCGACCGTGGCTTTCTCGGTGTGCTCCGTTCTATCCGGCCTCGCCGGATCGTTCGTGACGCTGCTGGCGGCGCGGGCGCTCATGGGCATCGCGGAGGGCGGGATCATGCCGATCGCCCAGGCGATCATCGCTTCCGAGGTCAAGCCTGAGCACCGGGGCCTGGCGATGGGGGTCACGCAGAATTTCGGCTCCAACCTCCTCGGCTCATTCGTCGCGCCGCTCGCGCTGACGGGGTTCGCGACCGCCTTCGGCTGGCGCCATGCATTCTACCTGGCCGGCTTGCCGGGACTGGTGGCGGCGGTGGTGCTATGGCGCTACTTGCGCGAGCCAAGGGTCGAGGCAGTGGCACCGATCGCCGCGGCCGGGGAGAAGATGACCCTGCTGCAGGCTCTCGAGGAGCGCAACATCCTGATCTGCACGGTGATGAGCATCTTGCTCGTCTCCTTTCTGGTGGTCTGTTGGAATTTCATGCCGCTGTACCTGACGAAGGTCCGCGGCTACGACCCGCAGACCGAGTCGTGGCTGATGAGCACGCTGGGCATCTCAGCGACGGTGGGGGCGTTTGCGATCTCTGCGCTCTCCGATCGCATCGGCCGTCGTCCGTTGATGATCGCCATGCCCTTCATCGGGGTCGTGCTTCCGCTGGGCGCGATGTACTTCAACGGATCGGCATGGATCCTCGCGTGCTTTTTCTTCATCGGCTGGGGCCTCAACGGCATCTTCCCGCTCTTCATGGCGACGATTCCCTCCGAGAGCGTGGATCCGAAGCATCGCGCCACGGTTCTCGGCCTGTGCATGGGATCCGGCGAGCTCATCGGCGGGGCAGTGTCTCCCTACCTCGCCGGAGCCGCGGCGGACCACTACGGCCAACAGGCTCCGTTGTGGCTCATGTTGGGGGTCGCCGTCCTCGCAGGAATCTGCGCACTGGGTCTGCGCGAGACGGCGCCGCGCGTCGTCAACCGTTCCAAATCGGTCGCAGCGATGGCCACGCACTAGTGCGGGCTCGCCGGGGGCTTAAGCGAGCCCCGGACGACCCGAACGAGTCTTGGCAGGCCGCCGGGGGCTTGAGCGAGCTCCGCGGCAGAGCCGCCGGACACTCTGCGCGCTCTCGGCGACTCGAGCGAGTCTGCTCAGGCGGAGCCGCCGGTGATCTGCGCCAGCACCGAGCTCAGCTTGCGGGTCGAAGCCGGCTCACCATTCCCGGACCGCCAGCCGACGAACCCGTCAGGACGAACGAGGGCGCACCCGCCAGGCTCGATGCCGTAGGCGGCAGGCAGACTGCCGTGGTCATCGACCCCGTCGGTACCGACACAGACCGCTTCGAGGCCGATGTTCGATTCTCCAGCCGCCGCGCTCGCACAGCGCGCCCATTCCTGGGCCCCGGGGCCGCCGAGCAGCGTGAAGTTCCGTCCGAACAGATCCAGCGTCGAGAGGCGCTGCCCGCCGCGATCCAACCACACATGGGGCGCCCGAGTGCCCGGCATGCCGTGAGAGTCGCGCGGGTGCATGTGGCCCGGGCCCTGCGGACGCGGGACGATCGCGGGCGAGCGATAGACGTAACCCAACTCGATGTTCAGGTCCTGGACGTAGGGCTGCATGCCGGAAGGTTTCAGGTCCGGGGCCGTGCGCACCACATAGCGAGTGTAGGCCTGCTCGACCGTAAACGTTGCGACCGGTGCGCGCTCGACTTCGTAGGTATCCAGCAGCTGCTCCGGGGCTCTGCCGGAAAGTACCATCGCGAGCTTCCAGGCGAGGTTGTGCGCGTCCTGCACACCGGTGTTTCCTCCAAAGCCTCCCGTAGGGGGCATGACGTGCGCGGAATCTCCCGCCAGGAATACGCGTCCGGAACGGAATTTGTCGGCCACATCGGCGCGTGCATTCCAGTGCATCACGTTCTCTACCGTGACGGGGATGGAGTCGGTGCCGAGCGCGGTATGGATGTATTGCAGTGCGCGCTCGTTCGTCAATCCGGTGGAGACGTCGGTCACCGGGCGGGCGGCATCACCGGCGGTGTTCACGACGAGGAAGCCGCTTTCGAAGGGCTTCTCGAAACGGAAGAAGCCCCGCAGCTGCGGGTGATTCACGTAGACGACGGCCCAGGTCTTGTCCCACAGCAGCGGCTTCAGGTTGGCGCGAAAGTAGATGGTCACGCTGTGCGAGAAAGTCTGATGCCCCTGCATCTTCATCCCCAGCTGCTGGCGGATGCGGCTGTGGGCGCCGTCGGCGGCGATCGCATATTTCGCGTGGACCATCGATTCCTCGCCGCTGTCGCGATCGCGCAAGCGCGCGGTCACGCCCGAGGCGTCCTGCTCAACCGACACTACCTCCGTCGCGAAGCGAAACTCCGCGCCCAGGTCCACGGCACGCTGCTTCAACAACGGTTCGAGGGCATTCTGTGAAAGGAACACGCGTTCGCACGGACTGACGTCGCGCACACCTTCGTTCAGGTCCGCGATGAACTCATCAGTGGTGCCGCCACGCAGCGTCTCAACGGCGACGATTCCGCCGTTCTGCACGAACTGCTCGGCCGAGCGGCGGCAGATGTCCTCTTCCAGGCCCGCAGTGCGGAACAACTCGATCGTGCGCTGGTTGGCGAGCGCGGCGCGCGGGTGAATCGCGGTGCCGCGGTGATACTCAACCGACAGGGCGCGGATGCCGTGTTGCGCCAGAAACAGCGCAGCCGACATTCCCACCAGGCTCCCTCCACAGATCAGAACAGGAACTTCGATTTGGCGCATAAGAACCTCGCGGTGTGGCGCCCCGGAGCGTGTGCGCCCTCGGGGCCGCGATTGTGGAAATTCAGGCTTCGGCGCGCGCACCTGCAACCAGGCGGCTGGCGATGCGTGTGACGTGCTCTCCTTGATAGCGGCACATGTCCAGCTCGAGCGCAGTGGGCATGCGCATCTCCGTGAACGGGCCCGTGATGGAGCTGGCGCCGTAGGGCGAGCCACCGGTGACCTCGCGCATCGTGGTCAGCTCCTTGAACGTGTACGGAAGACCGACAATGATCATGCCATGATGCAGCAGCGTCATGTGGAAGGTGGTGATGGTCGTCTCCTGCCCGCCGTGTTGGCTGGCGGTGCAGCAGAACACGCTGCCGACCTTCCCCACCAGGGCGTTGCGCATCCACAGCGGCCCTGTCTGGTCGAGGAAGTTGCGCATCTGCGCGGCCATGTTCCCAAAGCGCGTCGGCGTTCCGAACAGGATCGCATCGTAGCGGTCGAGCTCGTTCGGGTCGGCGATGGGCGCCGGCTGGTCGAGCTTGAAGCCGGAGGCCTTGCAGACCTCCGGGGGAACCAGCTCCGGAACGCGCTTGACGGTGACGGTGGCTCCCGGAACTTTCGCGGCTCCTTCACTTTGTGCGCGCGCCATGGCCTCGAGGTGGCCGTAGCTGCTGTAGTAGAGAACGAGGACGTTGACCATAGGGTTTGCCTTTGAGTGAGCTGTCGGGCTAAGTCGCGAGCGGCTGCAGGAAGCGCCGCAGCAGCGCGCTGTAGAGAACGGGATTGTCGAGACTCGGCAGATGGCCGGCGCCCGGCACGATCGCGCGCGTGCATGCGGGCAGTCCGTCACACAGGGCATCGGCCGCGCGCGTGCGGCTGGGCAGATCGAGCTCCCCTGAGATCACCAGCGCCGGTTGATGAATCGATTCGATGCGCACGGGCGCCAAGGGAGGGTTCGCAGCCGACTCACGCAGGTCCGAGGCGCCATAACGCTGCAGCATACGCTGGAGAAGCTCTCGGGTCGGCGCGTGGGTCGTATGCAGGCGCGCCAGGGGATGTTGGCTCCAGGCGTTGCGAAACTGTTCGAGATTCCCCGCGCGAATCAGCTCACGATACTCACCGACCGGGATCTCCTCCTCCAGGAGCATTGCCTCGCTCAGGATTCCCGCGGGCGGTCCGTCGAAAACGACACCCGACACGAGCTCGGGCGATTCGGCGGCCAGATGGGCCGCGACGCGGGCGCCTTGTGACATGCCCACCAGGGCCACTCGGGGCAGCCGCAAGTGAGCGCAAATGGCGCGCACGTCCGCGATGTCGAGAGCGAGGGAAGGTTGTCCGGAGGACAGCCCGAAGCCACGCCGGTCGAAGCGGATGAGGCGGAAGGAGTCGCACAGCAGGCGAACCAGCGGGTCCCACATCTGCAGATCGAGCGTCCAGCCGTGAATGAGCACGACGGCCGGACCGCTTCCCTCATCGCGCAAGCGCAGCCGCGCCTGCGGCACCGACAGCTGCAGATCGGCCGCACGCGGGCCTACCAGGGAAGAGTGCGATGCGTTCACCTGCTCGAGCCGAGTTTTCGTATACCGAAAATAAGTTCGCAAACAGGCTACGAGCTAACGCCCGTCAAGGCAAGCCTGCAGCCACGCCGGACGAGACCAGCAT
This sequence comes from Steroidobacteraceae bacterium, assembly GCA_035552975.1. Taxonomy (GTDB): domain Bacteria; phylum Pseudomonadota; class Gammaproteobacteria; order Steroidobacterales; family Steroidobacteraceae; genus 13-2-20CM-66-19. The sequence goes on from DATNEN010000055.1 coordinate 17,762, forward strand.
GCGGGAACGCGCACGAGGCAGTGCGCGGGAACGCTCAGTCGCCGGCGCTGAGTGCGAGTCCGGGAACGCCCGCCAGGTCCCCCGAGATCTCACGGCTCACCTGCTGCAGCATGGCGAGCCGCTCGCGCACCAGCTTGGCTTTGGAGATGCGGCGCGAATGACTGGAAGTATTGAGCGCAGCCACCACCCGCCCGTGCTGATCCAACACCGGAACGGCGAGCGCGACCACTCCGTAGGCGAGCTCATCCTCGACAGCGGAGTAGCCCACGCGGCGGCAGTCATCGACGAGCTTGCGCAGCTTTTCCGGATCCACGACGGTGCGATCCGTGAAGGCTTCGAGGCGGGCGGTCTCGAAGTAGCGGCTCACCCGCTCGAGAGCGAGTCCGGCGAGCAGTACGCGACCGGTGGAGGTCGCATGAGCGGGAAAGCGGCTGCCCACGTGCGCCTCGAGGCGCAGCAGCGTGCGCACCGACGCGCGCGCTACGTACACGATCTGTGTGCCGTCCAACACGCACATGGCAGCGGAATCGGACGTGACGCGCGCCAGCTCCTCCAGGCGCGTCTTGGTGAGACGCTCGATGTTCATCGATTCGAGGTAGGCGGCGCCCAGCTCCAGGACTTTGGGCCGGAGCAGGAAGTTGCGCCCGTTGCGCGTGACGTAACCGAGCTCTTCGAGGGTCAGCAGGCAACGTCGCGCAGTCGCCGCGGGCATCGCGGCGCTGCGCGCCACCTCCGTCAGCGTCAGCGTGGCGTGCTCGCTGGAAAAGGCCCGGATGACCGCCAACCCCTTGGCCAGTCCCCCCATCGCCTCGCGCCGTGGCGCCGGCTCTCTTCTTTTCAGCATGGCAACAGCCCTGTGTCGATAGTCCGAAATCGCCCCCGGGAACGCGGCCGCTATCCCGGCCGCGGGTGTGCCTTGACGGGCGTGGCCGTGCAGTTCACGATGCCTTCGGGCAACGAATAATAATTCGCTATGCGAAAGAATGCGATGGAGGCGTCGGTACCTTGAAGATCGGCTCGCAACAGCACCGCACGACGGCCATCAGCGCCTCGAATGCGCAGACCATCGTGGTGCGGGGGCGGAATCTCGTCACCGACCTGATGGGGAAGATCAGTTTCACCGATCACTTCTGGCTGCTGCTGACCGGCTCGCTCCCCTCGCCGACGCAGCGACTGATACTGGATTCGACCCTGGTCGCGATCGCCGAGCACGGCCTGGTGCCCAGTGTGCAGGCGAGTCGCATGACCCTTGCCGCCGCGCCCGAGGCACTGCAGGGGGCGGTAGCAGCGGGCATCCTCGGATGCGGGTCCGTCGTGCTGGGCTCGGCCGAGGCGGCCGGCCGCTTCTATGCGGAGATCGCGCGTCAGGCTGACGGCGGAGCCTCTCTCGAGGACGCAGTCACCGCAGTCGTGAAAGCATATCGAGCGGAGCGTCGCGCGATTCCCGGATACGGGCATCCGCTGCACAAGCAGGCCGATCCGCGTGCGACGCGGCTGATCGAGATTGCGACGAACGCGGGCTGCGCGGGACGGCACATCGAAATCGCACGGCTGACGGAGAAGCTGCTGCCGACCCTGGTCGGCAAGCCGCTGACCCTCAACGTCTCGGGGGGCATACCCGCGGTGCTGCTGGACGTCGGCTATCCGGTGGCCGCCCTGAAGGGCATTCCCATTCTGGCGCGCGCGGCGAGTCTCGTGGCGCACTTGCTGGAGGAGCAGGAGCGGCCCATCGGGTTCGTGCTGTCGCATGCCGCAGGCGCAGCGATCGACTATGACGGCGAGTCCCCGGCCGGATTCAATCCCAGCAAAGAGTAGACAGACTTCAAGGCGAAGAGCATGCAATCGTTGGCGGGCGTGTTGAGCGGAATTCGGATCGTGGAGCAGGGCACCTTCATCACCGGGCCCTGTGCCGGCATGATGCTGGCGGACCTGGGTGCGGATGTCATCAAGATCGAGAGCCCGGAGGGAGATCCGTACCGCGCCTATCAGGGTGGCCAGTACTCTCCGCACTTCCAGGCGTACAACCGCAACAAGCGCAGTCTGGCGCTGGATCTGAAGAGCGCCGCCGACCGCGCGCTGTTCGATACGCTCGCCACCCAGGCGGACGTTTTCATCCAGAACTTCCGTCCCGGTACCGCCGATCGGCTCGGCGCCGGCGCGGCTCGGCTGCAGGGGATGAACGAGCGCCTGGTCTACTGCTCCATCAGCGGCTTCGGCAGCAGCGGCCCGTACGTCGATCGCCCCAGCTACGATTCCGTCGCTCAGGCCCTCAGCGGTTTTCTGAGCGTGGTGGTCGATGCGGCACAGCCGCGCTTTCTCGGGCCGGCGCTCGCCGATGCGATCACCGGCATCTATGCGGCGTACGGTACCCTCGGCGCGCTCGTGCAGCGCGGCCGCACCGGTCGCGGCAGTCTGGTCGAGGTGTCGATGCTCGAGGCCATGTCCCACTTTGCCGTCGAGCCGTTCGCGGCCTACTTCGCCCTCGGGACCAATCCCACCTCCAAGGACCGCCCGCGCCTGGCTCAGGCCTACATCCTGCGGACCGCCGACGGCCGCCTGGTCGCGTTGCACCTGTCTTCGCTGGAGAAGTTCTGGAACGGCCTGGTCGGGGCGCTCGAAGCGCCCGAGCTGGCCAGCGATCCGCGCTTCAGCACGCGCCTGAAGCGAATCGAGAACTACGAGGTTCTCGGCGCACAGCTGGATGCGCGCTTCTCACGCCAACCGCTGAGCGTCTGGGCCGAGCGGCTGGGGCGTAACGATGTGCCCTTCGCTCCGGTGCAGTCCATCGAGGATGTCATCGAGGACCCGCAGGTGCAGCACCTGGGCCTGATCGTGCCCGTGGTCACGCCGCATGGCGGCGCGCAGTCCGTCAGGCCCCCGGTGCAGTTTGCAGGCGCGCGTGCGGCGAGCGTCCGGGCAGCGCCGCTGCTGAACGAGCATGGTGCTGAGATTCGCAAGGCTCTGGCAGCCGGGGAGCGCTGGCCCGAGTTGCCCGGCAGTGCCGCGCCGGCGCAGGCAAAAGCTTCCGCCGCCCGTTAGAGAAAGAGGTTTCAAGAATGTTGTTTCCGACCACGCTGGTGGGCAGCTATCCACAACCGGACTGGCTCATCGATCGGCAACGCCTGGCGGGCCGCTTCCCGCCGCGCGTGCGCGTTCTGGAGCTGTGGCGAGTGCCGCAGCCGTTGCTGCAGCAGGCCCAGGACGATGCCACGATCGTGGCGATCAAGGCCCAGGAGGATGCCGGCCTGGACATCATCTCCGACGGCGAGGTGCGCCGCGAGAGCTACTCGAATCTGTTCGCCAACGCACTCGAGGGAGTCGATCTGGACAATCCCGGCACGGCGCTTGATCGCAGCGGGCATCCCAACCCGGTGCCGCGCGTCATCGGCAACATCCGGCGCAAGCACTCGGTCGGGGTCCGCGACCTGGAGTTTCTCCTGGCCAACACCGACCGGCGCGTGAAGGTGACGGTGCCCGGACCTTTCACGATGGCCCAGCAGGCGCAGATCGACCACTACGGTGGCGAGCGTCGGCTGGCCGCGCTGGATTACGCAACGGCGGTCAATGCCGAGATCAAGGACCTGTTCCGCGCCGGCGCCGATGTCGTGCAGATCGACGAGCCGTACATGCAGGCGCGCCCCGAAGAGGCGCGCGCCTTCGGACTGGAAGTCCTGAACCGCGCGCTGGAGGGCGTTACCGGCAATACCGCCGTTCACATCTGCTTCGGTTACGCCGCGATCATTCACGCGCGCCCGAGCGGCTACTCATTCCTGAGCGAGCTGGCGCAGTGCTCCTGCCGCCAGATCTCCATCGAGACCGCCCAGTCCAATCTGGACTGCTCGGTGCTCACCAACCTTTCCGGCAAGAAGATCATCCTTGGGGTGATCGACCTCTCCAGCCCCGAGGTGGAGACGCCGGAGAAAGTCGCAGCGCGCATCGAACGCGCTCTGCCGCACGTCGCAGCCGAAGACATCATCGTCGCTCCCGATTGCGGAATGAAATACCTGGCGCGCGATGTCGCCTTCGGCAAGCTTCAATCCATGGTCGCGGGTGCACGGATTGCACGCATGAGGTTCGCCAAAAAGCTGCAGTCCTGAGTCTTCCATTGACTTTCAAGTCACCACAGAAGGGGGTCATGTGGACACAACGAAGAGGAAGTGGGTCGCCATCGCCATGATGGGAGTCGGGGCCGCCGTGGCGGCCTTGCCGGTGCTTGCGCAGACGGCCGACCTGGAAGAGGTCGTCGTCACCGCCCGCAAGCGCGAAGAGTCCTTCAAGGACGTTCCGATCACGATGAACGTCATCACGGATCAGACGATCCAGGCAGCGGGCATCCAGAGCACCCGCGACTTCGTCGCGATGATCCCGAACATGACGCTGGTGGAGACCCAGAACGCCGGCAACTCGTTCATCACGGTGCGCGGTATCTCGCAAGCCCGCAACAGCGAGCCTTCCGTCGCGGTGCTGGTGGACGGGGTACTGGAGAGCAACCCGTACGAGTTCGACCAGGAGCTGTTCGACATCCGCCAGATCGAAGTGCTCAAGGGGCCGCAGGGCGCTTTGTACGGCCGCGACGCCATCGGCGGCGCGATCATCATCCGTACCAAGGACCCTTCCGATAAGTTCGAGGGCGAGACCCGGGTGAGTATCGGCAACGGCGTCGCGGAGCGTGTGCAGGGCGTCGTCAGCGGCCCGCTGGGAGACTCCGGCACCGTCAAGTACCGTGCGTCGGTGAATTTCTACAACACGGATGGTTATCTGGAGAACGACTACCTGCACCAGAAGGCCGATCCGTATCGCGACTACTCGGCCCGCCTGCGCCTGATATGGAAGCCCAGTGACGCCGTCACCGGGGATTTCCGCCTGTTTGCCGATCGGGTCGAGACGCACGCCTATTACTTCGTGATCCCGCGTTCCGACGAGGCGAATCCGTTCAGCTCGTTCAGTACGCCGCCGAATGCCAACGATGTGACCTCCCCGATCCAGGTGAACAACCCGGGCGAGGACAATCGCGACATCTGGGATGCGGTCTACAAGTTCGACTTCGATACCGGCCACGGAACGCTCACCTCGGTCACCAACTGGAACCGCACGCGGGAGATCGATACCGGGGATGCCTACGACTTCCGTCCGACCAACACCGCGGTATTCGCCTTCCTGCCGCCGGCGTTCAAGGATCTGAACCAGAGCCAGTACATCGACAACCAGTCCGAGAGCCAGGAGCTGCGCTTCACCTCCCCGACGATGGGCGGCTTCTCGTGGATTGCCGGCGCCTACTACGTGCACACGCACCGCTTCATCTCCACCGGCAACATGGTGGACAACGGCGATGGCGTGTTTCCGGTCTATCAGCAGCCGCGGCTCACGGGAAACAACCCCAGCGCCACGTTCCTGGCCGACACCCAGAGCAACCATGCCTGGGCGCTGTTCGCCAACGCGACCTACGACTTTACCAAGCAGTGGGAGCTGGATGGGGCGGTCCGCTACGACCAGGACTCGCGCCAGAACACGACCGACACGCCGCCGGCCTTTCTGGCGGCGCTGCTGGATCCGACCGCAGTCACCGGGCAGGTGCGCAAGCACACCTTCGATGAGGTACAGCCCAAGGCGACACTGCGCTACATGCCCACCGATGACATCACTCTGTACGGGGGATGGAGTCGCGGCTTCCGCAGCGGCGGCTTCAATCAGACCGGCGTAGGCACGGTGGCGCTCGCCAACCAGATCTATGGAGTGAGCGACCTCTTCAATGCGGAAGTGGCCGACACCTTCGAAGTCGGCGTGAAGGGCGAATTCCTCGATCGCCGCCTGAATGCGGGGTTGAGCCTGTACCGCACCAAGTCGACCAACGGCTATTTCTTCGTCTTCCTGGCCGCGAACTCGACGCAGAACCTCGGCAATCTGGATGCGACCTACAAGGGAGTGGAGTTCCAGCTCAGCGCCAAGCCGACCGACCGCATCGACCTGTACGCGAACTTCGGTTACACCGATAGCCACATCGATCGGCTGGAGAACATCAATCGGGCGGATCCGGCGGCCGTCGCCGCCTCGAACGCGGACGTCGGCAACCAGGCCCCGCTGGTGTCCCGGACGACCACCAACATCGGTGCGCAGTACCGCGAGCCGCTCCCCTCGGGTCTGGATGCGACCATCCGGGTGGACTTCCAGAATATCGGCCGTACCTGGTGGGACCCGCAGAACGATACCTCGCGCGACCCCGTCTCCCTGGTGAACCTGCGCCTTGGGCTGCAGCAGGCAGGGAAATGGTCGGTCGCAGCGTGGTCCAAGAATCTCACCAACAAGCTCTACAATGCCGAATTCTCCCCGGGTGGCTTCCTGTGGCGTGCGCAGCCGCGGACCTATGGGGTGGATTTCGACTACCACTTCTAGCCCCAAGAGGGCTATTTGGAGGATACGTAATGGCCACTCCAGCAAAGCTCCCGTCCAGGTTGCACCACACCGCGTACGTGACGCGGGACCTGGAGGGGACGCGCAAGTTCTATGAGGAGCTGATCGGGCTGCCGCTGGTGGCGACCTGGTGCGAGGTGGACGAGCTCTTCGGCGCCGAGCGCGTGTACTGCCACCTGTTCTTCCAGCTCGGGGACGGCGGGGCGCTGGCGTTCTTCAAGTTCGCCAACAAAGAGGACGAGGAGCTGTTCGGCCCCCGCATGCCGGAGTCTCCGTTCCATCACATCGCCCTGAACGTCGACAAGGAGACGCAACAGGGGATCGAGCAGCGGCTCATCGCTGCGGGCTACAAGGAGCCGCGCATGTACGTGCTCGAGCACGGCTATTGCCGCTCGGTCTACGTCACCGATCCGAACGGCCTGATCCTGGAGTTCACCCTGGATCACCCGAAGGTGAAGGAGATCAACGCGACGCGCCTGGCGAACGCGCATGCGGACCTCAAACGCTGGATGGGCGGCGACCACACCTCCAACAACACTTACCGCTAGGAGCCCCCGCCCACCCATGCGCAGCTGGTCGACCCAGGACATCGAGCGACGCCAAGCCTTGGCCTACTGGGTGGACACGGTCGGCCAGGCGCTGCTGGAGCTGGAGATCGAGGCGGCCGCGCCGGAGCGCTTCGCGGCGACCCTGCAGCAGAGCCGCCTCGGACCGGCCGTCATCAATCTGGTGGACGCCTCCGAGCAGTGGATGCGCCGGACCGATGCGGCCATCGCGCGCAGCCATGCGCCCTCGGTTCGCCTGCTGCAGCTGCGGGCCGGTGAGTTCGAGCTGCAGCAGTATGGACGGGAGTGCCGCATCCAGGCCGGCGACTGCGTGCTCATCGACAGCGAGGAGCCCTATGAGCTGTCCTGCTCGGGCCGCACGGTGTGCCTGTCGGTCGGGTTCCCCCAGCCCTGGCTGAGCCGCTGGCTGCCTCTGCCGCAGATGCAGGTGGCACGCCGGCTTCCCCGGCAGTCCTGGGGTGCAGCGCTGGCGCGTGCGCTCTCCTGCCTGGAGCCGACGAAGACCGAGGATCTGGTGCTCCCGGGCGATGTAGTCGCCGACCAGATCGCCTCCCTGCTGGTGCTGGCCGTCGGCGCGCGCCAAGGGGAGGGGATGCCGCGCCCCGGCATGCTCGAGCGTTTGCGGGCCACGCTGCGCGAGCGGTACTTCGAGGTCGATCTGAGCCCGGCGGCGGTGGCCGCCGAGCACGGCATCGGTAAGCGCCATTTGCATTTTCTGTTCGCGAAGCAGGGTACGACCTTCGGCGCCGAGCTCATGGGCGTACGCCTGGATCGCGCCCGGCAGATGCTGCAGGACCGCCGTTTCGACCACGTGCCGGTAGGCGAAATCGCCACACGCTGCGGGTTCACCGACCCGAGCCACTTTGCCCGCCGCTTTCGGTTACGATTTCGCGCCGCACCCGCGGCCTATCGCAAGCAAGGCGCTCAACCGCACTCATGATCCGACTGAACGAGACCCTGCCCGCGGGCGGCACCTCCGTCCCGTTGAATGGCAGCTATGACCCGAAATTCGCAGCCGTAGCGGAAGCCTTCCGCGAGAACTACCGCAGCGAGGACGAAGTGGGCTCCGCGGTCTGCATCAGCATCGGCGGCCAAACGGTGGTCGATCTGTGGGGCGGCTGGAAGAACAACGCGCGCGGCAGCGAATGGCAGCGCGACACCGTCGTTTGCATGATGTCCGTCTCCAAGGGCATCACCGGGCTCGCGTTCAACATGCTGGTGGACCGCGGACTCGTCGATGTGAACGCGCCGGTCGCGCGCTACTGGCCTGAATTTGCCGCCAACGGCAAAGCGAACCTCCCGGTCCGCTACATCCTCGATCACCGCGCCGCGCTTCCGGTCCTCACCGACCCGCTGTACCCCGGCGCCATTTTCGACCGCGTCGCTCACGTGAAGGCCCTCGAGGCACAGGCGCCGTTGTGGGAGCCCGGAACGCAGGCCGCCTATCACATTCATACCCAGGGCTTTCTCCTGGGGGAGATCATGCTGCGCGTCACCGGCAAGACCGTCGGTCAGTTTCTGCGCGCCGAGATTGCCGGACCCCTGGGGGCGGATTTCCAGATCGGCAACCTGTCCGAGACGGATCAGAAGCGCTGCGCCGAGCTCATTCCCAACATGAGCGCCAAGCTGCTCGCAGCTCGCGAGGTGGACAAGGACAACATCCTCGGCAAAGCTTTTGTCCAGAACCCCAACATGACGTGGGCCGAGACGATGAACTCCCGGCCGTGGCGCGAGTCCGAAATCGCCAGCGGCAACGGGCACGGCAATGCCCGTGCGGTCGCGCGCATTTATTCAGCCTACGCCTGCGGCGGCGAGGTGGATGGTGTGCGGCTGTGCTCACGAGCTTCGATCGAAGCGATGATCGTGGAGCAGCACAACCAGACGGAGATCATGCAGCAGCGCCCGTATCACCAGGCGCTCGGCGTGCTGCTGAACACGCCCGAGGCGGTGTTCATGGGTCCCAACAAGCGCTCCTTCGGCCATCACGGCCTCGGCGGTTCCATCGGCTTCGCCGACCCCGATGCGCACATCGCCTTTTCGTTCAGCTGCAACAAAATGCACTCGGTGGGGACTAATGGGCCGCGCGCTGCGCGGCTGATTCAGGCGTTGTACGGGGCTCTGTAGCGAGCCATCGGGCGCGCAAGCGTCGAAAGCCCGATTACGGCTCCACGTTCTCGGGCGCCATAGCCTTCGGAGCCCAACACAGCCTGTGCGCGGCGATCGCGCAGCTGCGCACCGCGGGTCAGCTCATGAGCGGGAGTGACCTAAACATAATCGGGAGTGGAAGCTCAGCTTCGGATGTCATGTCGCCGGTGTTGCGACGGCTGGCGTCGCGATGCTGGCACCGCCACCGTGGATGATCGCTGTCGCAGTCACCGCATTTCTGGTGATGGCCTTCGGCAGTTGGCTGGGGCGCGGCTGGTTTATCGCTTCGGCGTCGGAGTATGCCGCGACGAGGTACGCGGCAACTGAGGAACGCGAGCCGCTCCGCCATGCAGGCGACGCCTTTCCACTGAACGTCTCCGTCCGTTTTTGCATGAATCCCTCGATTCGGGACATTACCTCTGAGAGGAACGTGGCTCGCGCACCGGCCCGTAGCATCGTGTCGGCCGGTTCCTGATCGCATTGGGCCACCGGGCACACGGCAGGGCTTCACGGCTTCAGCCTGTGAATCTCCTGGCTTCGAAAACCCTACCGAGGTTCTCTTCACGTTGCGTCAACGCCTCGTCCCGGTCGGAGCCCCCTGCATCCGTGGTAGTGGGTAATGGTTTTCATCTGCAACGTAGGCGCCCGGGAAGCGACGGGAGCTGCTCACGATGTTCGGCACGCAGGTGGTCGACCGGGACAGGACGGCGCTCGGCACGGGGCAGGTCACCTTCAAGGACGGCACGGTCGCGCATGTCAAGGCTCAGGACCAGTCGCAGGCCGTGCTCGCAGATGGACGCAAGGTGGCCATCCAATCGCAAGTCTACCGGCTGTGCTATCGCGGTCCGGCGCGGCAGCTGCTCGCACGGTACGACCAAGGCGCCGGCGCGACCGCCACCCGCGTCGTGATTTTCCACCTGCTGCCGCGGCCGACGACTTTCAGCGGAGGAGGCGGCCATGAGTGGCTCGGACAAGCGGACGAGTCATGTCCGAACGAGCCGCCGCTGAATCTGCGCGTGCCTGTCGAGAGCGTGGCGGGCTCCTTCCTGGCTTTGCCGGATGACAGCGTGATTCAAGGTGCGGCTGAATCAACGAGGTAAAGGAGCTGCAACCTGTTCGTCGGCGGATCTCCCCGCCCCCAAACGCGCCCTCAGCGCTGTTGAGGCGGCGCCGGTGCCGGAGTCCCCGCAGGCGCGCCGGCCGGCCGCCGCGGGTGCATGAAGTCAGGCTGATAGTCCTCCTGACCGCGGAAGATCACATACGCGTGGATGTCATCCACCTGAGTTTGCGACAGCCGGTCCTTGAAGCTCTCCATTCCCTTCGTTTTGAGGATGCCGCCCAGCACAATGTCGTTGAACTGAGCGTGCTTCTCGGGAGACAGGAACC
>DATNEN010000056.1:0-19577 GCA_035552975.1 Steroidobacteraceae bacterium
TTCGGAGCCGCTGCCCACAACGCTGTTGCGACGTCCTGATCGCGATATTCCACGCCCAGACTCAGGAGGGCGTTCCCACCCGATGCCCTGAAGAGAGCCCCACCGGCATTGAGTCCAATGATTTTCAGACTAGACCGTGAGTTGGCGAAGTTGGTGCGCGCGATCGCGGCGAGCGTTGCCGGGTTGTTGCCTGCACTGCCGACGAAAGGATTCAGTGCGGTGCCGGAATTCCGGTCCGCGAGCGCGGCTGCTAAAGCCTGAGGATCGAAGAGCCCCTGCTGCGCCGCATACTCGTTTTCGAAGGTGTAGCCGCCGTGAACGTTCACACTCCAGGAATCGCTTGCCCTCCAGGCGAGTCCCATGCCGACGTTACCGGTGTCGACCGAGTATTGCGCATACGGAGATCCGAAGTAGGCTTGGGTCCCGGCCTCGACCAAGACAGTCCCGGAGCCGCCCGTTGGGTTGAAGTAGAACGGGTTGCCCGGGGAAATCGCCATGGGCAAAGCGTCGCCAGCGGACGGCAGCCCGGACATCTGGCGCCGCGTGAACAGTGAATCACCAGACAGCTCCAGGTCATCAGTCACCTCGCTGCGCAGCGTGCCGAATGTGCTCCAACGCTTCTCGTCGAGCAGCACGTCCGCGCCATCCCACTCGTCGTACAGATTCTGTGTGTTTGGGGTCAGCTGTGGAGGCACCGACGGGCTGATGCCGCCACTGGGAATCGCAAATGTTTGCCCACCGGCGTGGATCGTGCCCGGATTGCCATACTGCTTGTCGAAGTTGGTACCGCCAAGATTGGTGAGATTGTTGGTCGCCTGCAATCGGTCGCTGGCCGGCAAGGCGCCCCGGTCGTAAAGCTCGAATCCCACCATGGCCGTGGTCGAGCCGAAGTGGCCGCCAAACAATTGACTTACGGTTCGCCCGCCGAGCGGGTTGTCGTTGAAATCTCCGTCTCTTAGCTCAGTCTGTGCGCCGGTGAAGTTGCTGCGCAGCACGAAATTGACGATTCCGCCGATGGCATCCGCGCCGTACTGTGCCGACGCGCCGTCAGGGAGCACGTCGATGTGGTCGATCGCACTGAGTGGAATCCCCGAGATATCCGCGAACAGTCCTTCTGTGCCGCTGGGCGCCGTTCTTTGCCCATTGATCAATACCAGCGTCGCGCCAGCATCGAGCCCGCGCAGATTGACCCCTGAACCTTTGGTTGAGTTGGTCACGGCTTCGCGCCCAATCTGAGTGTCCTCACTCGGCCCACCGCCAAACACCTGCGGCAGAGTGCGTAGGAAATCCTGCGCAGTCGCAATGCCCGATTGCTCGATGTCGACGCGATCGAGCCGGATCAGCGCTGCGCCCACCGGCGGTGGCTGATCGAGCGAGTTGCTGCCGGCCACCAGTACCTGCTCCAGCGGATTTGCCGGAGGCGGCGGGGCGGGTTTCGGGGCCAGCCGCTGCCACCAGCGCCGCGGGCGTGGGGCGCCCTTGTCGGGCGTCATGGTGAGCGCCAGGGTGCGGTCGTTGACCAGGGTGTACTGGATCGGCAGGCCCTCGATCAGCTTCTTCAGGGCGTCGAGGGGCTCGTAGTCGCCGACCACCGCGTGGGTCTGCCGGCCCGCCAGCTTGGTGAAGTCGAACAGCAGCTGCATTTCCGCCTGCTGGCTGAACTGGTTGAGCATCTTGCCGGCGTCGCCCGCGGGCAGATCGAAATGCTTCGGCGCAGCACAGGCGCAATGCGCCCAGGCCAGCCCCATCAGGACGCTGAGCGCGAGACCGAACCGACGATGTTGATCGAGGCCTGAGGTGGCCTTGTCTTCTTCCATGACAAGCATGCGACCGTGCGCGACAACCCTAAAGGGACATGACGGCCGAGTGTCCGAAATCCGTTAGGTCGAAGAACGCCGGCACCCGGGGACTACGTTTGCTGTGGCGCAAGGTACGAGCCGGGCTCGACCCGGCGAGATCGCAATGAGCGCGCACTGCGCCGCTCCGGCAGACCGCGCATTCCCCGGCAAAGACTCCCAGGATGCCCCTTTTGAGGGCCAAGTGTACCTGTGCGCCCGGTCGTGCGTGCGTGATTCCGGTCCTCTCACGGCCACGGGATGTTGGGCGATGCTGCGCCGCGAATTGAGACTCATTCCGGAATCAGGGCGCCGCTTCCGCCTCGGGCCCCGGAGCGTCATGGGCCGGGCGGTCGTGCCCCGCCTGAGGCCACGGGATCTACAGGCGCCGAACGTAGACGTCGATCTTGCCGCGCGAGCCGATGAACCACGATGCCAGCCACCCCGTGATTCCAACAATCAGGGCGGTCAGGAAGGCGGACCAGAAGCCGCCCCAGATATGAAACCCCGGGAGCAACGCAGCGACGAGCGCAACCATGGCGGTGTTGACCACCAGGAGGAAGAAACCGAGTGTCACGATGGTAATTGGAAACGTCAGCACGACGGCAATCGGCCTCACCACGGCGTTGACCACGCCGAGCAGCAGGCCTGCGAGCACGAGTGTGGACGCGTTGTCGATACGGATACCGGAGACCCAACGGGTGGCGATCCACAGTCCGATCGCACTGATCAGCGCGCGCGCAACGAAACCGATCATGGTGGGCTCCGATCCAGGTGCTTCTCGACCAACACTTTCAAGCGTGCCAGGGCTTGCTGCCAACCCGTGCGCAGCCGCATGTAGGGCACGTCCCAGTCGACCGTCGCGGGATAGCCGGAACCCAACAGCCGCAGGATCGTGCCGTCGGTATGCGGCTCGAGAATGAAGTCGTCCACGATCACGCTGTCGGTCGGCGGCAGCGATGGCGCCGCCATGTAGATGAGTCGCATGCGCCGGGTGGGCTCGAACACGTCTATGTGCGCTTCGAGCTCTGTCACCCGATCGACGCTGGCGCGAAACAATCCTCCGGGCTGGCCGCGGATCTGCGCCTTCGGCGAGCACCATCGCGTCAATAGCGCGGGATCCACCAACGCGCTCCACACCTGCTGCACGCCGGACAACACATCCACGCGGTGTGCGTAGCCTCGGGCCTTGTCACTCATGGCGTCATTGTGCCGGCAAATTGCTGTTCCCAGGGAGTGGCGACTCAGAGCGTGGCCGTGCGCCGTCGCAAAGCGGCGACGGCCATGGGCAGCAGCGAGACGACCACGATGAGAATCGTCACCAGGCCGAAGTTCTGTTTGATCACCGGGATGTTGCCGAACAGATAACCGCCCCACAGGAATAGAGTCACCCAGCAGAGGCCCCCGATAACGTTGAAGGCCTGGAAGCGACCGTAGGCCATGCGTCCCACGCCGGCCACGAAGGGAGCGAAAGTCCGCACGATGGGCATGAAGCGCGACAAGGCGACGGCGAGCCCTCCGAAGCGCGCGAAGAATTGCTCCGTGCGCCGCAGGTGCTCGACCTTCAGCAGACGATACCGCCCGCTGAATGCCGGGGGCCCGATGAGCCGGCCCACGGCGTAGTTGCTGGTATTGCCGAGAATGGCCGCGGCGCCGAGCAGCCCGTTCAGCACGGGAGTGCTCAATGTGCCGCTGGTGTCGATCGCCGCCAGCGCACCCACCGCGAACAGCAGCGAATCCCCGGGCAGGAAGGGAGTCACCACCAGGCCGGTCTCCGCAAAGATGACGGCGAACAGAATCGGGTAGATCCAGAGGTGGTACTGGGCAAGCATCTCGACCAGGTGGCGATCCAGATGCAGGATGAGATCAGTGAGCCATGACAGCACGTTGCAGCGCTTCGAACAGCCGGGACGGCGGTACGCGCAGCCTACCGTGCGCGGAGGGTTATGGCACCAGCGCGCGTGTCGCCGTGGCCGCGACCTGAGTCTGAGGTGTCGGCATGTGCTCCTTGAGCGTGTGCACGCCCAGGAGAATCTCGCTGTCACGTTGCTCGAGGGACAACGTGGACTTGACCGCGAGCTCAACCGGAGGCTGTTCCGCGCCCGTTGGGATGATGTCGGGCACGATTCCCTTACCGTGGATCGAAGCGCCCGACGGAGTGAAGTAGCGCGAGGTGGTCAGCTTGATGGCGCCGCCGTAGGCGAGGGGCATGACGGTCTGGACCGATCCCTTGCCATACGTCTTGTGCCCGATCAGCAGCGCGCGTCCATGGTCCTTGAGCGCGCCAGCGACGATCTCCGAGGCGGACGCCGTGCCGCCGTTGACCAGCACGACCAGCGGTGCGCCCTCGATGAGGTCGCCGGGGGTGGCATCCATGCGGAAGCGGGCATCAGGCGTGCGGCCATCGGCCGTCAGGATCACGCCCGAGTCGAGGAACGCATCGGCGACGGCGACCCCCGCCTCGAGCACGCCCCCGGGATTATTGCGCAGGTCGAGTACCAGGCCTTTGATGCCGCGGGGGTTGTCCCGCTTGAGAGTCGCCACGGCGCGGTTCAGATCCTCCGCCGTCGTCTCGCTGAAGGTCGTGATGCGAACGTACCCATAGCCGGGCTCGAGGGTATCCTCGGCAACGCTGTGGACTTCGACCTTCGCGCGCTTGAGTGAATACTCGACGAGGTCGGTGGAAGGCGGCCGCCGAACGGTGAGCCTCACGACACTGCCCGAGGAGCCCCGCATTTTCGCGATCGCGCCGGCGAGGTCCGCGCCGATGTCCTCCCCGTCGATCTTCACGATCATGTCGCCGGGCTGCAGTCCGGCTTTCTGGGCGGGCGAGCCCTCGATCGGCCGCAGGATCTTCACCGCCCCGTTATCCGCCGCGACCTCGATGCCGACGCCGGGATAGGAGCCCATGGTGCTCAGTCGGATCTCTTCGAACTCGTCGGTGTCCAGATAGGCCGAGTGGGGGTCGAGCGCCGCCACCATGCCGCGGATGGCCTTCTCCATGAGCGTGTGGTCGTCGACTTCATCGACGTACTCGTGCTTGATCCGCTCGTAAACTTCGGCGAACTGGCGGGCATCTTCCCAGGGCAGCGTGGGGGCCGAGCCCGACGGCTGCGCGGAATCCTTGGGCTTCTCAGCCACGACACCGCTGGTGAGTGCAGCGGAAAACCCGAAAACCGCCCCCGCGACGAGAGCGATCAGCGTGCGCGATCGCGTCGACATGTTCCTCAAACCCCCCGGTTTGGATAGCGCACCGATACTACAGGCGTCTACGAGCGGTCAATGGCCGGACCGCAAAGCCGTGACCCGCACAGCAAATGCGCCACGAAGCGGGCAGCGACCGAACCCGATCGGAAAATCAGGGCGAAGCGCGCTCCCGGCCAGCCTGCCGCGCCGCAGCATCGTTCTGCAGAGCACTGGTGGCGGGCAGAGGGGGGAGCCCGACGAGAATCTCAGCCAGCGGTGTGGGCCGACCGATGGCGAATCCCTGCCCGTAGTCCACGCCGAGCAACGCCACCCGCGCCCCGATCTCGCGGCTCTCGACGTACTCCGCCACTGTGGACATGGACATCGAGTGTGCGAGCTGAGCGATCGCGCGCACCATCGACTCCGCACGCGGATCCACGACGACGTCACGGATGAAGCTGCCGTCGATCTTCAGCATGGTGACCGGGAGCTGCCGTAGGAACGACAGCGAGGACAGCCCCGTGCCGAAGTCATCGAGCGCAACGCCACAACCCAGATCCCGCAGACGGCGCATGAGCGCCTCCGCCCGCACGGTGTTGGTCATGGTGGCATTTTCGGTCAGCTCGAAGCAGAACAGTCCCGGACTCAAGCCGCTGTGGCGGAGGCGATCGATGAGGAAGTCGGAGAACTCCTCATCGTGCAGCGACTGGCCGGAGAAGTTGATGGCGAAGGCGATCTGCCGGCCCTCGAGCTGGGCGGCCCGTTGTTGCAGCATCGCGATGGCCGTCTCGACGACCCAGCGGTCGATCACGGGCATGAGCTGGTAGCGATTGGCCGCGGACAACAGGCGATCGAAGGTCACGATGTGGCCATTCTCATCGAGCATGCGCAACAACAGCTCGAAGTGAGGACGCGCACCCACCGCTTTGGCGAACGGCGCAATGAGCTGGGCATCCAGGCGCAGGTGGCCCGCATCGATGGCCTCGCGCAACCGGCCGGCGATGTTGATATCGGCAAAGCGCCGCACGAGGCTGGCATCGTTGCTCTGATAAACCTCGACGCGATTGCGCCCGCGGTCCTTCGCCGCCTTGCACGCAGTCTCCGCGGCTGCGAGCGAGTGCATGACCTCGCCACTGCCTGCATCGATGGAGGCGACACCGACACTGATCGTAATGTGGACTCGAGAGTCACCGCGGGAGCCGGGCAGCGGGGCAAGCCTCTCGACGCCTTCGCGCAGGCTTTCTGCAAACTCCTCCGCTCCGTCGAGGGACATCGGCACCAGCGCGGCGAAACGATCACCGGAAATGCGCGCGGCGAACGCATCAGGCGGGAGCCGAGTACGAATCAGCTCTCCCAGCTGCGAGAGCACCGAGTCGCCGACGTGCATTCCGAAGCTGTCGTTGACCACGTGCAGCTGGTCAGCGTTGATATACAACGCGGTCCACTGTTTCACTTTGGACGTATCGGCCACCACCACGCGCACGCGCTGCTCGAATTCAGGTCGGGTGTAGAGGCCGGTGGCTGCGCCGTCGGTCAGCCCACCTTGCCGATCGAGCGAGCTCACGCGGGCCTGCAGTTTCTCGATGGTCGCGTGGACAAGGAGGTCGCGCCGCAAGCACTCCAGCGCAGGCCGCAACAGCGACTGGGCGAATGAGAAATTGCGCGCTTCGGTGTCGAGCTCGGCGCCCGCACGGCAGACGACTGCCACGATCGCAAGCGGTTCCTGCTGCTCGCCGCGCAGCCAGCACAGATACGCAGGCTGGTTGCCGCCGAGCATTCGCATCTCGCCGGGTCGCCCCGGTACGGCGCGCGCGGCGGCGACTACTTCTGCCACGAAATTCGGCAGGTCAGGCCCTGAGAGCGTCTCGCTCGTCCAGCGCAAAGCGCCGGCGGCATCGAACAGGGAGACACTGGAGGCACGCGGCAGCAGGCAGCGCACGAGCTGGACGTAGGGATCCGAAGAACCCCACGGGCTCGATATCGAGCTCGAAATATTCCGGGGCTCGCTGCTCATGCGTCCGGATCGTCCTTAAACCTATGAAGCGCGTCG
The DNA here is from genome assembly GCA_035552975.1 of Steroidobacteraceae bacterium. GTDB lineage: Bacteria > Pseudomonadota > Gammaproteobacteria > Steroidobacterales > Steroidobacteraceae > 13-2-20CM-66-19. Next base: position 7,072 of record DATNEN010000056.1, read on the forward strand.
CCGTACAGTCGCAGACACAGCGCCGTCGGATCGTTGCGCGAGTTGGCTATTTCCGCGAATTACCGCACGAAGGTCGCTCTTCCGCACCGCTGCTGCAGCGGCCGGCAGCGGACCAGATTTGACTTAATCCCCGGTTCGCGAGTCAGGGGGCGGCATCCCTGAACCAAGGGCGCGGATCGATCGGGTGGCCCGCCTTGCGGATCTCGAAGTACAGCTCCGGTCGGGGGGTCCCGCCGCTGTCGCCCGCCGCGGCAATCGCGTCGCCCGCGGCGACTTGCTCTCCGACCGCTTTATAGAGCTGCTCGTTGTGTGCGTAGAGGCTCATGTAGCCGTTGCCGTGGTCGATGATCGTCAGCAGCCCGAGTCCCGGGAGCCAGTCGGCGTAGATCACTCGCCCCGGGGAGACGGCCCGCACTGGACTGCCCCTTTCTGTGGCTACGAGGACGCCGTCCCACTTCACCCCGCCCGCGCGAGTCTCACCAAATCGCGCCACCACCCGGCCGCTCACGGGCCACGCCAGCTTGCCGCGCAGCTTCGCAAACGCGTCATTCGTGTCGGATGGAAGCTTCTCCAGGGCGCGACGCAGCTCCTTGAGCAGCTTCTCGAGTCCAGCCTGCTGACTGCGCAAGCGCTCGAGGCTCTCGGCGCGTGTGTGTGACTCCGCCTCCAGACTCGCCAGCACGACGCTGCGGTGCTGGCGCGCGTCCTCGAGGTCCGCCAGCTGCGCGCGCTGCGCCTTCTCGAGCGCGGCCAATTTGTCGTCCTCCGCCTCCAGCTGCGCGTCCAGCTGTGCCAGGCTCTGCACGTTGTCCTCGATCTGATGAATCTGCGCGGCGCGCGCCCGCCCAAAATACCCGTAGTAGATGAACATGCGTCCGGCACGCTCCGGGTCCTTCTGGTTCAGCAGAAGCCTCAAAGGCTCTTCGCGCCCAATCATGTAAGCAGCGCGTATCTGCGCAGCGAGCGACTCGCGCTCGCGGCTCAGGTCCGACTCTCGCTGCTTCTTCTCGGCAGCAAGCGATGCTCTGTGGGCGGCCGTCTCGGCACGCTGCCGACGCACGCCGTCGAGCCCCTCACGGGCCTTACCGACAGAGACCTCTGCGGAGCGCAGCTCCTTGCTCAGGCGGCTTTTCTCCACCTCGTCATTGCTCACTTGGCGCGCAACGCGCTCGATCTCAGACTTCACCGCCTCGAGCTGAGCTGCGGTCTTCTGGGCATCCCCTGCAGCGGGGGCGGGGGAGGCCGGAGCGGGCGCAGCAGGGGCCGGCTGGGTGGTGTGCGGGTGGTGCCGCGTCGGACGCGCCGCGAGCCGTAGCGGCAGGACCGCCAGAGGGCACAGAGCCAGCAGGGCCCACCAGGCCCGGGGCGCCCTGGAGAGGCGCGGATTCGCACTGGGCAAGCGCATAGGGACGCTATAATGCGCAACTTTTTCGCAACCGGCATGATCTGCGACGGTGAGAGCCGTCAACTGCCGCCAGGGGCCATGGACCGTCTCATCGAATATTTCTCGCACCACACTTTGCTCGCCTCCGCGGCGGTGGTGATCGCGATCGTAGTAGCGGCGTACGAGATGCGCGCGCGCGGCCAGAACATCGCCGCCATCTCGCCCCAGGATGTCATCCGCCTGATGAACCAGGGGGCGCTGCTCATCGATCTGCGCAGCCATGAGCAGTTCGCGGCCGGCCACCTCGTCGGGGCGCGCCAGATGACCGGCGAGCAGATCCTCAAAGGCGCCGAGACGCTGAAGAAGTACAAGGAAAAAGTCGTGGTCATCTACGACGACACCGGCTCACTGAGCGCATCCGCGCGCCGGCAGCTCACGGCCCAGGGCTTTACCAAGGCGTTCAACCTGCGCGGCGGGCTCGCCGCCTGGCGCTCGGAGAACCTGCCGCTGTCGAAGGATCCGGCGCCGCGGAGCCAGAGCGCCTGATGCCGCCGAAGGTTCAAATGTACGCCACCGGCTGGTGCCCGTATTGCGAGCGGGCGCGGCAGCTGCTGCAGCAGAAGCGCGTGGATTTCGAGGAGATCGACGTGGATGCGCGCCCTGAGGCACGCACCGAGATGGTGGCTCGCAGCGGCCGTCGCACCGTGCCACAGATTTTTATCGGCGACAGACACATCGGCGGAAGCGATGACCTGTTCGAGCTGGAGTCAGCTCACGGTCTCGATCCGCTGCTCAAACCCTAGCAATCGGCCCGGAGGCCGTGACATGACGACGAACAACGAGGGCGGCCTGGCGCCGGCCCCCCAGATGCAGCCGGAGACCGGCCCCATCCTGTCCCTGCAGAGCGTCTACCTGAAGGACTGCTCCTACGAGGCCCCCAACGGGCCGCGTGCGGAGGGCAACTGGAATCCGCAGATCAATCTCGACCTGCACACCGCCGCGAGCAACCTGACTCCCGACGTGCGCGAGGTCGTTCTGACGGTGACCGTATCCGCCAAGCAGAACGAGAACACCTTGTTCCTCGTGGAGGTCAAGCAGGCCGGCCTGTTCGTGATGCGCAACCTGAGCGAGGAGGACGCCAAGCGGGCCGTCACCAGCATTTGCCCCGGTGTCCTGTTCCCGTACGCGCGCGCGACGGTCTCCAACCTCGTCACGCAGGGCGGCTTCCCGCAGTTCCTGCTGCCACCGGTCAACTTCGACGCGCTCTATGCGCAACAGGGCGCGCAGGGCCAGCCGACAGCGACCAACTGACACGCCGCGGATGGGCAGCCGCGGTCAGAACGAAACCGGCGTGGGGACGGCCCACGCAACGGCACCAGGCGCAAAGCGGCACCCCGCCGCTGCCGTGCTCGGGGCTGGCTCATGGGGAACCGCACTCGCCATTCAGCTCGCTCGTAGCGGTCGCCGGACGCGGCTGTGGGGACGCGACCCCCGGCGGCAGGAAGCGATGATCGCCGCCCGCCGCAACGAGCGGTATCTGCCGGGCGCGCACTTCCCCCCCTCGCTCACCGTCGAGTGCGACCTGACCGCGGCTGTGCGTGACGTGAGCGATGTGCTCATCGCGGTGCCGAGCCATTCCTTCCGCAGCGTCCTGCAGGAGATCCGGCCGCTTTTGCAGCCGCAGATGCGGCTCGCGTGGGCGACCAAGGGATTCGAGGTGGAGAGCGGGCTGCTTCCGCACCAGGTCGCCCGGGAAATCCTCGGATCGGAGCGCGCACTTGCGGTGGTGTCAGGACCGACGTTCGCACGCGAGGTCGGGCAAGGTTTGCCCACTGCCATGACCGTAGCTTCGGCGCATGCCGACTTCGCCAACGCGCTCGCCGGCTCGCTGTCGTCCGCCAATTTTCGCGCTTACACCTCGACCGACATCGTAGGTGTGGAAGTCGGTGGTGCGGTGAAGAACGTGCTGGCCGTGGGCGCGGGACTGTCGGACGGCCTCGGCTTTGGAGCCAACACGCGCGTTGCGCTCATCACCCGCGGATTGGTCGAGATGACGCGGTTGGGCGTGGCGCTTGGCGCGCATCGCGACACTTTCATGGGACTCGCAGGGCTGGGCGACCTCGTCCTGACCTGCACCGACGATCAGTCGCGCAATCGCCGCTTCGGCCTGCTCCTGGCCGCGGGGCGCTCGGTCGAAGAGGCAATGGCCACGATCGGCCAGGTCGTCGAGGGCTACAGCGCAGCCAAGGCGACGCATGTCGTCGCCGCTCGCGAGCGGGTCGAGATGCCCCTGTCCGAAGGGGTGTATCGCGTGCTCTACGAGCACACTCCCGCCAAAGAGGCGGTGCGCGAGCTGATGAGCCGTCCCATCAAGCCGGAGACTGGCTGAGATCTGCCGCGTCGATCAGGAGCAGGCCGCAGCCGAACGGCTTGGCCCGCCCGATGCCCCGTTGCAAGGCGAAGATGAACGTAACGGGATCGACTACGGTCAACTCGCCGCTCAGGTCCACCGTGCTGAAGGGCACTCCACAGTCCGCCCGCTGGCGAACCAGTAGGGTGCGGCTATCGTCCTGCTCATGCTGGCAGTAACCCTCGGCGCGGAGCGTTTCCGTGTGGAGCTGAAATCCGTGACGGGCCGCCCGATCGTCGAGCCACTGGCCACAGGTCTCGCGGACCAGCGTTTGAAACGTCGGCTTATCCTCACCGCGCCACTCTTCCCAACTCCCAAAGCCATGCTGGCCGAGCAGCCGCATCTTGGCTCGCGTCACGACATCCTGGCGCTGCGAGCGGCCATCTCGGGTTTCCACCACGGTCGGGTTGGCACGTACGTGGAAGGGCAGCCGGGTACCGGCGGTGAGCCGAGGCGCGTAGTCCCGCGTCGTGATCTCCCAGGTGTCACATTGGGGAAGGGGCTTCTGGGTCGTCAGCACGAAGGCCCGTGGAACGCCGTCTACGTCCCAGCGCCGGAACAGGAAGTCGGGCGCCATGTCGGGCGCGCCGCACAGAGATTTCCACAGCCAGTCGTGCTCGGCGAATGGACCTCCGGCCCATTCTGTCGCGGCGTTGGCTTCGTGACCGCGTGCCGCCGCGATGACGCTCAAGTGCATGGTCCCGGACCCCTCGCAAATCCCTGATAACGCCCAGAGGGCGGCCCCGCAGGGCGAGGCGCGGTAGCGCCGAGTAAATCGCCCTGCGCCACCTGCAGTGGCACCGCCATTCTTTGCGAACAGGTTAGCCCAAGAGAGCGACCAAAGTCTCGGTTCGGCAAAATGGAAAACCGCGATATTCGCTAGGGATCAGCCACCTGTGAAGCCGTTCTGCCTCCAGGCCTCATAGACGACGAGCGCGACCGCATTGGAAAGATTGAGGCTGCGGTTCGCCGGGCGCATGGGAATCGAGAGGTGCCGCTCCGCCGGAATGCTCTGCAGAACACTCTGCGGCAGTCCGCGGTGCTCCGAGCCGAACAGCAGGGCGTCGCCGGGCTCGAAGCGCGCATCGCTGTAACGCCGGGCGCCCCCGGTCTCGACGGCGAACACGCGAACACCCTGCAGCTCCTGCAGACAGGCATCCAGACCCGCGTGGATCCGCACACTGGCGAGATCCGCGTAGTCCAGTCCAGCGCGGCGCACGTCCTTGCGCTCGAGCTCGAAGCCGAGCGGCCGCACGAGATGCAGCGTACAGCCCGTGTTGGCGCTGAGGCGGATGAGGTTGCCGGTGTTAGGCGGAATCTCGGGTCGGAAGAGCACGATGTGGAACATGGCGTCGCGTACCGGAGCACTCCGGTGAGCATGGCATAATGCCTGCATGAGTACCTCCGACGACGACAGCGGCGCCCTGCAGCTGCAATTCTGCGGGATGTCCTTTGCCTCCCCGATCGTGCTGCTCTCCGGTTGCGTGGGGTTCGCAGAGGAGTACACCCGGATCGAGGGGTTCTCCAATCGCGACGCCGGTGCGATTGTCCTCAAAGGCACCACCCTCGAGGCGCGACTCGGCAACGCCCCACACCGCGTGTACGAGACGCCGGCGGGCATGCTCAACGCAATCGGCCTGCAGAACCCCGGCGTGGCGCACGTCGTCGAGCGCATCCTGCCGGAGCTCGACTTCTCCGAGACGCGGTTCATCGCCAACGTCTCCGGCTCGACGATCGATGAGTACGTGGAGGTGACGCGCCGCTTCGACCAGTCGCCCATCGACGCCATCGAGATCAACATCTCGTGCCCGAACGTGAAGGAGGGCGGCGTCGCCTTCGGCAACTACCCGGATATGTCCGCGCAGGTCGTCGCCGCATGCCGGGCCGTGACGCGCAAGCCCCTCATCACCAAGCTCTCCCCCAACCAGACGGACATCAGGGAGAACGCTCGCCGCTGCATCGAAGCAGGCACCGATGCGTTCGCCGTGATCAACACCATGATGGGGATGGCCATCGACGTGCGCAGCCGCCGCCCTGTCATCGGCAACGTCCAGGGAGGCCTGTCGGGCCCCGCAATCAAGCCGATCGCGCTGCTGAAGGTGCGCCAGGTCTATGAGGTTGCGCGCCCGCACGGCGTACCGATCATCGGACAGGGGGGAATCACGACCGCCACCGATGCGCTGGAGTTCCTCATCGCCGGCGCGACGGCGGTCGGCGTCGGCACTGCACTCTTCTATGATCCGATGGTCTGCAAGAAGATCAACGCCGGCATTGCGGAGTACTTGCGGGAGCAGGGCCTCACTCGCGTGACCCAGCTGGTTGGCTCGCTGCGCACGGGAAAGGAAACAGCGGACATCGCCGTCTCCGGCTGAGGCCGCGGTTTCCAGCGCTGGCAACATCCGCGCGAGACGTATTGCGTGGAAACACGTGTGGCCTCCGTATCTGGGTTACCAGCGAATGCCGCCATGACTCGAGGGGCCTGGTATAGGAGCCACACAACATGAGCGTTGCACGGAATGCCACTATTGGGTTGATCGTAGGATTGACGGTGTTAGGGCTGTGGTACAGGCATGATCAGCGCAAGGCCTCTCAGAAAACGGTGGCCACAATCGCCGGTTCCGCAACCAATGCCGCGGCTTCAATTGCGAGGGCCGCCACAGCGTCCGCGAAGGTGACGAAATCTCACCCGAACCTCGCGCAATCCCATCCAGCCGGGCCTGCTGTTCCCGCCGCCACGGACTACGGGAAAGCGTTTCGGGCGTCCACCGACTATCGGAGCTTCGTCCTCAATGCTCTCGCAGCGGCGCAGAGTGGCGACCGCGATGCCCAGTATTACGTGCACGCGGCACTCGCGTACTGTGACGAAACCTACCAGTTCTACTTTCACCCTCGGGGCAAGCTCCTCAGCGTGGACGAGGCCATTGCGGTCAGGAGCGACCTACCCGGACCGTCGATGACGGAGGCGATCAAACGCGCATACGCCCGATGCAACGGGATCAATGAGGCGAAAAATCCCAGCTGGGGAACCTCCGGGGAATGGCTTGCCAAAGCGACTGACGCAGGCCAGCCGTTGGCACAGATGGAAACTGCTCAGAAGATGTTTCTGCGACCCTTGATGCGCGCCGGAGTCGTTTCAGACTCGGAGGATCCCGCCATCGCGCACGGCACGTATACCGACGCTCGGTCACTGGTGCGTGCTGCCATCGAAAGCAAGGACCCGCAGGTCATCTTTGACATGGGCGACCTGCAGGGATTCCTAAACCATGGCGAGCCCAATGAGCGATTGACCAAGGAGGCGATCACTTGGCGCTACGTGGCTTGCCTGCGCGGCCTCGACTGCGGAGTCGACGCTGAATGGCATCTGCAATTCTGCCTGTGGGACTCCAATTGCCTTCCGCAGGAGACCGGCGTGGACTATCTGCGAAGGATCGCGCCGATGATGAATGTGATAGATCTCGACCAACGCGCCCGCGGCTTGAACGCAAAGATCGACGCTGGGGCGTGGGACGAGCTCGGGCTCGGAGGCTGAGCGCGGATCGCACGAATCAAGAGTTCTGTCGCTGAGATTGCGGCGCACGGCTTCCAGCCGGATAAGGGACAGCGGCTTACTTCCCCCCCGCACTCGTTTGCGGCGCCGGATTCTCTACGTAGAAAATGTTGCGCGTCGGCGCGGCGAACTTCACCGCCATCTCCCGCAGCTTGGCGAGGATCGCGAGATTGATCTTCTGCTGGATGTCCGCGTAGCTGTTGAAGTCGGCGCGCTTGACGATATAGACCGTCTCGAACTGCAGTGCCGTATCGCCATAGGTGAGGAAGTGGCATCGATCGAAGCGCACGTCCGGCTGCGCCTCGACGATCTCGCGGATCGCGACGGGAATGGCCGCCAGCGACTCCGGCGGGGTGTCGTAGCTGACACCGAGCTGGAACACGGCGCGGCGCTCACGCATGCGACCGAAGTTGCGCACGCGCGCTTTCAGGATGTCGGTGTTCGACATGATGATCTGCTCGCCCGAGATGCTGCGCAGCCGGGTGCTCCTCACGCCGATGTGCTCGACGCTGCCCTGGAAGTCATCGACGCTGAGGAAGTCCCCAATGGTGAACGGCTTGTCGATCGCGATGGATAACGATGCCAGCAGATCGCCGAGCACGGTTTGCACGGCGAGCGCCACTGCGATGCCGCCAATCCCCAGGCCCGCCAGCAGCGGCTTGATCTGCACTCCCAGATTGTCCAGTGCCAGCAGCAGCACCATCGCCCAGACCAGGATGGCGGCGACGAACAGGATGATGTCGAGCGAGCTTTTCAGCGCCGAATCGAGCGCTTCCGAGCGCTTGCGGCGCCGCTCGATGGCGAAGCGCACGGCCGCCATCGCCCACAGGCCGGCCTGCATCCAGAACAGCGCAACGATGATGATCGTCAGCCCCCGCTCGATGGCCGCCGTGAACACGAGATTGCGCGAGGCCAGATAGACCGCGACGGCCCACAGGAACAGCCGGCTGGTGCGCTCCACCAGCAAGCCGGTGAGCTCGATGGCATCCGGAAGCTGCCCGCCGCCGGACTGCACCCACTTGCGGCGGCGCGAGCTGACGAAACTCTTGATGATGGGCAGGACGGTGAACGTCACCAGAAAGGTGACCAGGGCCAGCGTCCACGCCTCGACCGTATTGTCGAGGAAGTGCGTTTTCCAGAGCTCGAGGAGTGTCATGCGCCGCGGAGTTTACCGGCGCCGGCCCCTCCGTAGCTAATCGATTCCCTCCATCCCCAGCTCCTTCAGCTTGCGCGTCAGGGTGTTGCGTCCCCAGCCCAGCAGCTTCGCGGCCTCCTGGCGATGGCCCTGGGTGCGCTTGAGCGCGGAGCGAATCAACACGCGCTCGAATTCCGGCTGCGCGTCATCCAGCAGCGGCCGCTTGCCGCTCATCGCCTGACGATCCGCCCAGCTGGCGAGCGCCTTGGCCCAGTCCGCTTCGGCGGGTCCGGAGGACGCCGCTTCGCCCAGCTCCTGCGGCAGATCCTCCACGCGGACCTCCGTACCCGGAGCGAGCACCGACAGACGCCGGCACAGATTCACCAGCTCGCGCACGTTGCCGGGCCATCCGTAGGCCGACAGCTTCGCCTCCGCCTCCGGTGCCAGCGCCTTCGGCTCGACTCCGAGCTCGTGGGCCGCGACGTTCATGTAGTGATGCAGCAGATCGGGAATGTCTTCGGCGCGCGAGCGCAACGGCGGCAGCTCGATCCTGATCACGTTCAAGCGGTGATACAGGTCCTCGCGAAACAGGCCGCGTGCGACGCGGTCCTGAAGATTCTGGTGAGTGGCTGCGATGACCCGTACGTCCACGCGAATGGGAGTCTGTCCGCCGATGCGATAGAACTCGCCTTCGGCCAGCACCCGCAGCAGACGGGTCTGCAGCGGGGTCGACATGTCGCCGATCTCATCGAGAAACAGCGTGCCGCCATCGGACTGCTCGAAGCGTCCGCGGCGCTGCGAATCCGCACCCGTGAACGCGCCCTTCTCGTGTCCGAAGAGCTCGGACTCGAGCAGGTCGGCCGGTATCGCCGAGGTATTCAGAGCGATGAAGGGCTTGCCGCCGCGTGGGCTGTGCTCGTGCAGCGCCCTGGCGACCAGCTCCTTGCCCGTCCCCGACTCTCCGGTGATGAGGACCGTGACGCTGGATCGGGCCAGCCGTCCGATGGCGCGGAACACCTGCTGCATGGCGGGGGCACGGCCCAGGAGCTCGGGGATCCTGGGGGTGGCAGATCCCTCGCCCGCTCCCTGGGGGCTCGCGTGGGCGGCGCGCCGCACCAACGCAACGGCCTGATCGATGTCGAAGGGCTTCGGCAGGTACTCGAACGCGCCGCCCTCGTAGGCCGACACCGCACTGCCTAGATCGGAGTGCGCCGTCATGACGATTACGGGCAGCGCGGGGCGCGCATCGCGAATTTTTTTCAGCAGCTCCAGGCCCGACTGGCCTGGCATCCGAATGTCGGTAATGAGCACGTCCGGGGATTCGCGGCGCAGCGCATCCAGCGCCGGCTCGGCCGCTTCGAATGCGCGCGGCGCCATGCCGCCGTTGCGCAGAGCCCGCTCCAGGACCCACCGGATGGAGGCGTCGTCGTCGACGAGCCAGACGCGCAGTGACTGGCCGTTCATGTGGCTTCTCCCAGTGGCAGCAGCAAGGTAAAGATCGTGCGCCCCGGCTGGCTCTCGAACTCGATGAGACCGCCGTTGCGGGTCACCAGCTCCTGGGCAACGGCAAGTCCGAGCCCGGTGCCATTGGCACGGCCGGTGACGAGGGGATAGAAAATGCTCGAGCGCAGCTCTTCCGGCACGCCGGGACCGTTGTCCTCGACCTGTACGTTGGCGACCAGACGATGGCGCGCGGTGCCGATGCTGACGTTGGACGATGCGCGCGTGCGCAGCACGATACGACCTGCGTCGCCAACCGCCTGCAGCGCATTGCGGGCGACGTTCAGGAGAGCCTGGATCAACTGGTGTCGATCGAGCACGGAGTTCGGCAGGCTCGGGTCGTAGTCGCGCTCGACGCTCACCGCGGAGCGCGCCTCGGCGCGCACCAGGTGATAGACGTGCTCGCAGATCTCGTGCACGTTGATCAAGCTCTTCTGCGGTGCGCGACTGGGCCCGGCCATCGAGTCCACGAGCGCCGCCAATCTGTCCGCCTCGCCGATGATGACGTGCGTGTATTCCCGCAGCTCCGCTTCCTGCAGCTCGCGTTCGAGCAACTGCGCAGCACCCCGCAGACCCCCCAGGGGGTTTTTGATCTCGTGTGCCAGCTGACGAATCATCAGACGGCTGCTGTCGAGGCGCGCGAGCAGATCGTTCTCGCGCGTGATGCGCTGTCGCTGAGTCGTATCGGCAAGCTCGAGCAGCAGATGGGTACCGGTGACCTGTCCCTCGAGCGTAGTAATGGTCACGTCGAGCGTACGCAAATCGCGCGGCGAGCCGAACGGCCGCACGGTCAGCTCGCGATCGGCAATTCCTTCACCCGTCTCCAGGGCGCGGCGCAGAACGGCGGCGAAACCGCTGGAATCGTCCAGGAAATCGCTGAAGGGTCGGCCGCGTGCCTTCTTCAGGCTGAAAGCCAGCAGATCCTGCGCGGCGACATTGGCGTAGATCGCGCACAACTGGGCATCGAGCATGACGATGCCGGTGGAGAGCGCATCCAGCAGGTCGGTGGGTTCGAAGTGCGAGAGCGCCGACGGCAGGCCGTGCTCAAGAGCCACGCGACACCTCCGACGCTCCGGGAGGCGCCGGAGCGGCGCTCAGTGTTTCTGGTGCTGGGGGGAGAGCAGCGAGGCCTGGCGGACGTGGAACGTCGCGCTCGAGGTGCTGCAGACTGTCTTGCCGCTCGCATCCTGGATCGCGGCCTCGGCCGAGTGAGCGCCGCGATCGATGGGATTGATGGTGATCGAAGTCGAAGGGCCCGCCCGGTCCGTGAGCGGCCGGCCGTCGAGTGTGAAGACCACGCGATCCCCGGGACGCAGTGGCGGCGAGGTGCTCACGACGAGCGTGACGGAATAAGCGCTGAGGAACACCTGATCCGGCGTGGGCTGCGATAACGCGCAGCTCTGATAAGGACCGGCAGGAGCGGCGGCCTCGGGTTCGCCCTGGGCGGCACGCGTCACGGCCGAGGATGGACCGGTTTTCGCCGAATAAGTGGTCGGCTCGCGCACCTCCACCTTGGCCGCGTTCTCGTGCGGCTGATCGCTGTAGTGGGTGACTCCGTTGTCGTCGACCCACTTGTAGACGGTGGTCGCGGCGGACGCCACCGAGCACGCGACCAGGATTAAGGTAAATAGCGTCCCGCGCATAGGAACCGAGCATAGCCCCAAGGGACGCGCGGGACAAAAGCGGGTGGCGACATTCGTGACATGCCGCCACTCGCAACCCTTTCCCAGTTGACTTCCTCCCCGCCCACGCCTGCGGCCCGACGCACGGGCGCAACGCAGGACTGGCAGGAGAGGAAGTCCTCGATGTCACACCATCTCCATCAGACGCTGTAGTACATATCCATCTCGACGGGATGCGTCGACATGCGGAAGCGGGTGATCTCCTGCATCTTCAACGCCGCATAGGCGTCGATGACGTCGTTGGTGAACACGCCGCCGCGCGTGAGGAACTCGCGATCCTTGTCCAGATGCTCCAGCGCCATGTCGAGCGAGTGGCAGACCGTCGGAATGTGCTTCGCCTCCTCCGGTTCCAGGTCGTACAGATCCTTGTCCGCCGGATCGCCGGGATGGATCTTGTTCTGGATGCCATCCAGCCCCGCCATCATCATGGCGGCGAACGCGAAGTAGGGGTTCGCGCTGGAGTCGGGGAACCGCACCTCGATGCGGCGCGCCTTGGGGTTGGAGACCCACGGAATGCGGATCGACGCGGAGCGGTTGCGCGCGGAGTAGGCGAGCATCACCGGGGCTTCGAAGCCCGGCACCAGGCGCTTGTAGCTGTTGGTGCCCGCGTTGGTGAACGCGTTGAGCGCCTTGGCGTGCTTGATGATGCCGCCGATGTAGTACAGCGCCAGATCCGACAGGCCGCCGTACTTGTCGCCGGCGAACAGCGCTTTGCCTTCTTTCTGCAGCGACTGGTGCACGTGCATGCCGCTGCCGTTGTCGCCGACGAGCGGCTTCGGCATGAAGGTCGCGGTCTTGCCGAAGCTGTGCGCGACGTTCAGCACGACGTACTTCAGGATCTGCACCTG
>DATNEN010000057.1:0-6879 GCA_035552975.1 Steroidobacteraceae bacterium
CGACGCCCGCACCTGCGGCTGCAACACCGGTAAGCGCGACACCTGCGGCATCGGCGACGCCTGCAATGCCTGCGGCGCCCGTGACTCCGGCACCGGCGCCCAGCCCGGGCATGGATCGTGACTTCATCGCCCGCAATCAGATTGTCGAGCGCTACCTGTCCGGTCGGCTCCCCCTGAAGGGCGCGACCGACTTCGAGCGGTTCTGTCGGGAGAATCCGGAGGTTCTGGACGAGCTCGGCCTCCCCGAGCGAGTCAATGCGGGCTTACGACTGCTGGAGGCCAGCGGCAAGCCAGAGCCATGGGAGCAGGCACCGACGCCCTTCTGGGCGAAGCTGCCGGTGGTCCTGGGTGCGGCGGCCACGGCGCTCGTGCTGGCTGTGGCTCTGTCGATCGTGGCCAGCAGCAGCGCGGCGAAGAGCACAAAGATCGAAAAACTGCTGCGCCAGGTCGCAGATCAACCGCTGGATGCGGCTACGGCGACGCGGGAGATCCGACTCCTGCCCAGTCGCGAGGGCGCCAGCAACACACCTGCGGTGACCGTCGGCGGCGGCGACGCCCAGCTCGTCGACTTCAAGATCGATGAGACACGCTCCCCATACAAGGAATTCACCGTGACCATCGACCGAGTGGACCAGGGTCGTGTCGGAGTGTTCCACAACCTCGCCAAGGACTCCAACGGCCACATCCGCTTCTCGTTCAACAGCTCGGCCCTGGGCCCCGGCAATTACCAGTTCACCATCGAAGGAATCTCGTGGAAAGGCGAGGCGGTGCCTGACTCGTGGGTAACGATCCGCGTGCAGCACTGACGGCGTGACGCAGCGCTGATCGGCTGCAGCGCGCTAACCGGCTGCAGCGCTACTCTGCACGCAGCGTCAGGAGTGGCGGCTGACTCACGACGGATCGTGTTGCCAGCCAGCCGCTCAAAGCCACGAGTGACGCTCCGCCGAGAAGGCCCACGAGCCATACCCAACCCTCGAACGAGTAGTGCAACTCCAGCACCCGCGTCGTCATGAAGTAGGCGGCGACGGATGCCCCGAGCGCGGCGAGCAGCCCGGACAGCAGGCCGAGCATCGTGAACTCTGCGAGCACGCCTTGCAGGACCGTTACGCGGCTTGCGCCTAACGTACGCAGCATGGCGGACTCGTAGCGCCGTTCGCCTCGACTGGATTGCACGGCGGCGAGCAGCACAGTCAGCCCGGCGAGCAGGGTAAATGCAAACACGCTTTGCACCGCCAGCACAGCTTTATCCAGCATCGATCGCACCTGCGCCAGCAGGTCATCGATGTCGAAAATCGACACGCTGGGAAAGCGCCGCACCAGCTGCGCGAGAAAGCGCGAATCGGTGCTCTTGAAGTACGCGCTGGTGAGATACGTTCCGGCGGTGTCGTCGAGCACTCCGGGGACGAACACGATGAAGAAATTGGGCTGGAAGCTGTCCCACTTCACCTTGCGGACGCTGGCGACCTTCACCGTGAAGGGCTCCCCGGCAATGTCGAAGGTCAACTCGTCCCCGAGATGCAAGCCGAGGGACTGCTGGATCTCCGTCGACAGCGACACGAGCGGCTTGCCGAAGTCAGCCGCTGTCCACCAGTCGCCGGCGACCACGCGGTTGTCCTCCCCGAGATCCGCGGCCCAGGTGAGATTCTGCTCGCGCGTGGCAAAGTTATCCCCGTCCTCGCGGCCGAATCTGAGCTGTTCGACGGACCGGCCGTTGATGGCCGTGAGACGCCCGCGAATCATCGGGAGCACGCGTGTGGTGCGCGCGCCGCGTGCCTGCAGGAACTGAACGAATGAGGCGCGCGCCGCGGGAGGAATATTGATGAAAAAGTAATTGGGGAAATTCTCAGGCAGCGTCCGCCGCCAATCGCTGTTCAAGTCCCCGCGAATGATGGCCAGCAGCAGCAGCACCATGATGCCCGAGCCGAACGCTACGATCTGCACGAGGCTCTCCGCGCGGCGGCGGCTGAGATTCGCCACCCCGTAGCGCCACGCAACGCCCACGCTGCCCCGAAACCTCCCGGCGAGAAACACGAGCACCGCACCGGCACCCGTGAGCAGCAGCACGAATGCCGCGAGGCCGAGGGAGAAGCCCCAGAACAGCCGCCAGTCGAGCACCACCCAGTAGATCAGGAGCACCACGACCGCGACGGCCGGACCGAACGCGAGCAGCACGATCGGCGGCGGAGGGCCGATATCCCGGCGCAGCACACGGATCGCCGGCACGCGCGACAGCTGCAACAGCGGTGGCAACGCAAACCCCGCAAGCACTGCAATTGCAGTCATGAAGCCCATGGCCACCGGCATAAAGCTCGCCGGCGGCAGCGTCGCCGTCAGCAACCCCTTCAGCGCGTGCAACAGCCATTCCTGTGCCAGAAAGCCGATCACCGAACCCAGCACGGCGGCGGCCAGCGCGATCGCGAGCAGCTGCAGAAGGTTGATGCTCAGAGTGAAGGCTCGCGTCGCACCGAGGGTCTTCAGCAGGGCTACCGTGTCCAGGTGCCGATGAACGTACCGTCGCGCAGACATGGCGACAGCGATCGCCGACAGCAACACGCTCACCAGGCTCGCCAGGCTCAGGAAGCGGCCGGACCGCTCGACGGCGTTGCGAATCTGCGGACTGGCGTCAGTGATGTCGCGCAGGCGCTCGCGACGCTGCTTGTGGGCCCCCAGCCAAGCCTTGAAAGTGTCGATGCGGCTGCGGTCCCCCGCAAACAGCGCAGCGTACCCGACGCGGCTGCCGGGCTGGATCAGCTGCGTAGCCGGCAGGTCGACGGCGTTCATGATGAGCGCAGGTGCGAGCTCTGCGAACGTGCCGCCTTGATCCGGCCGCGAGATCAGCACGCGCCCGACGCGGAACGTCGCCGCTCCGATGGACAGTTTTCCACCGAGCTTGCCCCCGAGCGCGGCGAGGACCTTCGAGTCCGGCCAGATCTCCCCCGGGGCCGGAATTCCGCCAGCCGCAGTGCCCTTGGCAAAGGGCTCGTCCGCAACCAACAGGTTGCCGCGCAACGGATAGCCCTTGCTGACCGCCTGGATGTTGGTGAGCTGGCTCGCATCTCCATTGAACACGACGCTCAGCAACGAGGTGACGCGCGCACTGCCGATGCCACGGCGGCTCGCCTCTTCGAAGTATCGATCGGTGATCGGCTGGGGAGAGCCCAGGCGGACGTCGGCGGCGAGGACTTCGTTCGCCTGCATGGCGACGGCGGCGCCGATGCGATTGACGAGGAACCCGACGCCAGTGAGAGCGGCGACCGCGATCGTGAGTGCCAGCAGCAGCACTCCGAGCTCTCCGGAGCGCCATTCCCGGCCTAGCAATCTCAGGGCCAGCCGCAGCGGGCGCATGGAGTTAGCGGACCTCTGCCAGGGGAGCTTTTTGCGCGAGGACTCGCCCGGCTTCCATTTCGATAGTTCGGCCGCAGCGCGAGGCGAGCTCCCGATCGTGAGTCACGAGGATGAGGGTCGTGTGCGAGTGCGCGTTCAACTCGAACAGCAGCTCCCCGATGCGCCCTCCGGTGGCCGTGTCGAGGTTTCCGGTAGGCTCGTCCGCGAACAGCACCGCTGGTTGCGTGACGAAGGCTCGTGCCAGCGCAACGCGCTGCTGTTCTCCGCCGGAAAGCTGGCGCGGATAGTGCCCCGTGCGATCCTTCAGACCGACCCGAGAGAGCGTGTCCAGGGCGCTGCGACGTGCGTCCGGGCGCCCGGCCAGCTCGAGTGGGAGCATCACGTTCTCGAGCGCGGTCAGAGCGGGAATGAGGTGGAACGTCTGGAACACGAATCCGACACGCTGCGCACGCAGGCGAGCACGCCCGTCCTCGTCCAGCTGTGTCAGATCGGTTCCGGCGAGCAGGACGCGTCCGCTCGTTGGCACATCCAGTCCTGCCAGGAGTGCCAGCAGCGTCGATTTGCCGGCGCCGGAGGCGCCGACGATCGCCACGGACTCCCCTGCCGCGATATCGAAAGAGACCCCGTGCACAATAGTCAGCGGCCCTTCGGGGCTGCTAACCTGCTTGCAGAGGTTTTCGGCCTTGAGAACACTGTTACGAATCATAGGCGCGTGGGCGCTCGGCATCGGATGGGTACTGGTCGCCGCTCAAGGCGCAGTGGCTTCCGATCGTACCATCCTGGTGTTCGGCGACAGCCTGAGCGCCGCATATGGGCTGCGTCCGGAACAGGGTTGGGTAGCGCTCCTGCAGAAGCGCCTGGCGAGCACAGGGTACGGGTACGAGATCGTCAATGCCAGCGT
This sequence comes from Steroidobacteraceae bacterium, assembly GCA_035552975.1. GTDB lineage: Bacteria > Pseudomonadota > Gammaproteobacteria > Steroidobacterales > Steroidobacteraceae > 13-2-20CM-66-19. The sequence continues at coordinate 4,247 of DATNEN010000057.1, forward strand.
CAGCGGTGAAACCACCAGCGGCGGTCTGCAGCGCTTGCCGCGTGCGCTGCAGCTGCACCAGCCGGGCATTCTCATCCTGGAGCTCGGAGCGAACGACGGCCTGCGCGGCCTGCCGCTCGCCGTCGTCGCGGGGAATCTGCAAAAAATGGTCGCGCTCGCCAAGCAATCCCATGCTCGAGTGCTGCTGGTCGGAATGCGCATACCGCCGAACTACGGTCCGCGCTACACCACCGATTTTGCGCAGATGTACCCGCAGATTGCGAGCCGGGAAAGCCTTCCGTTCGTGCCGTTTCTGCTGCAGTCCGTCGCATTGGATCCGGGCCGGATGCAGTCGGACGGCCTGCATCCGAACGCGCGCGGCGAGCCTGCTGTTCTGGATACACTCTGGCCGCAGCTCGAGCCGATGCTGAAGAAATGACGAAAGGCGTGCGATGGATAGGATCTGGCTGAAATCGTACCCGCCCGGCGTGCCGGCAGAGATCGATCCCAGCAAGCTCAGCTCGCTGCGCGAGCTGCAGGAGCGCAGCTACGCCGCGTACCCCGAGCGTGTCGCGTTCGTGCAGATGGGCCGCTCCATGACCTATCGCGAGCTCGACGAGCTGTCGGGCGCGTTCGCAGCTTGGCTGCAGAAAGTCGCACAGCTGAAGAAGGGCGATCGCCTGGCAATCATGCTGCCGAACGTCCTGCAGTATCCGATTGCGCTGTTCGGGGCCCTGCGCGCCGGCATCGCCGTCGTCAACACCAATCCGCTCTACACCGCGCGCGAGCTGGAGCACCAACTCTCCGACTCCGGTGCCACGGCGATCGTGGTGCTGGAGAACTTCGCGCACGTCGTGCAGGAAGTCCTGCCACGCACCCAGGTCAAACACGTGCTGGTGACCGGCGTCGGGGATTACCTGGCGTTCCCCAAGGGCCCGATCGTCAATTTCGTCGTGCGGCGGGTGCGCAAGCAGGTGCCTGCATGGCGGATCGCTGGGGCCATCAGTTTGCGTTCGGCGGTGAGCGCGGGCCGACAGGCGACCCTGGATGCGGTCGAGCTGGGTCACGAGGACATCGCCTTCCTGCAGTACACCGGGGGTACGACGGGCGTCGCCAAGGGCGCCGTGCTCACGCACGGCAACATCTGCGCCAACGTGCTGCAGTCGGGCGCCTGGGTCGAAGGGCCCTTCGGCAACAAGCCCGGGGTGCTGATCACACCCATTCCGCTCTATCACGTGTTCGCGCTCACCGCGAACTGCCTGCTGTTCATGCGGCTCGGATGGGAGAACGTCCTCATCGTCAACCCGCGCGACTTCCGCGGCACGGTCGCCGAGCTGAAAGCGCATCCGTTCGAGTTCATCACCGGCGTCAACACGCTGTTCAACGCCTTGCTGCATACCCCCGGATTCGAGACCGTCGACTTCAGCCGCATGAAGATCACCCTCGGCGGCGGCATGGCCGTGCAGGCGGCGGTCGCGAAGCGCTGGAAGGAAGTGACCGGTTGCGTGCTGACGCAGGCCTGGGGTCTCACCGAAACCTCCCCGGGTGTATGCATCAACCCGCCCATGGACGATTTCAACGGCTCGATCGGCCTGCCCATTCCCTCCACGGACGTGGCCATCAAGGACGACGCCGGCAAGGACCTGGCCTTGGGCGAGGTCGGCGAGATCTGCGTCAAGGGCCCTCAGGTCATGCGCGAATACTGGAACCGGCCCGATGAGACGCAGAAAGTCATGCTCCCGGGAGGGTGGCTGCGCACCGGGGACATCGGCCGGATGGACGCCAAGGGGTATGTGTTCATCGAGGATCGCAAGAAGGACATGATCCTGGTGTCGGGATTCAACGTATATCCGAATGAGGTGGAGGAGGTTGCCTCGACCCATCCGGGAATTCTCGAGGTCGCTGCAGTGGCGCAGGCGGATGAGCATTCCGGTGAGGTGGTAGCACTTTTTGTGGTTCGGAAGGATCCCTCGCTCACCGAGCACGATGTCATCGACTACTGCCGCACGAAGCTCGCTGCATACAAGGTGCCGCGGCACGTGTACTTCAGGAAAGAGCTGCCGAAATCGAACGTGGGAAAGATTTTGCGAAAGGCGCTGCGCGACGAGTTCAAGGAGACCTCGGCCGACCGCTCGCACGCCTGACCAGGCGCCCCTTACCCGCCGTCGCACCGCTCAGGTCTCGCGGCGGCGACCCACCCTGGTCGTTGTGGACCAGATACACCCCGATGCCGACGCGCGCCACAGGGGTACCCCCCCTTCTACCCGGCTTACGCGGTTGCGAGGCGATCCACTGGTCGAAGCTATCGAGCAACGCCGCAGCGCGGCTGGAGAACACGCGGTCAAACCTTGCCGCCTGCTGTGGCAGCGTCAACATGGAATCCTTGAACGAGAAGAATGCCGGCGGTCCATCAGGCGCGTGTCGCTGGTTGATCGTGCTCACGAAGTCGCCCAGCAGGCGTGCCAGCTCAGCCATGTTCTGCTCGGCGTCGCCTTTTTTGTGAGCGCGCGGGGATAACAGGCGGAGCGTGTTCGTTGATGGGGACCTCGAGACTGCGCCTAGGCGCACGAGCTCGGTGAGGACTGACATTGGAGTCACGTCACGGGCATAGGCTTTGACGAGCGCGGCGAAGGTGCGGCGACCGGATCTGAGCG
>DATNEN010000058.1:0-23556 GCA_035552975.1 Steroidobacteraceae bacterium
GACGCCGATCAGGTAGCCGTCGCCCTCAGGGGCTCCCTTGCGGCGCGGCACGAAGGTCGCTTCGGCCAGCATGACATCCGGTCCCAGCGTGAACTTGCGAACCTTGCCGGTCTGCTGATCGATCACGTACCAGTAGCCGCCCGGCCCCATCGAGTTGAAATACCCGTAACGGTAATGGACGGTGTGATAGCGGTCGTCCTGACGTGAGAGCGCGCCACTGATGTCTGTGTACATCCACTCGTGCGCGTACTCATGGACTTTCTTGCGCGACAGGTCCACGGTCATGCGCATCACGTGCCCGACGGCTTTGGCCGGATCGAACTTCTCGTGCAGGTTCGGGAAGAACGGAAACTGATTCGACTCGCCGCCGTCCATGTCCCAGTAGACCTTCTCGCCATCGCTCCAGTTGCCCATGGTGTGCGTACAGAAGTAGCTGGGGCCCTTGAACCAGCGAAGATCCTTGCCGTCGCCGCCGCGGCGCATGATGCCCACGTAAGTCGGCAATGTGGAGTCGAACGCAAAGTGCGGGCCGCCGTTCTTGATGAGCTCCATGTTGGTTGCGAGCGGCACGGCATAGAACAGAATATGCTTCTGGGTGACGCCAAAATCATGCATCATGCCGGCGTACGGCACTTTCACCCACGCCGACCAGTTCACCTTGCCGCTCTTGTCGGCGGAGAATACGAACACGTCGTTCGTGGCGAGGCCCTTGGCCTCGTAGCCGAAGGCGACCAGCTCGCCGGTCTCGGAATCGATCTTCGGGTGCGCGGTGAAGGTCTGGCCCTGCAGGCCCCCTCCGAAGGTGTAGTAGTCATCGAGCGTATCGAGCGTGTAGGGATTGAGCACCACCGGCGGGCTGTCCTCTTTCATGGCGAGGAGCTTGCCGTGGTGATAGAAAATCTGGGTGTTGGCGGTGCCGCGGCTCACCCCTTTGACGCTCGGGTCATCGGTCGTCGGATTGCGGTACATGCCGAACAGCGAGCGGCGCGCCGCGTGCTGGGCCTTCCAGCGCTGTGTCTGGACATAGCGGCTGCGGAAGTCGACATGGCCGTTCTGGATGTGGAACGCCGAGATGTGGCCTTCGCCGTCGAAGGCGATGTCGTGCATGTATTTCGCCGGCTTCGGATACTGCGGATCCGGGCCGATGCGGAAGAAGATGCCGCTGAGGTCGGCCGGAAGCTTCCCCTCGACCTCGCAGTCGAACAGGTTGTTCTCCGAGCGATGCACGCCACCGCCGACGCTGCCGCCCCCTCCGAAAGCGCCTCCCATGCCACCCATGCCCGCGCCGCCGGCGGGAAACAGGACCTCGGACCGTGCCGGCTCGGCCGCGCCCAGTCCGGCGACACCCATGCCGGCCAGAGCCACCGAGCTCATGAAAGTCCTGCGATCGATGCCTGCGCCGGGCGTGCCCGGCTTACCGCTGCGAGTCTTCATGCCAGCCACCTTTGGGGTAAGCAAACTTCGGAAAGTACAAATGTTAAGGCCAGCCGTGCCGTCCGTGTGGGGAAACCCGCCTGCGCGGCCACCCTTTGGGGTGGAATAGTGCACGGGCCGGAGCCGGGCCGGGGGGTTCGTTGACGGGCGTCCGGGGGCTGCGCACACTCCCGAAGCGCTTTCCCCCCCTTTTTTGGCGCACGAGGCAATGCTATGACCGACCAGACCCGCAAGGAGCTTGCGGCGCGCGGCGAGTCGATCCGCCGCAAGGTGCTCGGCTCGAAGTACGTGGACGCCGCTCTCAACAACGCCACCGACTTCAGCCGTCCGCTGCAGGAGATGCTCAACGAGTACTGCTGGGGCGCAGGCTGGGGTCGCGAAGGCGGGCTCTCCATGCGCGAGCGCAGCATCATCGTGCTGTCCATCCTGACCGCTCTCGGGCGCTCGCACGAAGTGAAAGCGCATACCCGCGGGGCCCTCAACAACGGCATGACCCCAGCGGAGATTGCCAGCGTTTTCCTGCACGCGGCGATCTATGCCGGAGTGCCGGCCGCCGTGGACAGTTTCCGCTCCGCCGCCGAGGTGATCGCCGAACATGGCAAATGACGGGCGCATCGCTCCGCCGGAGCGGATCGGTTTCATCGGGCTCGGCAACATGGGTGCGCCGATGGCGCGCCGTCTGGCCGCAGCCGGCTACCGCCTGGCTGTCGCCGATGCGGCGCCCGCCGCCGTCGAGCGTTTCCGCGCCCAGCTCGCCTGCGACGCTCCGGCAACGCTGAAGGAGATCGGGGCGACGTGCCGCCTCGTCATCACCATGCTTCCTGACGGACACATCGTCCGGAAGGTGCTGATGGGTGAGGCGGGCGTGGTATCGGGACTGACAGCTTCGGGAGGTCCCGGGGCGATCGTCATCGACATGACCTCGGCATCTCCCGTGGGCACGCGTGTGCTGAGCGGCGAGCTCGCCGGTCTCGGGATCGCCCTGCTGGACGCGCCGGTCTCCGGTGGAGTCAGCCGCGCGGTGGAGGGAAAGCTGTCCATCATGGCCGGAGGAGATCCTGCGGTGGTGGCGCGCTGTCGGCCGCTCCTCGAGAACATGGGGCAGGTCTTTCTCACGGGTGCGTCCGGGTCGGGCCATGCGATGAAGGCGCTCAACAACTTCCTGTCGGCCATCAACCTGGCGGCGGCGGGCGAGGCGGTGCTTGCCGGCGAGCGCTTCGGCCTGGATCCGGCCAAGATGATCGAGATCTTCAACGCCTCCACCGGGCGCAATACCGGCACCGACAGCAAATATCCGAGGTTTGTCCTCCCGGGCACCTACGACTCCGGCTTCGCGATCGGCCTGATGGCCAAGGATCTGCGCCTCGCCCTGGAGCTCGCACGCGACACGGGGGCGTCGGCGGATCTGCTGCAGGCCTGCGTGAACCTGTGGTCCCAGGCCGAAGGGCAACTCGGTGGGCGTGCAGACAACACCGAGGTTGTCAGATACCTGCAATCACGCGCGTCGCCGCGAGGCCAAAGCGATGACAATGCCGATGGCTGAACCCGAACCGTTTGAGGTCTACGCAATCCGCTATGCCACGGTGGCGCGTCGCGGGACTGAGAATTTCATCGGTGGGGATCCTCACGAGACGGGGACCATGGACTACTTCGTGTGGCTGGCGCGCAATGCACGCCACACGGTCGTCATTGATACCGGATTCGACGAGCAGGCCGCGAAGCGACGCAAACGCGACTACTTGCGTTCTCCCGCGGAAGGTCTGCGTCTGCTGGGCGTGGATTGCGCCCAGGTCCAGGACGTCATCATCACGCACCTGCACTACGATCACGGCGGCAACCTGAATCTTTTCCCGCGCGCCCGCTTTCACCTGCAGGACCGGGAGATGGCGTATGCGACGGGCCGCTACATGGGCCTGGAGTTCTTCCGGTACGCGTATGAGGAGAACGACGTTGTCGGCGCCGTGCGCCTGGTTTACGGCGGGCGTGTCGTGTTTCACGACGGGGAGGGCGAGGTCGTTCCGGGGATGACCGTGCATCGCATCGGCGGGCACACCCGGGGACTGCAGGCAGTGCGCGTGTGGACGCGTGTCGGTTGGCTCGTACTGGCCTCCGATGCGGCTCATTATTCGGCGAACATGCTGGAGAGCCGGCCTTTCCCGGTCGTCGCCGACGTGACCGAGATGGCCGACGGGTGGCGCAAGCTGCGCACCCTCGCCGACTCGCCCGAGCACATCGTGCCCGGGCATGATCCGATCGTGATGCGCCAATACCGTGCCCCGAGGAGCGAGCTGGAGGGAATCGCCGTTCGTCTGGACGACCGCCCGCAGACAGTTTCGTAAGTTTTTCTCGAGGGGAACGCAGCAGTGGGCACGAGCTATGACATCGTGGCGGTGGGATCCGGGCACAACGGTTTGGTGGCGGCTGCGTATCTGGCCGCCGCCGGCAAGCGTGTCGTGGTGCTGGAGCGCAATGCGTGGTTTGGCGGCGGGGTCGTCACGCGCGAGCTGACGGTGCCGGGTTTCCGGCACGACCAGCATTCGATGGCGCACATCTTCATCCAGGGCAATCCGCTGCTCGCCGAGGATGAGCTCGGGCTGAAATCCAAGTACGGTCTGAAGTACGTCTTTCCCGACATCCCCATGCGCTCGATCTTCGAGGACGGCACGACACTGGCGATGTACCGCGACCGCGAGCGCACGTGCGCGCAGATCGCCCGCTTCTCCAAGCGCGACGCGGAGGCCTACCGGCGGTTGGCCGCTCAGGCGGCGACCTGGCTGCCCATGATCGCCGCGACGTTGTACACGGCGCCCATGCCGATGGGCGCCTCAGTGGCCATGATGGATCAGAGCCGCGAGGGGCGTGAGCTCTGGCGCATCTCGCAGATGAGCACTCACGAGCTCCTTTGTAACTACTTCGAGCACGACAAGGTGCGCATGCACTTTGCGCGCATCGCAGGCGAGAATCTGGTCTCCCCGGATGAGAAGGCGACCGCGCTCGGGGTGTTCGTATTCACCGGCTTCCTCGAAGCGTACGGCTTCGGCGTTCCGGTGGGCGGCAGCGGCAAGCTCACGGACGCCTTGATCGCCTGCATTCGCGCCAACGGCGGTGAGGTGTTGGCGGAAGTGGATGTGGAGCGCGTGCTCGTGCGCAACGGTCGCGCAAGCGGAGTGCGCAGCAAGGATGGCCGCGAGTTTACCGCGAAGGATGCCGTCATCGGTGCGATCCATCCGCACCTGCTGGGCGCGCTGGTGGAGGGAATCGATCCGCAGGTGGCCCGCGAGGCGGCCGCGACGGAGATCTCCTCCAACGCATGCATTACTGTGCACGCTGCACTCAAGTCGCCGCTGCGCACCCTGGCCGGCGAGCCGGTCGATGCGGTGATGACCGAGCTGCTTCCCAACGAGTATGAGCGGCTGCGGCGCTCGTTCGATGACCTGCGATACGGGCAGTTCTCCAGCTACCCGCTGGTCGGATTCGGCTCGCTGACGCAGTTCGATCCCTCACGCGTGCCCGCCGGAAGCGCGACGCTGCATGCCTGGGATTACGTCCCCTACGACCGCGCCGACCGGCGCAGCTGGGACGACTCCAAAGGCGAGTACGCCGAGCGGATGTTGACCCACATGGGCCGCTTCCTCAAAGGAGTGGCGGCGGACAACATCATCGCCTACCACTGCGACAGCCCGCTGGACATGGAGCGCACCTCCCCCAGCTTCATGCGAGGGGATCTGCACGGGATCTCGACCTCCAGCTACCAGCAGGGCGCGCATCGCCCGACGCCGGAGCTGGGGCAGTACACGGTCCCGGGCACCGAACGGCTCTATCTGGTCGGCCCGTTCCAACATCCCGGCGGCGGCGTGTTCGGCGCAGGCCGAGCCACGGCGCAGAAGATGTGTGAGGATCTGGGCGTGGCCTTCGACAAGATCGGGCGGGGCGGCCGATGAGCGATTTCGCCGGCAGGACGGCCCTGCTGATCGGTGCGACTTCGGGTATCGGCCGCGCGGCAGCGCTGGAGTTTGCGGCTTGGGGAGCCAACGTCGTCATCGTCGGCCTCGGTGCTGCAGAAGGGCGTCAGGTCGAGACCGACGTTCGTGCGCTTGGCAAAGGGGAAGCGCTCTTCATCGAGGCGGACGTCAGCAGAATGGCCTCGGTGCAGACTGCCGTGCAGCGTGCGGTGGAGCGCTTCGGCCGCTTTCACGTCGCAGTCAACAACGCCGGCATCGAGGGCCCCTTCGGCCCCGTGCAGGATGCGACTGCGGATGACTTCGACCGCATCATCGGCGTGAACCTCAAAGGCATCTGGCACGGCCTGAAGTTCGAGATCCCCCACATGCTGGCCCACGGTGGCGGGGCCATCGTGAACACGTCCTCGAGCGCGGGGGTTACGGGCATCGCCAACGTCGCACTTTATACGGCAAGCAAGCACGCCGTCGTCGGGCTGACGAAGGCTACGGCGCTCGAGCTTGCGAAATCCAACATCAGAGTCAACGCGGTCGCGCCCGGGCCGGTGAACACCGGGCTCCTGCACCGCATGATTGCCGGCAAGATGGACGTCGCCACCATCGCAGGGCACGTCCCCATGGGGCGGGTCTCGGAGCCCGTGGAGGCAGCGCGCGCCATTCTCTGGCTGTGCTCTGATGCGGCGTCGTTCGTCACCGGGCATACGTTGGTCGTCGACGGCGGTCTCACGGTGGGTTGACGGCATGCGGGTCACCGTCAACAAGACCAAACTGCGGCCTCCGTCCCGCCGGGGTCAACTGGTCGAGCGGCCCGCGCTGCTGCAACGCCTGAGCGCGCAGCCTCGGCCGCGCCTGTCGCTGCTGCAGGCGCCGGCTGGATTCGGCAAGTCCAGCCTGCTCAGTCAGTTCTACCACTGTGTGCGTGCCGCCGGGGAAACGGCGGTGTGGTTGAGCATCGATGCGGGTGACAACAACTGCGATCGCTTCCTGCAGCATTTGGTCGCCGCGCTCGAGCTCTTGGGCATTCCCTTCGACGCCAATGTCAAAGAGGCACTGTCCTCGGGAGCGCGGTTGCCGCCGACGACCGCCTGCGATCTGCTGAGCAACGCTCTTGCGGAGGCGGACGAGGACGTCGTCATCTGCATCGATGACGCGCATGTCCTCACCGACCGGTCGGTCACTCAATTGCTGGCGAGCCTCATGCAGAGCCCGAGCTCGCGAATCTCGTGGGTACTGGCGACACGGGTGGTACCCGCGGATCTGCCGTTGAGTCGCCTGCGGCTGCTGGGAGAGCTGTGCGAGATCGGAGCACGGGAGCTCAAGTTCAGCGACCGTGAGTCGCAGGAGTTCTTTGCCACTACCGCAGGAGTACCCCTCGAGCACTCACTCGCCGCCCGGCTGAACGAGCGAACCGAGGGCTGGGTCGCCGGCTTGCAGCTCGCTAGCGTCGGAATCAAAGGCGGCGAGGCAGCGGCCACGGTCATCGAGCGGTTCTCCGGGATGAATCGCACCGTCGCCGGGTTTCTCGACGCGGAGGTTCTGGCGCGCCTGGATGAGTCGACGGTGCGGTTTCTGCTGGACACTTCGATCCTCACCCGTATGTGCACGGACCTGTGCAATCACGTGACCGAGCGGAGCGATGCGCGGGCGCGGCTCGATGCCCTGGAGGCGGCGAATCTCTTTCTCTTCTCGCTCGATGACGAGCGCACTTGGTATCGCTTCCATCATTTGTTTGCCGCCTTCCTGGAGCAGAGGCTGCGCGAGTTCTATCCAGAGCGCGCGCGCATGCTGCACGAGCGTGCCTCCTCGTGGCTGCAGGATAACGGCTACGCAATCGAAGCGATCGAGCATGCTCTCCGGGCCCGCTCGTTCGTCCGTGCGGCCTCTCTGCTGGATCGCCTGAACCTGTACGAGAACGGCCAGATCGCCCTGCAGGAGCGCCTCGCGCTGCAGATCCCCTTGCCGGTGCTGGAGCAGTTCCCCAACCTGCAGCTCGAGCGGATCTGGGGTTGGGAAGCGGACTGGGATTTCGCCAAGTCCCGGACCGCCTTGCAGCGCATGCGCCGTGTGTTGCAGGACTGGCGGACCGGCAAGCGTCCGATCCCCGAGGATGTCGACGTCGACTACATCGCGGCGAAGCACGAGCATCGCGAGATGATGGTCTGTCTCGTCAGCGACGACATGGCCGCCACTCGCAAGCTGTGCGAGCGCTGGCTGGCGGCCGGTCACCCCACGGACTGCCACATGGAGGTGTCGACGTCCGGAGCTCTGATGGCCGCGCGACGTGAGCACTACAGTTGCGACGGCGCAGCGGCGACCGCCGCTGCCCTGCACGATGCCTACCAGAGGGCGCAGTTCGATTTCGGCCGGATCTTCCAGGATTGCATCAGCGGACTGACATTCCTGATGCGAGCTGAGACGCACGCAGCCAGTGAGGTCTACGCGAGGGCTTTGAGCGGCGCGATCGCCATGCACGGCCGTCGTTCACCGCTCGCTTCCATGCCGGCGCTGCTGCTCGCGGAGATTCATTACGAGCGCAACGAGCTGCGTGAAGCGCGCCCGTTGATCGACGACCATCTGGATGTCGCCTATGGACTGGGCTATGTGGACAAGCTGATCGCCGGATATCTGACCAAGTCGCGCATCGAGGTGTTGGACGGCCAGTACGAGGCCGCGCAGCGAACCCTGGACGACGCCGAGCGCCAGGCCTCGGCTGCCGGCTTCGAGCGCCTGCAGGCCCATGTGGTGGCCGAGCGCCTGCGCCAGTGCTCGTTGCTGGGGAAAAAAGAGGAGGCGGTGGAGCTTGCACGAAGCCACGGCCTGCTCGGCAGCAGCACGCGTTTCCAGCCACATGAGTCGGTGACGACGCGCGACGAGATCCTCGCCATCGCGTGGGCGCGTGCCGCCATGGCACAGGGTGAGCTCGACGGCCCGATTCGCCTGCTGAAGAACTGGTACCGGTTCGCGCTCGAGCGGGGTTGTTACCGCTCTTCGGTGCGACTGGCGGTGGAGCTCGCTGCGGCACTGTATGAGCGCAACGATCTCAGCGCCGCCTGCCGCCACATCGGCGAAGCGCTGCGCCAGGGCATTCGCGGCCGGCTCATGCGCACGTTCATGGACGGCGGCCCCGGTATCCAGGAGGTGCTCTCGGCCGCCCTCAGTGGCGCGGGCACTCTGCGTGAGGCCGAACAGCAGTATGCGGCCGAGCTGCTGCGCGCGTTCGAGTCGGAACGCCGCTGGATCGCCCCGCCGTTGAGCCCTCCGGAGGCAGTGGCGCCCTCGGCGCAGCTCAACCGGCGGGAGCTGGATATCCTGGAGCTGGCCGCGGGGGACGTGCCCAACAGGGAGATTGCCCGGCGGCTGGCGCTGTCGGAGAACACCGTGAAGTGGTACTGGAAACGCATATTCGGCAAGCTTTGTGTGCGCCGCCGGCTGCAGGCCGTCAACAGCGCGCGAGCGGCCGGGGTTATCTTTTAGCTTCCACCCCTGGGGGTGGTTCGCGATGGAAGGAGAGGGGCAGATGATTCAGGCAGACACCGCCAACGAGCGGCTGGTCGTGGACTTCTTTGCGAAGCTCAGCACCGGCGATCTCGAGAAGGTCCGCGACCTGTTCCACGAGGAGGCGACGTGGGAGGCCATGGTGAAGGACATTCCCGGCGTCGGCGTCCATCGGGGCAGGAAGGGCATCGTGGATGATTTCCTGAAGCCGATCCGCGGCATGTTTGCCCCCGGCGACCCGAAGGTGGCGCTCACCTCCATCGCCTCCAAGGGGCCGCTCGTGATCGCCGAGAGTCGCGGCTTCGGGCACGTCGCCGACGGCCGGCCGTACGACAACCTGTACTGCTGGGCGATCGAGATCAAGGACGGCAGGATCTACCGCCTGCGGGAATACATGGACAGCCTGTACATCAGCAAGCTGTTTGGATAGGCGAAAATTGCCTGCGGCAATTTTCGCGGAGGTTGGGCCCCCGGCAAGCCCAGGCGGCCGGCAAAAAGCGTGGTTTTTGCCTGGCCCATTTCGGGCGGCGTGCCGAGCCTCCGCAGGCGAATTTCGCTACATCGAAAAGAGGATGCCAACGTGACGACTGAGAATGGTCTGGTCCAGCAACGCCTGGACCATCTGAAGAAAGTGATCGAGGCGGACGTGGCGCGCCAGCTCTATTACGGCGCAGTGATCATCATTGCGCGCCACGGCCAGGTCGGCATCCACGCGACGGTCGGCGCCGAGGATTCCAAGGGCGCGCGGCCGCTGCGCCCGGATTCGGTGTTCAGCATCTTCTCCGTCACCAAGGCGTTCACCAACATCCTGGCGTTGCGTGCCATCGAGCTCGGCCAGTTCGCGCTCACCACGCGAGTGTCGGAGGTCATACCGGAGTTTGGCGGGGGTCTGCGCAGCCAGATCACGGTGTACCATCTCCTGACACACACCTCCGGCCTGCCGATGGTGTGGTCGCCCAAGCCGGGGATGAACATCGACATCCTCAGGGACATCATTGCGGCCATCTGCGAGAACGTGCACTCCACCGAGCCGCCGGGGGAGCACGTGGCCTATTCGCCGCTGTGCAACCAGGCGCTGCTGGGCGAGATGGTGCGCCGGACCGACAGACAAGGCCGGTCCTATCGGGACATCGCGCGGCAGGACTTGTTCGAGCCTCTGGGGATGCGTGACACCTCCATCGGGCGGCGCGCAGATCTGAAGGCGCGGCATGTCATTCCCGACATGCGCGGCAACGTCGGTACGACTCACCCGAGCAGCGGCAACCTCGGCCCCAACGGTGCGTTCGAGGAGGAATTTGCCGAAATGCCGTGGGTGGGCGCGGTGTGTACGGTGCCGGATCTGTTCAGGTTCGCCGAGATGCTGCGTCGCGGGGGCACCCTGGAGGGCACGCGGATTCTCTCGCCGCGGACAGTGGCGCTGGCACGCCAGAACTGGACAGGCGACAAGCCCAACGAGCTGTACAAGATGCTCGCCCACAAGCGCGGCTGGGAGCCGTCCCCCGCCTACATCGGCCTCGGCTTCTCCTTGCGCGGCACGGCCATCTGCCATCACCAGTTCGGGACCCTGGCCTCACCGAGTACCTTCGGTAACTACGGCGCGGGAAGCGCTCTTTACTGGGTCGACCCGGAGCTGGACCTGACGTTCGTCTGCCTGACCGCCGGGGTCATGGAGAGCAACGACAACATCGAGCGCTTCCAACGCCTCGGCGACATCGCGGTTTCGGCTGCGGTCTGAAGGCTCAGCCGGCGTGGCAGCGCGCTCGTTCGACTATGTGATCGTCGGTGCCGGCACGGCGGGTTGCGTGCTGGCGAACCGCCTGTCCGCAGATCCTGCGGTGCGTGTGGCACTCATCGAAGCGGGGCCCTCGGACGAGCACATCAAGATCCGCGTTCCCGCCGCAGTGGCGGCCGCCATCGGCGACCCGCGCTTCGGGTGGGGCTACAAGAGCGTCCCGCAACGCAATCTCAACGGCCGGCAGATCGCGCTGCCCCGTGGGAGAGTGCTCGGTGGCTGCAGCTCGATCAACGGCATGGCCTATTTCCGCGGGCATCCTCGCGATTTCGACGACTGGGCGGCAGACGGTGCGACCGGTTGGTCGTACGAGGATGTGCTGCCGTACTTCCGCAAGTCCGAGAACAACGAGACCTGGACCTCATCGCGCTATCACGGGAGCGGCGGTCCGATGAATGTCATCGACATTCCGCGCCCCAATCCCTTGATCCGCCGCCTGCTGGAAGCGACTTCCTCCCTGGGATACAAACGCTGCACTGATTTCAATGCGGCGGACCCGGAAGGATTCGGTGCGCGGCAGGCAACGATTCGCGGGGGCCGCCGCGAGTCGATGGTTACTGCTTTCCTCACGCCGGTGCGCGCACGAGGCAACCTCGAAGTCGTCACTGACTCGCTGGTGACCCAGATTCGCATCGGCGGGGGGCGCGCGCAGGCAGTGAAGGTCGAGCGCGCGGGCACCTCCGAAGAGTTGCTGGCGCAGAGGGAAGTGATCGTGGCCGCGGGAGCGTATGCGTCGCCGCAGCTCCTGATGCTCTCCGGGGTGGGAGACGGGGCCGCGCTGCAGGCGCAGGGCATAGCGATGCAGCATGAGCTGCCGGGCGTGGGCGTCGGTCTGCACGACCATCCGGCGAGCGTCATTCAGATGAAAACCAGCGACCCGACCTCCTACGGGCTGTCGCTTCGTGCTCTGCCGCGCGACCTGTGGAATCTGCTCGAGTACGGGCTGTGGCGGGGAGGGCCGCTGGCGAGCAACGTGCTCGAGGGAACTGGGTTCGTGCGCTCGCGTCCCGAGAAGGAGCGCCCGGATCTGCAATACGCGTTCATGCCCTTGCTCCGCAATCCCTCCGGATCGCCGCTTCCCGTCGGCCATGGGTATGGCCTCATTCCCATCCTCGTGCGCCCGCAGAGCCGCGGCCGCGTGTCGCTGGCATCGCCGGATCCGCGGGCTGCCCCTCTGATCGACCCCAACTATCTGGATCACCCGGAGGATCTGCGCACGCTCGTGGACGGGATGCAGATCGGGAGGCGGATCCTGGGGGCGGCTGCCTTCGAGTCGTTGCGCGGCACGGAGCTCGTCCCGGGACCGAGAGTCGGGGATGAGCTGAGTTGGATCGAGTATGTACGTAACACCGTGGTGAGCGTACATCACCCCTGCAGCACCTGCCGGATGGGGACGGATGCGCTCGCAGTCGTGGATCCGCAGTTGCGTGTGCGCGGTCTCGAGGGTCTGCGTGTGATCGATGCATCGGTATTTCCGCGAGTCGTCGCGGGCAATACCAACGCGGCCGTCGTCATGGTCGCGGAAAAGGGCGCTGACCTGATACGCGCGAGCCGCTGAATCAGCCCCGGCGGAACGGCAAGGTCAGGACGAAAAGGAACAGCCGCCAGTTGAGCAGGCCGAAGGCCTTGCGCGCTTCCGCCGGACGCAATTTGGCGGTGAGCGGCATGGTGCCGAAGAGCTTCCCCTTGATCACCAGCGTCGAGCCTTCGCGCTCGAGCGCTGTCACGACCATCATTTCTTTGCCGTCGGCACCGTAGATTTTCATGCTGCGGCATCTTCGCTGCGGTGCGGCTATGTGTCCAGCTCGGGGTAGTGGCGGAAGATGCCGTCCTCGTTGAAGGCGACGCGCCGACTGGAGGCGAGGTAGGCTGCGATGTGCGGCCGCTCGGCAACCCTCGCGTGCAGCGCGGTCACCCGTCGATGCCGGCGCTCCGCCTTGGCGGTCGCGCGCGGAAACGCATAGCGCAGGCCTGAGAGCACCTGAAACAACGACAGGTCGACGTAGGTCAGTCTGCCGCCGACCAGGAAGCGAGCCCCGCGGGGGTTCAGAGTCAGTACGCGTTCGAAGTACCCAAGGAATTTGGGTACGCGGTTGCGAAGGAAGTCCGCGGCGCGGCGCCGTGCTTCACTCTTCTGGTCGTGGTAGTAGAGACTCGAGGCGATGGGATGATGCGTATCGTGGGCCTCGCCGACGAAATCGGCGATAGTGAGCTGCAGCTGATGCGTCCACAGCCGACCGTCCTCGGCCGACGGCGCCAGTGCGTGGCGCCCGCCGAGGAACAGCAGGATGTTGGCCGTCTGCCCGATCAGCCGGCGCCCGGCCTGCAGGAAAGGCGGCGCGAACGGCAGATGCCCGCGGTGCGCGCGCGGACCCGCGCGCTTGCCGTTGAGGATGCGCAGCATCGCGGCCATGCCGCCGGGAGTGCGGGCGACATCGATATACGGGGCCGCCGCCTCCTCCAGGGCAAGTCGGACGAACTCGCCCCGTCCAGGGATGCCAGGCCAGTAGTACAGCTGGTAGCTCATATCCGTCTCCCGTTCGCACCGGGTGTATGCAATGGGTGTGCCGGGCGCACCCGGAACCCTCCGGGGCCGGCCCGCGTTTTATAATGTTCGCCAATGGCCAAGAAGAAGTCAGCAGGGGTGATTTGAACGGGTCTCCCGCGCATTCCGGGCCCGAGAGAGTGGCCTGTCCCGACTGCGGTCTGATGCAGTTCATGCCGCCGGCGCGGCTCCCCTGCGTGATCGAGTGCAGCCGCTGCGGGCGCGTGCTGGCCGGGCCGGCCACGGGCCGGGTGGACAGGCCATTGGCCTTGAGCCTCGCGGCCCTGCTGTTGCTCCTGCCTGCCTGGACAGTCCCGCTGATGCGGATATCGACCTATGGCGCAATGCGCACCAGTTGGGTGCCCTCGGCGGCCACCGGCATGTGGCAGGATGGGTTTGCCTCGCTCGCGGTCCTGGTCGCGGCGTTCGGCATGGCGCTCCCGGCCGTGTTTCTGGGTCTGCTGATCTGGGTTCTGATGCGCCTGCACTGCGGCTATCCTCGCGGCCTGGGACCTGTGTTCCGCTGGGTCAAGCACCTGCGCGCGTGGGTGATGGTCGAGGTTTACCTGGTCGGCTGCTTCGTCGCCTACAGCCGCCTGAAGATCGTTGCCGCCGTCGATGTGGGTCCGGGTGGCTGGCTGCTCATCGCGGCGACTCTGGCGCTGTTGCTGGCCCTGACGCAGCTCGATGAGCGCACCGTGTGGCAGGCACTCGAGCCGCATGATGGCGCCGGCATACCGGCGCGCACCGGGATTGCGTGCTCGGTCTGCGACCTGATCAGCGCGCGCGCGCCGTCTGGCAGGCAACGGTGCAGGCGCTGCTCGGCGGTGTTGCATGTCCGCAAACCGGACTCGCTGCGCCGGACCGCCGCCCTCGTGGCCGCCGGCTTCATCCTGTACGTGCCGGCGAACCTGCTTCCGGTGCTGTCGATCGTCCGATTCGGGCGCGTAGACGACAACACCATTCTCAGCGGCGTGGTGGAGCTCATTGAGAACGATCTGTGGCCCCTGGCGGTCATCGTCTTTGCCGCCAGCATCGTGCTGCCGCTGCTGAAGCTGTGCGGGCTCACGTGGATGCTCATCGCCACGCGCGCGCGCTCGGCTGCGTGGCTGGTCCCACGGACACGCTTCTATAGAATGATCGATGTCGTGGGCCGCTGGTCCAACATCGATGTGTTCATGGTTTCCATCCTGGTCGCCATCCTGCAGTTTGGAGCGCTGACCTCGGTGCACGCGGGGGACGGTTTGATCGCCTTCGCGGCCGTCGTGCTCGTCACCATGATCGCCACGGAGTCCTTCGACAGCCGCCTGATGTGGGATGCGACCCAGGGGAGCTTGCATGGCTGAGCCGCCGGGGCCGCCGTCGCACGTGCACGAGCCGCCCGGACAGGAGCCGGCGGCGCAGGAACCGGTCCGACAGGAGCCGCAGGCGCGCCAGCGCCCACGTCGTTGGTTCGCCTGGGTCTGGGTCGTCCCGATCGTGGCGGCGGGCATCGTGTTGTGGTTGGCGTGGCGGGCCCTCATGGAGAGCGGCCCGGACATCACCATCTCGTTCAAGGTCGCCGACGGACTGCAGCCCGGTCAGACGCGCATCCAGCACCGCAATGTAGAGCTGGGTACTGTCGAGTCGCTGGAGCTGACCAAGGACATGTCGCGAGTCATCGTGCACGCGCGCATGCGTCGCGAAGCAAAGGACTACCTCACCGATCGCACGCGCTTCGCCGTAATCGCCCCGCGCGTGGGGTTTGGCGGCATCTCCGGTCTGTCGACCCTGGTCTCAGGGTCGTACATCGAGATGTACCCGGACCCAGGGGGCACGCCGCAGCGCAAGTTCGTCGGACTGGACGAGCCGCCGGCGCTGCCGCCGGATACGCCCGGACGCTTCTTCGTGCTGCAGGCCTCCGACCTGGGATCCCTCACTCGCGGGTCGCCGATTTCCTATCGCGGCCTGAGCGTGGGTGAGGTGGAGGAGTACGCGCTCACCCCCGACAGCCAGAGCGTGAGAGTAAGCGCGTTCGTGCGCGCACCCTATGACCGCCTGGTCCATCCGGAAACGCGTTTCTGGAACGCCGGCGGAGTCGACCTGACCATCGGCACGCAGGGCATTCGCTTTCGCGCCGACTCGTGGCAGCAGCTGCTCGCCGGCGGCATCGCTTTCGACACTCCCGAGTCGGTGTTGAAAAACTCGCCGAGCACCGCCAATGCGTCCTTCCACCTTTACGACAACCGGCGGGCGGCGGTGCGGGCGCCGCTGGGCGATGAGCTCTACTACCTGGCGGAGTTTCCGGGCAACCAGCGCGGCATCGGAACGGGCACCCCGGTGGAGCTCGAAGGCAACGAGGTGGGCGAGGTCGAGGAGGCGCAGCTGCGTTACGACGAGCGGGCTCAGACGCTCGTGACACGGGTGATCTTCTCCATCGATCCGAAGCGGGTCGAGATTCTCGACCTGCCGCGCCCCAAGGGAGCCGATCAGCAGGAGATCGTGCGCAACTGGATCGAGACACTGGTCGGGCATGGGCTGCAGGCGGACGTGACATCCGTGAGCTTTCTCACTGGATTGAAGATAGTGGGGCTCGAGATGCGCAAGAGCGGGGGCTCGCACGTCGCTCTGGAGCACGTTGGAGATTACGTGCGGATCCCCGCCGGCCCCTCGGGGGACTTCACCGAGGTGCTGCAGGATCTGCACGACGTGTTGCGCAACATCGACCGCGCAACGGCAGGGCCCGAGCTCGGCCATGCGCTGAAGTCCCTCGACGACACCCTCACACGGTTGGACAAAGTGACTCAGGAAGCGGCTCCGGATATCCAATCGCTGCTGAAGAGCCTGCGTGACACGGCGGACTCGGCCCAGAGCACGCTGAACACGGTGCAGAGCCTGATCGGCAGCACCGCGCCGGCAGGCACCGACCTGCCTCGATTGGTGCGTGAGCTGACCGAAGCTGCACGCTCGGTTCGTGGTCTTGCAGACTACCTGGACCGACATCCCGAGGCGCTGCTGCGCGGGCGCAAAGGAGGTAATCCATGAGGCGGCTTGCGGGCCGGTGCAGACACTTCGGCGTCGCCTTGGTTGGGGCGGCCCTCGTGGGTGCGTGCGCCACCAGTCCTCCGATGCGCTTCTACACGCTCACATCGATCGCGCCGGAAACTCGCCCGGATGCGTCACCCGGCGCAACGCCTTTGCAGCTGGCGCGGGTGACGGTCCCCGGAGAGCTGGACCGCGCGCAACTCGTGCGGCGCATCGACTCCACACGGCTGCAGATCGACGATCAGGACCGCTGGGCCGCTCCTCTGGATGAGATGACTCGCCGCGTACTCTCGGCAGATCTCGCGGCGCGGTTGCCACCCAACAGTGTCCTGGACGCCAACGAGTCTGCAGCGGGTGAGCGGCTGCGCTCTCTCGCTGTCGATATCCACGAGTTCTACGCCGATCAGAGTTGTGCGGTCACGTTGCAGGCCACCTGGGTGCTGACCCCTGCACAGGCTCGTCCGGCTGGAGAACCTGCACCGGTGGAGCAACCGCGCCAAGCCACGGAACAGACTCAAGTCCCCTCCACCGGGGCGTGCTCCGGCGCCGACACCGTACCGGAGGCAATGAGTCGCGCACTGGCGCTGTTGAGCGATCGCATCGTGGCGGCTCTGGGCGCTTCCCCCGCAGCGCCACCGTAGCGCCCCACGGTGGCACCCAGGGGTAGCACCCCCGAGCGTCAGAACATCTGCGTCAGCCCCACGAAGAATCCACGCCGCGCTCCAAACTGCGGCGCACCGACGCCAACCCCGGTCCCATTGCGGATCTCGTAGACCTTGTCGGTGAGATTGATCACGTCGAAGCGTGCAGTGAGCCCGCGCAGGCCCTGGCGATCGAAGTCATGGCTCATGCCGGCATTGATCTGATAATAGTAGGGCAGGTGATCGCCGTTGGGGATGGACTGGGGCGCGCCAGCCGTTCCATCGGGCAGCGTCAGATCCGCGCGCAGCCCCGAGCCGAGCAGCAAGTCGGCGCTGATCCGCGTTCCACGCCACTCATACGCGGCACCGCCGGATGCGGTGAGCTGCTGCTCGTGATCCAGGTGGATGTAGTGATCGGCGATATAAGCGAGATCGTCCGCGGCGAAGTTGAATTGTCCGGTGACGATGTCTTTGCCGATCGCGCGCTGCACGGCGACATTGGCGTATGACTGGAAGTGTCCGACGTCATAGCTTGCCGTGAGCTCCACTCCGTAGACCTGGCCGTACCTGTAGTTGAACGGCGTGAGAATGATCGGCGCACCGAACTGCCCCTCGTCGATCAAGTCCGAGGCCTGCTTGTAGTAGCTGTCGAGGCCGACGGTGATCTCGTGCGTGATCACCTGCTCGATCCCCAGATCGTAATAGTTGGAGCGCTCGGCCTGTACGACCGCTCCGCTGCCGACCTCGGGTGCGGCCGTCGTGTTCAGGAACTTGTCCAGCGACTGATTGCCGACCAGCTCGAAGGGCGGCGGTGAGAAGAAGCGCGAGTAGCCGGCATGCACCGTGGTCCCCGGCGTGGCCTGCCATACGAGGTTGGCCCGCGGGCTCACGTGGCTGCCGCTGCTGAAAGCGGAGTAGTGGTCGAATCGCAGGCCGTAATTGAGAGTGAGCAGCGAGTCGAGGCGCCACTCGTCCTGCACGTAGGCGCTCTCCATCCACTGGGTCTGGCGGGTGTCGTCCAGGATCGCGCTGGGAATGTCGCTCGTCTGCGTTCCCGAGCTGTCGGTGGCGAGCACCTCGGAAGTCGTGTTGCTCGTCAGGCGGTCGGTCTGGAAGTAGACCCCACCGCGCAGCGTGTGGGCGTCGCCCAGGCGATAAGCCGCGTCGCTCTGCAGGCCGTAGGCGACATCGCGCTTGTAGGCCTGCTGCGAGATGCCGTTGAAGAGCAGGTCGCCGAGGTTCGGGTCGGGCGAGAAATGCAGGCTCGAGTAACGCGCGATGAACGAAGTCTGCCAGGTGAGAGGACCCGAGGAGTGCTGCAGGCTCAAGGTGGCGAAATGCGTGATCTCGCGCTGGTTCTCATCGAGAGCGTCGCTGAGGAAATCGCTCTGCCCGTTGACCGTGAGCCCCGGTCCGATCTGGGCGGCGCTCGCGCCGTGGCGATTGGGTATCTGGAAGTTGTCGTCCGAGCTGCCCAGGATCCCCGCGAGGCGATCGCTGCCGTCCAGGATCTGCTCGAAATAGCCGAAGAGGTGGTGCTGGCGCGTGTGGTCGTGCAGCGGATCGGAGCTGCCGTCCGGTGACTCGATGCCCAGAGCGTTGCGCAGCAAGTCCCCGCTCACGAAGTAGGTCGTCGATCCGGAGGAACCGCCGTAATTGATGCTGGGCTCGATCGAGCCGTGGCTGCCCCCGTACAAGCTCACCTCGCCGCCTGGCTCCAGTGCGCCGCTCTTGGTGCTCAGATCGATGATGCCCGCGCTCCGCAAGCCGTACTCCGCCGGCAGGCTCCCGGTGATCAGCTTCATCGAGGCGATCATCCGCGGCGGCAGGGTTTGACCGAAGAAGCTGATCCCATCCGGCAGGATCACGCCGTTCAGGCGGAATTGCAGTCCGTTGTGATCGCCACGGATGTGCAGCTGGCCGAAGGAGTCCTGCGCGGCATCCGGGACCTGCAGCATCACCTGATTGAGCTGCACGTTGTCGCCTCCGGGCTGCGATTGGATGGCGTTGGAATCGAACGAGTAGGTCGAGGCGCCGGTGGAGGTGTCGATTCGCGAGCGCTCCTCGTTGAGATGCTGGGCAGTGACGATGACCGTAGGGATGGCCTCACTCGCCCGATCGGCCACCTGGGCCTGCAAGCAGGGACTGAGAAAAGCGAACGGCAGGGACGCCGCCGGTGCAATGACGGCGGCACGCACGGAAACTCTGAACATGTCGATGCTCCGCAAAAACGCTGCTGAGGAGCGCGGGCGCACGTGGCAGCCCGATCTCCCCGATGGATCGGCTCGAGGACTTCAGCGTTTCAGGCGGGCGGGCCGCGGCTGCGCGGCGTGGGCAGATCGACGGGAGCGGCGGCAAAGAGGCGTTCCGTCCCGATCAGGGAGGGAACACGCTCGACTAGAACGAGGGGTACCGAGTGCGCCACCGAGTTGGCGAGCTGCGAGTAACCCAGGCACAGCTCGCAGGTCTTGTCGGCCGCGCTCTGCGCCTGCACGGTGACCTGCGCAGTGGCCGCGCTGCAGACGTGCGACAGCTCGTGAAGTACGGCCCCATGCTGCCCGAGCAGGAGCAGCAGCCATAAGCCGAAGGGGACGAAGACCTTGCGCATTCGTGTTTCTGCGGTCCGCAGTAACACCTTGAGAGGGGGCGCAATATAGCAAAGTTCCCCCTGAATACAGGTGCACGCCCTCACAACTAATGAAAATCGCTAGCACGCCGAACCGCTGTCCGCGCTCAGGACAGCCGCGTGGTTGCCTCGCGGGCAACTTGTCAGGCCGGCGCGAGGACGGCAGAGTGACAGCAAAAGCAGGAGATCCCCATGTCCGTGCGAACGGTTCTGTTACCCGAAGACGTTTACCAGTACCTGCATGCTTGCTCGGTGCGCGAGGCCGAGGTGCTGCGCCGCCTGCGTGAGGCGACGGCGCCCAGGCCCGAGTCGGAGATGCAGATCAGTGCCGAGCAGGGGCAATTCATGGCTCTGCTCGTACGTCTGATCGGGGCCGTGCGCTGCATCGAGGTAGGCACGTACACCGGATACTCGGCCCTCGCCGTGGCGCTGGCACTGCCCCCCAACGGTAAGGTGGTGGCGTGTGACGTGAGCGATGAGTTTACATCCGTCGGCCGGCGTTTCTGGCGTGAGGCCGGAGTCGAGTCGCGGATCGACCTGCGCATCCAGCCGGCGCTGAAAACCCTCGATGAGTTGATCGCCGCGGGCGAGCAGGGGAGCTTCGACTTCGCGTTCATCGACGCGGACAAGGGCAATTACTACGCCTACTTCGAGCGGCTGCTGCAGCTGGTGCGCACCGGCGGGCTGATCGGCGTGGACAACACCCTGGCGGTCTCCGGTACGACCGTCAATCGCAAGGACGGCCCGATATTCCAGGCGCTGCGTGCATTCAACGAGCGCGTGCACCACGATGAGCGCGTGGATCTGTCGATGGTGCCGATCGGAGAAGGTCTGACTCTGCTCAGGAAGCGCTGAGAGCCGCTCGCCCCCACTGCGCCATCAGGGCGGCACGCTCCGCCGGGCGCCGGGAGAGTGTCCGGGGAGCGCGTGCTGCCGCTCGTGCTCCGTCTCCTCGTTCTCCATGCAACAGATGTCGAACCTGGCTGCCGGGAACAACTGCAGCCGCGCCAGGTCCATCGGCTTGCCGCACCGCAAGCAAAACCCGTACGTTCCCGCCTGGATGCGCTCGAGCGCGGCATCGACTTCGCCCAGCTCGTGCCGGTCGCGTTCCAGCTGCGCCGTATTGGCGCCCGGCTCGGCGTGGGTGGAGTGGTGCAGGTACGTCTTGCGCTCCAGCAACTCGTGCTGCAGAACCTCGAAATCCCCAGGCGTGAGATTGGACTGCATGGCTTCCCCGCGGGGCGACGCTCTCGGGAGCTGCAAGCATAAATCGCTCCGTCTGAAGGGGGCTGCAACATCGTGAGGAGGACGAAGCGTCGGTCTCAGGCGCCCAGCCTTGTGAGAGAATTCGCGCATCGAGCTTGAACGGAGTCTGCAGTGAAAGATCTTTCCACCATGTGCCGCGCCCTCGGCGCGGTGCTGCTAACGGGTCTTGCCGCCTCCATGACGGTTGCGGTGGCGGCCGCGCCGGGGGCGCTAGCCTATCCTCCAGCGCCACGGGGCGATCACGTGGATGTCTATCACGGCGTGAAAGTCGCCGACCCCTATCGCTGGATGGAAGACATCGACTCCCCGCAGACACGCAGATGGCTCGAGGCCGAGAGCGAGTTGAGCTCGCGCTACCTGGCGGGGATTCCGGACCGGGACGCCATAGCGCACCGGCTGCAGCAGATCTGGAACTTCGAGCGCTGGAGTCCGCCGGAGAAACACGGCAGGTATTGGTTCTACTCCCACAACGACGGCCTGCAGAATCAGTCTGTCATTTTCGTCACGACCGATCCTGCGGCCCCCGCTCGCGTGCTGCTCGACCCCAACACGCTGTCGAAGGACGGTACCGTGGCATTGCGGGAGAGGGCGATCAGCGATGACGGCCGCTACTTTGCCTACGCGCTGTCGGATGCCGGGTCGGACTGGCAGGTCTGGCATGTACGGGATGTGGCCACCGGCAAAGATCTGCCGGATGAGATTCACTGGTCCAAGGCCGGTGGCGGCGCCTGGCGCAAGGACGACAGTGGCCTCTACTACACCGCTTACGATCCGCCCAAGGAGTCCGAGGCTCTCAAGGCTTCCAACCAGTACGAGAAGCTGTATTTCCATCGTCTCGGCACCCGGCAGGCCCAGGACACCCTGGTCTATACGCGCACCGATGACCCTGACTGGTTCGTCAGCGCCGCCGTCACCGATGACGGACACTACCTGGTCATCCAGGCCAACCACGGCGATGAAGTCCAGAACACGGTGCTGGTGCAGGACCTCAGGGTCGCGGGAGCGCCGATCGTGCCGGTGATTCCGAAGCCGACTGCGCTCTACAACGTCATCGGCAACATCGGCCCGCGGCTGTATGTGCAGACCGATGACGGCGCGCCGCGCTATCGCATCGTTGCCATCGACCTGGCGAAACCGGCTCCTGCGGACTGGCACACCATCGTGCCCGAGCAACGCGATACGCTGGATGCCGTCACTCTGGTCGGCGGGCAGCTGATCGCCTCGTACCTCCAGGACGCCCACAGCGCAGTGCGCCGTTTCTCGCCGGCAGGCAAGGCTCTCGGGGAGCTGCAGCTCGAGGGTCTGGGCACGGCGGCCGGCTTCCAGGGGCGGCTGCAGGATTCTGCCACCTACTACAGGTATGACACCTTCACGACTCCTCCCAGCGTGTATCGCCTGGACCTGCACAGCGGCGCCAGCACGCTGTGGCGCCGGCCGCAGCTGCAGGGCTTTACGGCGTCCGCCTACCAGACGCAGCAGGTGTTCTACAAGAGCAAGGACGGAACGCGGGTGCCGATGTTCATCGTGTCGCGCAAGGGCACGAAGCTCGACGGCTCCAATCCCACGATTCTCTACGGCTACGGCGGCTTCAACATCTCCGAGGAGCCGGCTTTCTCCCCTTCGGTGGCCGGCTGGCTGGAGATGGACGGCGTGTTCGCGCTCGCCAACATTCGTGGCGGCGGCGAGTACGGCCGCGCCTGGCACGAAGCGGGCATGAAGACGCACAAGCAGAATGTGTTCGACGACTTCGCGGCCGCTGCGGAGTATCTGATCGCCCGGGAGTGGACCAGTCCGCACCGCCTGGCCATCCGCGGCGGCTCCAATGGAGGATTGCTGGTCGGTGCGACCGTCGAGCAGCACCCGGAGCTGTTTGCCGCAGCGGTGCCTCAGGTGGGTGTCATGGACATGTTGCGCTTTCGCGACTTCACGGTGGGCAAGGGATGGGAGTCGGACTACGGCTCCGTCGACAACCCGGGAGAGTTTGCGGCAATGCTGCGCTACTCACCGGTGCAGAACGTGAAACCCCATGTCGATTACCCGCCGATCCTGGTGACCACCGCGGATCACGATGACCGGGTATTTCCGGCTCACAGCTTCAAGTTCACGGCGGCCATGCAGCACGCCGACCCGCATGGCCATCCGATCCTGTTGCGAGTCGAGACGCGTGCCGGACATGGCTCGGGAAAACCCACTGCGAAGCAGATCGACGAGATGGCTGACATCTACGCCTTCATCCGCAACGCGATGGGCCTGGGTTCCTGAAGGGTCAGGCCCGCTTTCGCGCGGGCCGCCTGATCCGTGGCGGCGGCCGCGGCCGGCGGCGCGCTTGCGCTCTAAACCGCCGACCCTCCGGCGGACGACGCCCAGTTCAGATAGGTCGGAACCCGTCTCTGGCACTCCGAGGCGACCGGGTCGGACAGCTTCCAGGGGCGTGGGAGCGCATATTTGCGTGCAATTCTTACAAGCCGCTCGCTCCCCGGCCCCATCAGGTCGTCGGAAAGCGTCCATTGCCGCAGGAATTCAGCGCGTGCCGCCAGCTCCGAGCGCAGCGAGGCGGAGTAGGGCACGGAGGCCTCTGTGGCCCCTCCTGTGGGCTGCGCGTTCGATTCGGCATCCATGACGAGCTCCCGCAGACAGGCTTCGATCAGTGGAGTCCTGACGCCGCGCGTCTCCAGCTCCTCCTTCAGCCAGCGAGTTGCGATTCCCAACGCCGGAATGGCATACCGGATCGTGCTGTCGACAAGATTCATTACAAGTCTCCCGCTCACTTGTAT
>DATNEN010000059.1:0-6978 GCA_035552975.1 Steroidobacteraceae bacterium
CTCCTTGGGGCTCTACCGCCTCGAATTCAAGGCGGCGCTGAGTAGTTTAGCCGTCAGGTCCACGATTGGAATGACCCGCTCATAGGCCATGCGGGTGGGGCCGATGACCCCGAGCACTCCCATCACCGAATCGCCGGCCGCATACGGGGCCGTGACGACGCTGCATTCATCGAGGATCTGGTAGCCCGATTCATGGCCGATGAAGATCTGCACCCCTTCCGCCCGCAGGCTCTGGTCCAGCAGGTGCAGGAAGTCGCGCTTCTCGTTGAAGGCCTCGAACAGGCGCCGCAGCTTCTCGACGCTGGTCAGCTCGGCGGCCCCCATGAGGTTCGTCTCGCCCTTGATCACGTACTCCAGGCGCTCCCCGCCACTGCTCTCGGCCTCAAAGACATGCTGCGCGACCGAGATCGCATCCAGCATCACTTTGTTCAGATGCGCATGCGCTTCGCGCAACTGCGTGAGGATGTCCTGGCGCACCTGCGACAGAGTGCGTCCACGGAACTGCTCGTTGAGGTAGTTCGCGGCGCGCTTGAGCTCATCGGAGGAGTAATGCCGCTCGAGCTGGATGATGCGGTTCTGGACCTCGCGGTCATCGAACACCAGCACGACCAGGACGCGGTTCTCCGACAGGGCGACGAACTCGATCTGGGTGATGGAGGCTTTCTGTGTCAGCGGCAACGTCACGACGCCGGCGAGGCGGGTGACCGTGGAGAGCAGCTGGGACACGGAGGCAACCAGTTCCTTGGAGGTCTCGCGGCTGCTATCCACCTGCCTGCGTATCTCGGCGGCCGCCACCTCGTCGGTCAGCTGCGGCTGAGTGCGCAGCAGCGTATCCACGAAGAAGCGATAGCCCTTGTCAGTAGGGATGCGGCCGGCGGAGGTATGCGGGGAGGCGACGAAGCCCAACTCCTCCAGATCGGCCATGACGTTGCGGATGGTCGCAGAGCTCAGCTGCAGCCCCGACTCGCGGGACAGGACCCGGGAGCCGACCGGCTGCCCGTCACGAATGTAGCTTTCGACGAGTAACCGCAGCAGATGCTGGGCGCGCTCGCCGAGGGCGTCCTCCGGGGCTTCGTGAACCATGGCCGTCAAGTAGAACCCTCCGGGGCCCACGCTAGCGACGGGCGCGCCGACCGTCAAGCAACGGGCAACGGCACGTGCTACAAAGACGCGCCTCGCAGTGGGCGAGGGTTCGTTGCGGGGCTCACATGGCCTTTCCGGTTCGGGTGTGTGCGTTGATCGGCAAGTTTACGGACGCTCGTGTGGCCGAGTCCGCGCACGCCCTCATACCGTACCTGCAGTCCAGGCAGGTGGACGTACTGATGAGCGAGGACGCGCCCATCGCCGAGGAGCCGCCGCGGGTCGCGCGCGTCCCGGAACGGGAAATCGGGGAGCGCGCCGACCTGGTCATTGCCATCGGTGGCGATGGCACACTGCTGTACGCCGCCCGGTTGGTGGCCAGACACGGAGTCCCCCTGCTGGGGATCAACCGCGGCCGGCTCGGGTTCCTCACCGACGTCATGCCTAACGACATGTTCCCCAGCATCGACGTCGCCTTGCAGGGCAATCTGCAGAAAGACGAGCGGCCGCTCCTGGCAGCCAGGCTGCAATCCGCTGACGGTGGCACGATCGAGTCGCTCGCCCTGAACGACGTCGTGCTGCAGAAACTGGCCACGGGTCGCATGGTGGACTTCTCGACGATGGTCAACGGGAACTATGTCAACAAGCACGCCGGGGACGGGATCGTCGTGGCCAGCGCGACGGGCTCGACGGCCTACGCGCTCTCCTGCGGCGGGCCGATCGTCGAGCCCAGCCTGGATGTATTCGTCGTGGCGCCGATCTGTCCCCACACCCTTTCGGACCGCCCGATCGTGGTGTCCTCCCACTCGACCCTTGAATTCCAACTGCTGGATCGGCCGGACATCCGCGCTCAGGTGACCTGCGATGGGACTGTCATCGGGGAGATCGAGCCCGGCGACCGTCTGCAGGTGAAAGCCGCCAGCGAGCGCATCACCCTGTTGCATCCCGTAGGCCACGATTACTACCGCCTGCTACGATCGAAACTCCATTGGGGGCGCGGCAGCTTCGAGCGCTGACACACCGGCATGCTCACGCACCTGCAGATACGCGATTTCGCCATTATCGACGCCATTGAGCTGGAGTTGCGGCCGGGGCTCACGGTGCTGACCGGCGAGACTGGCGCAGGCAAGTCGATCCTCGTGGACGCGTTGCAGTTGATCGCCGGCGGCCGAGCGGGCGCCGAGGTTGTACGCCACGGCGCTGAGCGAGCAGAGATTTCCGCGACGTTCGAACTAGCCAAGGCACCCCGCGAATTGCGACGCTGGCTGGACGAGCAGTCCATCGCGGGCGGCGATGAGCTGATTATCCGCAGGGTCATCGGCACCGACGGACGCTCGCGGGCCTATCTGAACGGACAGTCAGTTCCGGTCCAGCAACTGCGCGAGGCCGGGAGCATCCTCATCGACATCCACGGCCAACACGAATTCCAGTCGCTGACCCGAAACGTTGCCCAGCGAGAGTTGCTGGATGCCTACGGCAGGCTCGAGCCCCTGACCTCGCAGGTCGGAATCGCGCATCGGGTGTGGCTGGAGCTCGTGAACAGGACTGTGGAGCTGGAAGGCAAGGGCCGTGACCGCGATGCGCGGCTCGAGCTGCTGCGATACCAGGTTCACGAGTTGACTGCATTGCATTTGAAGGACGGCGAAGTTGCCGCGCTCGCCGAGGAGCGTGGGCGGCTCGCCAATCGAGGGCGACTCGCAGAGGCCGCCCAGACCGCGTTGAGTCAGTTGTATCAAGGCGAGGACGGCAGTGCGCACGCGGGCGTGAGCCGTGCCCTGCAGGCCCTGCGCGGGCTTGCGGATGTCGACCCGAAGCTCGGCACCGTGTTGCCGCTCATCGAGGAGGCAGCCATCCAGATCAAGGAGGCGGCCCGGGAGCTGGAGCATTACTGCGACAGCCTCGAAGTGGATACGGCGCGGCAGGATGAGGTGGAGCGCAGGCTGGCGGGGATCGAGGAGCTGGCCCGCAAACACCGCATTCCCGCGAATGAGCTACCTGGACGCGGCGCCCAGCTGGCAGCTGAGCTCGAGAGCGTGGAGCGCGCCGAGCTCGATCTCGCAGTGCTGCGTAAAGAGCTGACGGCGGCGCTCGATACTTATCGCACTCAGGCACAGCAGCTGTCGGCGCGCCGTGTAACAGCGGGACGCGCACTCGCTAAAGACATCACGGCGCGGATGCAGACGCTCGGGATGTCCGGCGGCCGCTTTCAGGTGGACGTCAGCCAGGACGAGAGGACTGAGCCCGCCCAGCACGGGCTCGATCAGATCGAGCTGCGGGTCACGGCGAACCCGGGCCAGCCGCTGCGGCCGCTGGCGAAGGTGGCCTCCGGGGGCGAGTTGTCACGCCTGTCCCTGGCAGTGCAGGTGTCCTGCGCCGCGCGCGAGACGCGTTGCATGGTGTTCGACGAGGTCGATTCGGGCATCGGGGGTGCGGTCGCGGAAATCGTTGGGCGAGAGCTGCGCTCCCTGGGGGAGCAGGGCCAGGTGCTCTGCGTCACTCATCTGCCGCAGGTGGCATCGCAGGGACACCACCACCTGCGGGTAGCGAAGCTCACGGACGGGCGCACCACGCGTACCTCCCTGACGGAGCTCTCCGAGGGCGACCGGATCGAGGAGCTGGCACGGATGCTCGGCGGCATCGAAGTGACGTCCAAAGCGCGGGACCACGCCAGGGAGATGCTCAGGGGCGTGGCGAACGCGACACCGAAGGCCTCCTCCGGGTCGGCACGCAAGCGCTCCGGCTAGCGAAGATCACCCGGCTCCCGATCGATGCCGCGCGCGGGGTTGCGGGGGGGTCCGGATCAGCTCGCTTTCTTGCTCTTGTAGGCGCAGTTGGTCCGCCGGCAGTGCCCGTAAAGGATCAGGGAGTGATCGCGGATGGCAAACCCCAGGCGCTGGGCAACCGCATTCTGGCGCTCCTCGATGCCCGAATCCATGAACTCTTCGACACGGCCGCAGTCCAGACACACGATGTGGTCGTGGTGAGTCCCCTGGTTGAGCTCGAAAACGGCCATCCCGTCCTCGAAGTGGTGGCGCGTGACGAGCCCGGCCGCCTCGAACTGCGTGAGGACGCGATACACGGTGGCCAGCCCGATGTCCTCCTGGGAGTCGAGCAGCGAACGGTAGATGTCCTCGGCCGAGAGGTGCCGCGTGGAGCTGTTCTCGAGGATTTCGAGAATCTTCAGGCGGGGGAGCGTTACCTTCAGGCCGGCTTTGCGAAGATCCTTGCCTTCCACGATGTTCTCCGGCGATCCGGGGGCAGGTTATGATGCGCGCCGCAGTTTCGTCCACCTAGGGACCGAGAAGACTCAAGCATGCGACCAATTTTGACGGGCGGCAACGGTTTTGCGAAAAGCACCCACCACACATCCTTGCGGGCAACGACGGCGGGGGTGGTGTTGCTGACGGCGGCGGTGGCGGCCCTCTGCTGCGGATGCGTCTACCGCATGGGCATCGTGCAGGGCAACTTCATGGAAGGGAAGACCATCGATCAGCTGCAGGTCGGCATGACGCGCGCCCAGGTGCGCTATCTTCTCGGCACCCCCATGGTCCCGGACTCTTTCAACAAGGAGCGCTGGGACTACCTGCTGTATTTCAAGCAGGGGCACATCAAGACACCGCAGGAATGGCACCTCATCGTCTATTTCCAGGACGACAAGGTGAGCAAGTTCGACCGCACCGATGCGACGGACGAGCAGCTGAGCGCCCTCGCACCCGCTGAGGCGAAACAGCAGAAGAAGACGGCCCCCGTCGCGCGCTTCCCGAAAATGGGAGGAGGCTGAGCCGAGCGCCGCTCGCGGGGCCGCCCACACGCTGCGGCCTCTTGCTCTAGCCCGCCCGCCCCGGGTCTTTGGCGCGCCCCGAGTCTTTGCGTTGTCGCTGCACGCGCTCCCGGCGACGTTGGCGCGGATCGCTGGCGAGCGGGCGATAGATCTCGATGCGATCGCCTTCCTGAGGCACGTCGGTCCGCTCGCGCAACTCCCCGAAGATCCCTACGGGTGCCTCGTCCCAGGGCACCGTGTCGAGATTGGCAGCGAGGCGCGCAGCGGCCAGTGCATCGCCGATGGTCGCCCCCGGCGCCAGCTCAACAGGCCATAGATATTGCCGCTCCCGTGTGGCGTAGGCCACGAGACATCTCTTCGCACCGGGAGCGGCCACGGCATCAGGTTCGCGCGCGAGTCACGAACGCATCGACCAGAGAGGCCATCGTCTCGCCGAACTTCTGCTCGAACAGCAGAGCAGACAGGGCGTTCTTGAACGCAAAGCGCATGTGCAGCTCGGCGCGGCAGCCGTTCTCGCCGATGGGACTGAGCAGCCACTCGCCCTCGAGGGTGCGGAACGGTCCGCTGACGAGCTGCATGGAGATGCGCCTGTCGGGGTCGAGCTCGTTACGGGTCGTGAACTCCCCGTGCAGCGGGCCCTTGCGAACCCCCACGGTCGCCACTATCTCCCGCTCGCTGCGCGAGAGGACCTTCGCGTGGGTGCACCATGGCAGGAAGCGCGGGTAGCTCTCGATGTCGTTGATGACCTCGAAGACCCTGCCTGGGGGTTGGGCAATGATGGCCGAATGCTTGATCTCCCTCATGCAGCGATTGTACGGCCAGCCAGCCGCGACTGTCAGAAACGCTACAATATGCCGATGGCCAAGCCCGAAAATGCCACCCCCCGCCTGATCGCCGAGAACCGCAAGGCGCGCTTCGACTATTTCATCGAGGAGCGTTATGAGGCGGGCATTGCCCTGCAGGGTTGGGAGGTCAAGGCGATGCGCGCCGGCCGGGCGCAGCTGAAGGAAGCCTATGTGTTCATCCGCGGCGGCGAGGCATTCCTCTTCGGCGCGCACATTTCGGCGCTCACCTCCGCGTCATCCCACGTCGTCGCCGACCCGATCCGTACCCGCAAGCTGCTGCTCAATCGCAGCGAGTTGAATGGGTTGATCGGCGCGGTCGAGCGCCGCGGCTACACGCTGGTTCCGCTCGAGCTGTATTGGAAGGACGGCCGCGCCAAACTCCAGGTCGGCCTCGCCAAGGGCAAGAAACAACACGACAAGCGCGCGGTCGAGAAGGACCGCGACTGGCAACGCGACAAGGCAAGGCTGTTGCGGCGCGGCTGAAGCCGCGCCGCCCCACCCTCAGTTCGCGCTGTTGAGTTGATGATCCAGCAGTGCGACGGGCATCGCCGGCACTTTGTCGTTCTTGATCTCGTAGACGAGATTCACCGTGGTGAGCTGGTCTGTCTTGCTGAGAACCGTCGTCGGCGGCGGACTGCTGTTACGGATGTAGCTGTACGAGATCGCCAGCGCGAGCGACGTGCTCATCTTGACTTGAATACCGAGGTTGTTCTTCACCAGGGTATTCGCCCTGCCCGACTCGACGCTGAGCGACTCCAGCAGCTTCGTCGAGGTGTTGAAGTCGTGCTCGCAAGTCACCGCGCCCGCGGCCACGGTATCCTCGGAGCTTTCCCCCGGGATCCGGTCGAGCACCGCGCCCGTGTCATCGCGAATGACCTGCTCCGGACGCAGTCTGCGGACACCGATGCCGAGCTGTGCAGTCAGCTTGTCGGTGTCGGACTGCAGAAAGATGCGACCGAGGCCGGTTGCGGCGCTCGCCTGGTATTGGAAGCCGCTGTAGCGGTCGTCCTGATACTCCAGCTTACCGAACCAGAACGCACTGTCCGTGAACTTGTAGTCGACCTGCAAGTGGCCGTCCAGGCGCTGCGCGGTTCCGATACCGTTGGTCTTGCCATAAAGGCCGTCCACGCCGAACGCTTCGATCCAGTGGTTGTACAGATGCGCGATGTCGAATCTCAGGTTGCCGTTGTCGGAGTCGGTATTGCCACGCGCCAGCGCGTATCCCAGCTGGCTGCGCGAGGCCCACTCCGACTCGGCATGTGCCGCGACACT
>DATNEN010000060.1:0-49253 GCA_035552975.1 Steroidobacteraceae bacterium
CATTGGAGCTCACCCTCCGGCAACCCTGCTGGATGTACCGTGCGGGGCCGGACGCCACGCGTTGGCCCTGGCAAGCGCAGGATTCACCGTGGCCGGGGTCGATCTTTCACAGGCGGCGCTGAGACGTGCAGAGGAGCTCGCGCAGGCCGCCGGCGTGCACGTGCGCCTGGTGCACTCGGACATGACCGAGCTCGACGTGAATACCCCTCACGATGCGCTCATCTGCATGGGAAACAGCATCGGCTATTTCGAGCCGCCCCTGACACAGAGGTTGTTCAGCAGACTCGCCGGGGCAGTGCGCATCGGGGGTCGCCTGATTCTCGATACGTCCATCTGTGCGGAGTCCGTACTGCCGATTGCAGCGCAGCGGAGCTTTGCCTTTCCTGGCGGAACCTACGAGCAGCAGATCACTTACGATGCTGCGCAATCGATCATCAACACGCAGGCGCAGCTGACCCTGGAGGATCAACGGCATGAGCTGCGCTATCGCCACTTCGTCATGACCAGTGGCGAGCTCGTGCGCTCCTTGATCGCCGCAGGGTTCGACGTCCGGGGGATGTACGGCGACACGGCCGACAGCGCGTTTCGCCCGGGCTCGCCCCGCCTGCTCCTGGTCGCAGAAAGAAAGTAACGAGACGGTGGCGGGGGCGGCACCGTCCTCCTGGCGCTGCGCCTGACAGCAAGGCTCGTACGCGCTACGCTCGGCGCCAATGACCGAGATCGCTCCCTATGGCGCCACTTATGCTCCGCTTCGCGCGGAAGTCGAAGTGCGCGATTGTGAAGTCGAAGGAAGGATTCCCGAGAGCCTGAGCGGCGGCTTCTACGCAGTCGGCCCGGATCCGCAGTATCCGCTGGCCCCGGGCAACATCCCCTTCGACGGCGAAGGGCACGTGCGCCTGTTCCGAATCCGGGGTGGCCGCGTCGACTATCGCAGCCGGTACGTGAGAACCGAGCGCTATTTAGCGCAAGACAGAGCGCGCCGTGTCCTGATGCCGATGTACCGCAACCCTTCCCGGGACGACCCGAGTGTCCGGGGGTTGAGTCGCAGCACGGCAAACACTCACGTCATCCAGCACAGGAACCTGCTCCTGGCCCTCAAGGAGGACAGTGCGCCCTCCGCGCTCGATCTCAATACACTCGAGACGCTCGAGGCGGTGTACACCTTCGAGGGTCAGCTGCCGCGCGATCAGCCGTTTACTGCGCACCCGAAGGTGTGCTCGACAACCGGCAACCTCGTTGCCTTCGGCTACGAAGCCCGCGGGTTTGGGAGCGATTCGATCGCGGTGTTCGAAATCGACCGCAGCGGCAGGAAGATCTGGGGGGCGGAGGTCAGCATGCCCTACGTCAGCAGTGTGCACGACTTCGCGGTGACCGAGAAGCACATCGCCTTCTTCCTGATTCCGTTGGCCATCGACCCTGAGCAGATGCGTCGCGGGGGCATTCACTGGTCGTGGGACAAGGACAGGAAGAGCTATCTGGGATACATGCGCCGTTATGGAGATGGCAAGGATCTGCGATGGATCGAGGGTCCGCCGCGGGGCGGAAGCCACACGCTGGGTGCTTTCGAAGACGGCGACAAACTGTACTTCGACAGGGAGGTCACCGCCGGCAACCCGTACGTAGTGATTCCCAACAAGGACGGAGCGCCCTATGACGCAGCCGCCGGCACGAGCTATCTGCATCGACTGTCGGTGAGCTTGAACGGCAGAAACGACAGTTACGGCATCGAAAAGCTGTTCCCGCTCATAGCGCCGCTGCCACGGCAAGACGATCGTTACAACACCGTGCCTTACCGCTACGGTTACATGGGGTGCCCGGATCCTGCCGATCCGGTGCGCTGGAAGGCAGCCTGTTATGCGCGCGTCGATCATCAGACGCGCACCTTCGAGCTGTGGAAAGCACCGCCCACCGTGTCCCTCGGAGAGCCCTTGTTTGCCCCCAAAAGCCTCCATGCCCGCGAAGGCGAGGGCTACCTGCTGGGCGTCGCCTGGCATCTGGATCAGCGCCTTCGATCGGATCTGCTGATCTTCGACGCCGAGCACCTCGGCGAGGGACCCATGGCTACGGTGAGGCTGCCCGTGCAGGCCTCGCCGCAGATTCACGGCTGGTGGGTACGGGAAGATCAGTATCCGCAATAGCGGCGGGGTCGGCGGGGTCGCCGGGAGCGCCGGGAGCGCCGGGAGCGCCGGGAGCGCGAGGCTATCCCGGCACGCCGCGGCGGAGCGCTACTTCTTGGGCTTGCGGAACTTGAAGATCGTCTGATCGGTGAGACCGCGCAGGCCCGGTGTGAACACCATCTTCGTGTGATCATCCTCCGGGCGCGCGAGCAGGTGGCTCTCCTCCACCAGCTCGAACCCCGCCGCGGTGACTTCCTGCTTGATCAGCTCCGGATCGATCCGGTGCAGGGTCTTGGTGTCGCGCCGCCCCGAACCGGGCGCCGCGTTGTGATCGACGACGAAGAAAATGCCGCCGGGCTTGAGAGCCTTGAAGACACGCGCATTGAGGCTCGCCACGTCGATGTCGTTGATGGACAGGTCGTGGTAGTAGAGAACGTTGAACACGATGTCGACGTGCTGCGGCAGCTCCAGCTTGTTGTAGTCGACCAGCTCGTACTTGCAGTTCGGGTGCGCGGCGACGAACGCGCGACTGGCAGCCCCGGCGCGCTTTTCGGTGTACGGCAGGTCGTACATGTAGACCTTGCCCTTCGGCCCGACGATGTCGGACAGGAAAGAGGTGAAATACTGTCCGAAGGAGGCGAACTCGACCACGTGATCGCCGGGTTTGATGCCCGACAGGGTGAGCAGCTCCGCCGGCTTGCGGTTGACATCTCTTGCTTTCTGCTCCGCGGGGCGCGCCGGGGACTCGATCGCGCTGCGGATATAGGCAGGCGTGCCCGCCGGAATCGCATACTCGGGCGCCGCCGCTGCCGCGTCCGCCGCCACTGCCGAGCCGCTGGCGGCCCCGAGCGCAGCGAGCGCAGCGAGCGCGCAGACGATCGCAAGAGTTCGTGGAATCATTGTCAGTGCCCCTGATTTGTTGCCGACGCACGGCTTGCGGTGCAAGGATACTACTTCAATTGCCCACTTCCGCGCCGCCTGGGGTCGAGATCGATGCGTCTGGGGTTCCAGCACACTTATGCCGCCCTGCCGAGCCGCTTCTACGCGCCGGTCACCCCGACCCCGGTGCGCGATCCGCAGCTCGTCGTCTTCAATACGCCGCTCGCGGCCGAGCTGGGGCTCGCTGCGGGCCCTGCGGAGGCGGCAGCCCTCTTCTCGGGCAACCAGCTACCGGAGGATGCCAACCCGATCTCCATGGCCTATGCCGGACACCAGTTCGGTGTGTTCGTACCCCGGCTGGGTGACGGGCGAGCGATCCTGCTCGGGGAGCTCGAGGACCGCCATGGAGTGCTGCGCGACATCCAGCTCAAGGGCGCAGGCCTCACGCCTTTCTCGCGAGGCGGCGACGGCCGAGCCGTCATCGGGCCCATGCTGCGGGAATACCTGGTCAGCGAAGCCATGCACGCGTTTGGCATCCCCACCACTCGCTCGCTCGCGATCGTCACGACTGGAGAGCCCGTGTACCGCGAGCAGCCCCTGCCGGGTGCCATACTTACCCGAGTTGCCGCAAGCCACGTGCGCGTCGGAACGTTTCAATACTTCGCAGCCCGGGCCGACCAGGACGCGCTGCGCGCGCTGCTGGATTACGTGATTGGGCGACACTACCCCGAGGCTCGCGAGGCCGACTCCCCTGCGCTCGCCCTCCTGCAGGAGGTCACACAGCGCCAACTGGTCCTGGTGAGCCAGTGGATGTTGCTGGGCTTCATCCACGGCGTCATGAACACCGACAACATGGCCATTTCGGGGGAAACCATCGATTATGGTCCGTGCGCATTCATGGACCAGTACGATCCCAGGACGGTGTTCAGCTCGATCGATCGCAACGGCCGCTATGCCTACACCAACCAGCCGGCGATCGCCCAATGGAATCTGGCGCGCCTCGCCGAATCGCTCCTGCCGCTCATCCATTCCGACAGCGAGAGAGCGATCGAGCTCGCCCGGGGAGTGCTCGATCCGTTCATCGCACAATTCGACGCACGGATCCTCGCAGGGATGTGCCGCAAGATCGGTCTGGCGTCGCCCGCGGACGGTGACTCCGCCCTCATCCGGGCGCTGTTGACTACCATGCAGCATTCTCAGGCGGACTTTACTCTCACATTCCGTCTACTGGCGCGCGTAGCGGAGGAGCCGGCTGAGGAGTCCGAGCTGCGCAAGCTGTTCCCCGAGGCGTCCGGGATAGACGCGTGGCTGCGCGATTGGCACGAGCGAGTGGCACGCGATCCGCAAAGCTCCGCTGACCGAGCCAGCCGCATGCGCGCGGCGAATCCCGCGTTCATTCCCCGCAATCACCGCGTGGAGTCCGCCCTGAGAGCGGCCGAGAGTGGTAACTACAGCCTCTTCCACAGGCTTGTTGCGGTCCTGAGCCACCCGTACGACGAGCAGCCGGCCATGGCCGATCTGGCGAAGCCTCCTGAGCCGGCGGAGCGCGTGTTGCAGACCTTCTGCGGCACTTGACAGGGACGGTCAGGGCCTGTGCCGTCGACGGCACCGAGACACCCTTAGAGCGGAAGCGCGGTGGCGGCCTCGATCGACTTCATCGCCTCGAGCATGGCGGCGGTCGGAGCGTCCCCGACGTCCTGCGTGTGGAAGATCACGACGTAGCGCTTCCGTACGATCGCACAGTACATGACACCGACCGCCTCGACACCGCCGATCTTACCCTTCCATGTCGCACTGGCCGCGGGCCCGCTGGCGAGTCTCAGTTCCCGGACGGGGGACGCGCTGTAATCCGTGCGCCGCCGCTCGACTCCGCCAAGGAACTGGTGCAGGTAGGCCTGCGCCGCGTGCGACAACTCCTGCGGCGTGGAGGTATCCGCAGCAGCGCCCATGTCATAGAGGGTCACCTGCAGGAGCGCCTTGGACGCGCCGGTGCTCTTGGTCCAGGCGGAGATTTCCGCACCGTCGTGATGCCCGGAGCGGGCAAATTCGAACCCCTCGGGAACCGTGAATTGGATGGGCCCCACGGTTGCGGCGGCCGCCTGCGCAGACGCGGCTACCGCGATCGCGCAAGCCGCCACTCCCACGATGCTTGCGCGCCGAAGAATGTGTCCCATCCGACTGAGAGTAGCGCGCTCTCCCGCCGCTCGCTCAGCGGGTTGGAGAACGTGCGAAATGCGTCTCACCGGGCGCCACCACCGGCTCTGGTAAGCCGGCGATGACTTCGTGCGAAGCACAGGAGCCGGCTCAGGACTCGTTCAGTCCCGCAACGACGCTCACGGCGATGATCGCCAACACGGCAATACACCAGGCCATGAACTTGCGCTCGCCTGCGGTGCGAAAGTAGCCGAGCACGGTCACGACACGAATGATCGGAAGCAGCACGACCAGCAGAATACCCGCAGTCGTCGTGACGGAGCCGGCGGTCGCCTTGCCAGCCCAGCCCAGCAACAGACCGGCCGCAATGACGAGCGAGGCAACCCACGTGCCACGGCTCAGCAGGCTCGCCAGCGAGCGTGCGATACGTGGACCGGAGCTATCCATGCAGCACCGCTCTCAGGTCGATGCCGAACGCTTTGATGAGCATCTCGAGGGCGAGCAGCACCAGAACGGCGACAAAGAAAATGCGCAGCCGCTCGCTGGAAAGCCGCAGCATCAAATGCGCACCCAATGCTGCACCCAGGACAGAGCCCAACACCACGGGCCCGGCGATCAGCGGCGCCACCAGTCCCCGGGCCATGTAGGCTCCGGCGCTGGCCACGCCCGTGACGCCGATCATGAACGTGGAGGTTGCCGTCGAGACTTTGATCGGCAGGCGCAGAGCGGTGTCCATGGCCGGGATCTTGAGCACGCCGCTGCCGATGCCGAGCAGTGCGGAAACCAGGCCCGCCCCGTACATCAAGCCCATGCCCAGCGGCAACCGCTCCACACGATACGGCACGCGTCTCCCGTCAGGGCCGTCGGGATAGGCACCATCGAACGCAGCCCAGGGATGGCTCGCGGACACGTCGTGCTCGGCGAGCTCGCGTCGCGGCTGCAGCATCTGGTACGCCGAGAGCACCAGGATTGCGGCAAACAGTCCATAGAGCCCGCTCTGGGGCACCAGGCCGAAGACCAACACTCCGCTCAAGGCCCCGAGCGTAGTCGCCACTTCCAACACCACCGCGAGTCGAATGTTGACCAGCCCGGCCCGCAGCGCGGCGCCTGCGCCCCCGCACGAGCACGCCACCACCGAGATGATGCTCGCGGTGATGGCGGTGCGGATGTCCAAGGAGAGCAGTCCCACCAGCAGCGGCACGATGAAGATACCGCTCGCCATTCCCAGCACACCGCCCAGCAGACTCGACAGCAGCGAAATGGAGAACAATTGCGCGCCGAGCGCCAGCGTCATCTCATCGCACCTAGGCCGACTGCAAGCGAGGAGCGGGTATCGGACCCAGCGCCTTCTCCAGGGACAGCCCTATGCCGAGCAGCTTCCGGTCCGTTCCAGGGGGAGCGTCGAACTCCAATCCCACAGGTAGCCCCGCGGCGGTCATGCCCGCCGGGAGCACCAGGCAGGACAGGCCGGCGCAGCTTCCGATGGCCATCTGTCGTCCAATCGAGGTGAACAGCGGCACCCGCCGCCCATTGATCTGCAGGGTGTCCGGGTCGCCTTGGGGAAACGCCGGGGTCAGCGAAGGCGCGAAGGCGAGCGCGTCGATACGGTTGGCGCGCAGGAACGCGATTGCCTCCGCCTTCATCTGCCTCTGCTTGCGATCCTGCTTGCGGTAGTCCTCCTGGCTGTACGGCTGGCGGCTGTCGTTCAGGAGCCCCTTGAGATTGGCGCCCGCCTGGGAGACCAGCTGATCCACGGATACTCCGGTTCCCTCCTCAGCCAGAAAGCGCGCCAGACCCGGCAACAGCTCGATTCTGAGCAAAGGGAGCTCCACGTCGACGGCCGCCCGCAACGAAGCTGGCAACTCGACGGGTACGATCTGCGCCCCGGCGGCCTCGAGGCGGTCGATCGCCGCGGCGACGATGCGTCCGCACTCCGCATCGATGCCCTGCATCAGATACTCGGAAGTTCCGATCCGCACACCCTCGAGCCGCGTGGCGCTCACCGCCGAGCGCTCTCCGGTGACGACGGAATCGAACAGGACGATATCGGCGACGGAGCGCGCGAGCGGGCCGACCTGGTCGAAGCGCCTGTGGCTGAGGGGCATCAATCCCTCGTCCGAATAGCGCTCGAACGTCGGCCGCAAACCGACGAGGCCGCAGAACGTCGACGGTACCCGGATCGAGCCGAACGTGTCCTCGCCAATGGCAATGGGAGCGAACCGCGCCGCTACCGCCGCGGCGGAGCCGCCACTGCTGCCCCCTGGAGTGCGCGTTCGATCGTAAGGGTTCAAGACTGGTCCGAAGGTGGCGTTGTTGCTGGTCCAGCCGCAGGAGAGCTCGTGGAGATTGGTTTTGCCCATTACGATCGCGCCCTCCGCGAGCAACGCACGCACCACCCCCGCATCCGCCTTGGGCATGAACCCTCTCAGGGCACGGGTGCCGTTGGATGTGGGTAGGGATTTTGTATCGATGCTGTCCTTCACTGCGATCGGCAAGCCGTGCAACAGCCCGAGCCGGCCGCCACGCGCACGCAACTGGTCCGCGGCCCGCGCTGCTTGCATCACATCGTCTGGACGCAGAGTAATGAATGCGTTTAGCGCTGAGAGTTTCGCCGCGCGAGTCAACAGCGCCTGTGCGTACTCCTCAGCCTTGAGGTCGCCGTTGCGCAGCGCCGTGACTGCCTCCGTGGCGGTGAGATCGGTCAGATTGCCGCGAGCGGGACGCGGCGCGCCACTGACCAGCGGCGCAGCCGTTGCTGCGAGCGCCAGAAGGGACGATTGCTGCACGAAGTGACGGCGTGTGAACGAGTTTTGGATTGGTTTTTGGCTCATCAGTCCCCCCGCAGCGTAGCGCAGGTGTATCAGAGGACAGCACCTGCCCTGTCCGTCAACCGCAGAACGGCCGCGACGCGCCGAGCGCTCCCGGAGGTGATGCGGACCGGTGGGCAGGCTATCATCCGCCCTCTTCCATAGACA
This sequence comes from Steroidobacteraceae bacterium, assembly GCA_035552975.1. Lineage (GTDB taxonomy): Bacteria > Pseudomonadota > Gammaproteobacteria > Steroidobacterales > Steroidobacteraceae > 13-2-20CM-66-19. The sequence continues at coordinate 8,126 of DATNEN010000060.1, forward strand.
GTACCAGGGGGAAGGTCCTCATGAACATCCGCGTCCTCGCCATGACCGCAGTCACCGTCGCGCTCTCTAGCGCTCTGCCGGCCAACGCCGCGCCGCCCACCGGCGTGTCTTTGAATGCCGCCCGGGTGGGGGCCGTCAATGTCGCCGCCGACGAGAAGTTCTATGAGGCGGCCTTCGGACTGCACGAGGTGCGGCGCTTCGAGTTTCCGGGCGGCGTGGAGGTGCTGATGAATTTCGGAAGCACTCCGGATGCGGCGAAGACCAACAGCGCGCCGCAGATCGTCATCATGCAGCGCAAGTCGGATACGATCGACGATACGATCCCGCATCTGATTTTCACCGTCACGGACATCAACGCCACCGTCACCGCCATCAAGGCCGCCGGCGGCAAGATGGACAGCGAGCCGAAGGAGTTCGGCAAGACCGGCATCATGATTGGCATGGGCATAGACCCCGCCGGCAATCGCATCGAGATGATCCAGCAGCCCAAGAAGTAGCACTCAGTGAGAGCAGCGGCTGGCCGGGCGGCCGCTGACCTCCACCGCGAACCGGCCGCGAACCGGCCGCTGGCCCCCACCGCGAACCGGCCGCTGGCGTCCACGGCGAAATGTAGCGGCCAGTCGCTGCGCCCCGGAGCCTCAGCGCGAGACCGCGCTCAACAGGTCACCTGCCCGCGGCGGAACCCAGGGCACGTGGATCGAGCAGCGCCCCGGCGTGTCCACCCCGACCTGAAACTGGAATCCGGCGTCCCGGTTGAAGCGCAGATCGCCGAGATACCAGGCATTGCCCTGCTGAAACGCGAACGGCACGCGCACGAACTGCATCATGGCGGCCGCGTCGCAGTTGCCATCGACCAACTGCACCAGTTGGGTACGCGACATCGAATACTCGCCGAACCAAAGATTCGAGGATGAGCTGGGCGCGGACACGGGTGTCATCGGTGGCGTCGGCGGCCGCAAGAAGCGCGCCGCACGCGCCGAGCGTTCAGGTGCAGTGCGACCACTCTCGGGCTTGGGTGGCGGACGCTGAGGAAAGACGGTCGGACAGCGGCCGATGGGAACGACACCCGGAGCGATCGACAGCACACCGTCGCGAACCGTGTACAGATCGTCACGCGTCTCCATAACGAGCACTTCCCAACACAGAGGGTAAGCGGGCGTGGGCATGAGGACGCGATCGATCCTACGATACCCCGGAAGGCCCTCGGCGAGGATGCCGTCGATCCGACTGGCGGCGACGGACCGGCACGCCACCGATAGGCCGACGACGCCGGCCATTACAGCAACGCTCGCCAACGCCGCAGCACGAGCGGACGCCCACCGCCCGACGCACAGGAGCGCCAGTAGCGCGGCGACGATGGTGACGTAGGACAGCGGTCCGCCGCGATGCATCCAGCCAACCCCGAGCACGCCTGCCACGGCGGCAAGGGACAGCAGTGCGCGCGCGAGCCGCGAGCGCATCAGAAAAATGAGCGGTGCGCCGGCGAGCCAGAAGAGCGGCTCCCCGATGAACAACGAGTCGCCATAGAGCCAGCGGTTGTCGAACGGCCAGAACGGGTGCACGCCGTAGGTGTTCAGCGCGTCCATGCCCAGATGCAACAGTGTTCCCACGACTGCAACCAGGGCCAGATGCCACCGATCTCTTGCCGCCGGCACGAGCCGGCGCCTGTGCATCCACCACTCCGCCCCGGCGTACAGCAAGCCGGCCAGCACCAGACAACCCACTACCGTGTGGGTGTAGCCACGATGCTCGAGCATGTAGCCGAGCCGCCGGTCGGAAGCGGTATAGCTCCACGCCAGATCCATGTCCGGGGTGTTGCCGCCGATCGCGGCCAGCGTAACGAACAACGAGCGCCGCGCAGCCTGGGGAAGACCACCCTCGGATGGTCGCGTACAGCGGGTGAAGGCCTCGCCGGCGGCGAGCCCGATCACGGTGTGAGTGAGATTGTCCATTCGGGCGCGGGCATTCTAATGCGCGGCACTCTGCTATAGAGTCCTGCCAACGTACAACAACTCAGGGGTGGATCCGTGAACCGACGAACGACCCTCCATCGTGCCACTGTTGCCGTGGCCTTGCTCGCCCTTGGCCCCATCGCTCTGGCGCCCGCTCGCGCGGCTCGGGCACACACCCCCGGAGGGGCAGCCGCCGCCTCCCCCGGCACGCCTTCAAACAGCGCCGCCGCCGCCGAGCTGTCACACGTGCTGACGGCGGCCGTCGAGCGCGGAGACACCCCGGCAGCGGTCGGCTTGATCGTCGACCGGCACGGGGTGCTGTATGAAGGCGCGGCCGGCAAGCTGAACGGCTCCGGCAGGTTGCCGGCGAATGCGATTTTCAACATCGCGTCGATGACCAAGCCGGTCACCTCGGTGGCGATCATGATGCTCGCCGAGCAGGGAAAGCTGTCGATCGAGGATCCGGTCTCGAAGTACCTGCCCGGATTCGACCACCTGCAGGTCATCACGAAGTTCAATCCGCAGGACGGCACCTACGAGACGCGCCCCGCAAAGCACCTCATGACGGTGCACCATCTGCTGACTCACACCTCAGGAATCGGCTACGGCTTCACCAATCCGATCGTGGCCCGGCTGCAGCAGGGTAATCAGAAGCAGGAGTGGGAGCTTCCGCTGCTGAGCGATCCGGGTGAGCAGTGGCACTACAGCGCCAGCACGCGAGTGCTGGGACTGATTGTCGAGAAAGTCACCGGCCAGGACCTGGAGAGCTGGTACCAGGAGCACATCTTCCGTCCGCTCGGCATGAGGGATACCTCCTACGCCGTGCCCAAGGATAAGCAGGCGCGCCTCGTGACGCCCCTCGCCCACAAGGACGGCCGATTCGAAGCGCGCACCAACGCACCGGTGCCGGCGACGCCGACGCCTCCCTATCGCGGCGACGGGGGTCTCTACTCCACGGCCAGCGACTATGGGATTTTCATCCGCATGCTGCTCAATGGCGGGCGTCTCGGGAACACGCGCATCCTCAGCGAGAAGTCCGTGCAGGAGATGAGCCGCAACCAGATCGGATCCGTCCTCGTCACGCTGCAGCCGGATGCCATGCCCGATCTGACCCGGCCGTTTCCCTTGGGCGCAGGCCATGACAAGTTCGGTTTCGGTTTCCAGGTCTCGGCCGACACGCCGGACGCCCATACCTACCGGCGCCCTGGGAGTCTCAGTTGGGCGGGCATTTTCAACACGGAGTTCTGGATCGACCCGCGCACCGGCCTGGGCGGCGTGCTGATGATGCAGTTCCTGCCGTTCTACGATGAAGGGGCCATCCGCACCCTGCGGGAGTTCGAGGCGACGGCCTACCGGGAGCTCGCCCACTGACCGGCGCTCATGGCGCCGCCAGTGCTTTCTGGAACTGGGCGCTCTGCAGCATCGAGCTCACGGTGTTGACCAGAGCATCGCTCAGGACCTCGTCGTAATTCTCGAGCTTGTAGGAGCGGCCGAAGCGGGTGGCCTCGCCCGAGGCCAGTCCGCTCCACAGCGTCCTGCCGTCCTGCCCGATGACCGTCAGGTGCACCGCGACCTCGCTTTTGTAGGTACCGGTCTCGCGGACGAAGAACTGTTTGACCTCGCCACGAATGGTCACCGCGGCGTTGCCGTCGACGGTTTTCAGTCCAGCCCGGTCGAACAGCTCGCGCATGTGGCTGCTCACGAACGCGCCGACGTCATCGCGCGTCGTGACGGGCTTCGGATGGGCATCGTCCTCGCGATTCTCCCCGATCGCCGCCTTGTCGGCGCGCGCGTCCTGAAACGTGTCGAACCGGATGGGAGTCTGGGGCATCTGCACCGCCCCCAGCTTGAGCTCCGAGGTCGGCTTCCATTGCAGCGGCACATGCTCCAGCAGAGCCGCGCTCGCATCAGCTGCAACAACGCCCAGAAGCAAGAGAAGAAATCGCGCGCGCATGAGTCATCCGCTCCACTATCCAGTCGAATTGAATGATATGCCGCTCGCGACGCGGCGAACAACCGCCGTGGCGACGCGCGTGCGGTCCGCACTCCGCGCGCCGCCCCCAGCGCGCCGCCCCCAGCGCGCCGCCCCGCGCGGCTATCGCCACACGCGCAGACTCGGCTGTGCGACTCGCGCTGTCAGCTCCGAGGCACGATCCTGAGCAGCGCGCCATCGCCCGTCAGCAGGTAGATGTTGCCGTCGGGGCCCTGGCGAACGTCGCGGATGCGTTGGTTACGATCGCCCAGCAGCCGCTCCTCCCCGACCACCCGCTCGCCGTCGAGAATCAGCCGCACCAGGGCCTTGCCGGCGAGGGAACCCACGAACAGGTTGTCCTTCCACTGCGGGAAACGATCGCCGGTGTAGAACATCATTCCCGAAGGGGCGATGTCGGGGAACCAGTAGTACAGCGGCTGCTCCATCCCGGCCATGGCCGTGCTCCCCGAGCCCACCGGCTTGCCGGTGGTGTACTGCAGCCCGTAGGAGATCACCGGCCACCCGTAGTCGCGTCCCGAGCGGATGATGTTCAGCTCATCTCCACCGGCGGGACCGTGCTCGACCTCCCACAGCTCACCGGTCCGCGGATTGATCGCCGCCCCTTCCGGATCGCGAACGCCGAACGCAAACACATCCGGAGGCACCAGGGGATCGCCCAGGAATGGGTTGTCCTGCGGTATCGTGCCGTCGGTGTGGATGCGGCTCACGCGGCCGGCGAAATTCTTGCGGATGGTGACATTGGTCTCGTAGCCGTTGCGGCCACCGCTCAAGTCGCTGTTGTAGAAGCGGAACCGATCGGCGCCGGTTGCATACAACGTCCCATCGGGGGCAAACGCCAGACGTCGCTCCGCGCCCTGGAGGATCACCGCAACGTTCTCCAGTCGTGACTCGTCGTCGCTCAAGCGCGCGCGTGCCACCTGCTCCATGCCCAGACGCATCCTGCGCCGTTCCGCGACGGATACGTTGAATACGCGGTCATAGGCGAACTCGTTCGGCCAGAAGCCCGCCGCTTCGCCCGGCGGCGGAGCGAAATAAGAGAAATACACCAGCCGGTTATGGGCGAAGTCAGGATCCAGGACGATGTCGTGAAAGCCCTGCGCGGCCACAGTCTTGACCGGCGGCACTCCGGCGACGGCCGTATGGACGCCCTCCTTGGTGACGAGGCGCAGCGTGCCCTTCATCTCGGTCACGAGCATCTTGCCGTCAGGCAGAAAGGCCAGCGACCACGGCGAGGCCAGGCCCGTCGTCACCGTCTGCACCGCGAATGCGGTAGTGGATTTGCGCGTCGGCGCGTCCGTCTGACCTGCAAAGGCCGGCTTGGGCCTGGGCATCGACGCCGGTGTCTGCTCGTCCGCGGTGAAATTGTTGGGAGGTGACTTGGAGGCGGCCGGCGCAGCGGCCACCGAGAAAGCGCCAGGAGCCATTGCCAGCGCCGCGGCGGCGGCGGCTGCGTACCAAAGAGAATGATTCATGGTGTCTCCGGTATCTGCGCCGCTACGCGAGCGCCGGCGAAGCGTAGCTCAGTCGTCGCGCGGCTGCTCGTCCGGCGTGTCGACGGGATCGGGATCGTCCACGGGCACCGGCGGTTCGGCCGGGGTGTCAGGAATCGTTCCCGGGATGTGCGGCTTGGGGTGCTCGGCCGCCTCGCCGGCCAGCCAGCGACTCAGTTGCATCCGCGCTGCTCGCGAAACAGCCCGAGCTTCTCCTGCACAATCTGATCGGAATAGCTGAAGATGACCGCTTCGCTCGCGGCCTCCAGCTCGAAGGAGTGCCAGCTCGGTACGACGAACACATCGTGGGGCTGCCACGAAAAGCGCCGCTCGCCGATGCGAACGCGCCCGCTGCCCTCCACGATCACAAAAACGGTGCCAGACGTGCAGCGGTACGCCTGACTCCTGAACCCCTGCGGCAGGAGTTGCATCGCCGTGGACAGCGTCGGCATGGCCGGCCCGCCATTGACCGGATTGATGTAGCGCATCTTGTAGGAATGGCAGGCATCGGGATCGCGCAGATGCGTGAGCCTGTGCAGCGCCTCGCGGGTCGCGCGATACGGATAGTTGAAAATCGGTGAGGTCTGGCCGCCGCCCTGGAAATCGACCGGCAACAGATTGCGACCGGCTTCGGCGTAGGCACTTCCTTCGGGGCGGGTGACCGGATAGGTCCCGCCGGGATAGTCCTCGCGAAAGCTGGCGTCGAGCAGATTGACGATGTGCATGTCCAGCCCATCGAGCCAGACCATCGGCGCCGCCGACTCGTTGCCGTGGTCGTGCCACGTCCACGAGGGGGTGATGACGAAATCCCCGGGCTCCATCATGGTGCGCTCGCCATCGACAGCGGTGTACGCGCCTTTACCCTCGATGATGAAGCGCAAGGCGGAGGCCACGTGCCTGTGGGCGGGAGCGATCTCTGCGGGCCGGATGATCTGCAGGCCCGCGAACAGGCTGCGCGTGATGCGGGATTGGCCCGGCATTCCCGGGTTCTCGAGGATGAGGACGCGCCGCTGCGCCTCCTCCGTGGAGATCAGATCGCAGGCCTCGAGGAGGTAGGGACGGATCCGCTGATAGCTCCAGTGAGCCGGCAGACACGGCGATTGCGGTGTCTGCGTCACCAGGCCGTGCAGCACCCGCCACAGCGGTGCGAGGCTCTCCTGCGCCGCCCGCTCGTAAAACTCTCCCCTGCCCGCCTCGGCCGCGCGATTAACGGTCTCGACCATGCCGTCGTCGCTCACCTGGCCCCCTTTTTCCGGCGCTCGAATCCGAGTGTGCTAAGAGGGCGACAAGCCTAACACGTGCAAGCGCGCGAGACGGAATGCAGCGGGGCCGGGGCGGCTCACAGCCACCCCGGCGCGAGGGGATTCGAGGCGCCCGTTACTTGGTGATTTCCTTGGCGGCTTCCTTGGCCTCATGGGCGTGGTGGTGCGCCTTCGCCTTGTGCACCCGCGCTTTGGCCTTGTCGATGCTCTTGTCCGGCTCCGAAGACACCGCCGCCTTCACATGGTCGCCGGCCTCCTTGGCGGTCTCTGCGGTCGCCTTGGCGCCCTCCTTGACGGTGGTGCCGACCTGCGCGAATGCGCTGCCAGAGACCAGTATCGCCGCCATGCCCATCACGAGTTTGTTCATAGGTCGCCCCTCCAATATCCGGCCACTGCCTGGCATAACGCGCACCCGGGCTGAAGGTTCCGCTGCCGCCCCCGGGCGAGGACGGGCCGCTGCTAGAATCGCGCCATCACCGCGGGGGTTTCAGACATGCGAGGTCGGACGTTTCTGGTAGCCCACGGCGCCTGGTCGGCGGGATGGGCGTGGAAGAAGATGCACCCTCGCATGGCCGCAGCGGGCCACCGGCTCATCACTCCGACCTACACAGGCCTCGGCGAGCGTGAGCATCTGGCCAACCCGTCGATCGACCTCGAGACTCACGCGCAGGATGTCCTCGGCGTCATCAAGTTCGAGCAACTCGATGACTTCGTGCTGATCGGCCACAGCTACGGCGGCATGGTCGCCACAGTCGTCGCGGACCGGGTCCCCGATCGCATCTCCAGACTGGTTTACCTGGACGCCTTCGTGCCGCGGGACGGTCAGGCAATGATCGACCTGTTGTCAGCGGAGAACGCTGCGCGCGTGCGGGCGGTCGTCGAGAGTGGCGAATGGCGGGTGCCCTCCAATCCCATCCCGCCCGACACGCCGCCCGAAGACGCCCAGTGGATGCAGTCATTGCGCTTGCCGCAACCCGTGAAGACACTGCAGACACCGGTGCGGTTGCGCAACGGGGATACGAAGATCCCGCGCACGTATGTCTACTGCACTCGCACCGCCCCTGCCGATCCGTTCCGGCCTTTCGCCGAACGGGCCCGGCAGGAGCGCTGGGACTATCGCGAGATCGACTGCAGCCACTCCGCGCACATCACCGCGCCGGATGCCCTGATGGAGCTGCTGAGCTCCGTGGCGTCTTGAGACGCCAACGCCGTTACTGCCAGGTTACCGTGCGCGCCGTTGTTCACGCTTCGATTGACTGAGTTCGTAGCCGTCTTCCCGTTGGGTCGCGTTGCCGTCACGTCTGCCCGAGATTGCCGCCGCCGTTGTTTGTAGTGCGTGTAGCTTCTGCTGTAGGTGCGGCCGCCGCGGCGCGCAGCGCGCTCAATCTGGGTGTGATACGAGCCGCCACCGGCTGTCCCCCGTGCGCCGACGCCCGGCAAATGCCGTTTCGAGTAGACTTGAGGCCATGCCGGTCCCTGCCGAGCCAACCGCCACCGCTCGCCGCCTGAGAGCAGCGCTCCTCGCAGGCTTGACCGGTGTGTGTGCCGCCGGCGCACTCGCACAATCGGTTCCGCCGTTCGGTCTGTTTCGCGGCCAGGGCAACGTCGTGCTGGGGACGGCGGTGCTGAACAATTCCCGCCAATCCCTGGATGAGCTGACGGCCCAAGCCCTCAGCGCGGCGATCGGCAAATCGCCGGCTGCGGCGGCACCCCCGCCCGCGGTTGCGGGCCCGCCGCCCTCACTGACCTATGAGCCCGACGTGCGCCTGAGCGACTGGACGCGCGCCCACATGACCGACTCTTTGGACCCCGACAACGACGCGCAGCTGCGCCGCCAGATCGAGCAGGCGTTCGCGGGCAACGCGGTGCTGAAGCATTTCGATCGCTTCATGTCCGATCGCGGGTACTCCAGTCACGACGTCGCCGACGACACTGCCGAGCTGCTGCTCCTCTCCTGGCAGATCGCCACGAACCGCACGGCGACGCACTCGCAGGCTCAGGGGGTTCACGAACAGGTCCGCGAGGTGTTACTCGCCGCCCCGCAGATGCAGACCCTGACGGACGCGGACCGCCAGCTCATGGGCGAACAGATCGCCTATCAGATCGTCATCGCGTCCTCGGTGAACACCGAGTCCGTACGTCACAACGACGCGGCGCAACAGCGCAGATTGCAGGCTTCTGCGGCACGGATCCTGCGCACGCACGGAGTGGACATGAGCCAGGTCCATCTCACCGATCAGGGCTTCCGCCGCTAGAGCCACGCTGATCGCCAGCGCTACTCCCTGAGCTTCTCGCCCAGGGCGACACCCAGCACTTTCTCCGAAGCCGCCGGCGGCCACCCCGCCTCGCCTGAGACGGGCGCATCGCCTTCCACGATGGTGTTCTCGAGGCGCCCGAGTCCCGCGACTTCGACAGCGACCGCATCGCCGGGATTGACCGGGCGTGAGTTGGCGGGTGTGCCGGAAAGAATCAGATCGCCCGGCAGCAGCGTCATCATGCGCGCCAGGTCCGTCACCAGGTACGCCACATCCCAGATCATTCCATCGAGGCTGGATTCCTGCACGACCTTGCCGTTGACGTAGGTGCGTAGGATCTGGCCTGCGGGACGCCACCCCATGACCAGGCCCGGCCCGATCAGGCCGAGTGTGTCCGCACCTTTCACGCGCAGCATCGAGCCTCGATCGGCATCGCGGAAATCGTGCAGGGCGTAGTCATTGGCGAGGGTGTAACCGGCAATGTACTCGTGGGCATCCGCCATCCGGATGTTGCACGCTTTGCGGCCGATCACGATCGCCACTTCACCCTCATAGTTCAGAAAGCGGCAACCCTTGGGGCGAACGACCGCGCCGCCGTGACCGAGCAGACACGAGGGCGGCTTGCTGAAGTAGTTGGGAGCCGGCGGGCACGGCGCCTTCAGCTCCTCGAGCCGGTTGCGATAGTTCAGGTGTGCGCACAGGATCTTGCTGGGCTCGACCGGAGGCAGGTGCACGGCATCCCGCACTCCAATCCGCCGGCCATCGGGCGCCAGCAGCTCCTCGCCCTGGAGCAAGACCTCTACCGCGGAACCGTCCAGCAGAATCCGCCGCGTTTCCCGCATCACGGAGCCTTCATCGGATAACCGCGGGCCGCGTAGTCGAACCCACCGAGCTCGAGCGCGCGCAGCGAAGGATCCTGCGGAGAGGCGTAGTAGGCGCGAATCTCCTCGATCAATCCGCGCTCGCTGAATTCGTACCATTCATCCCCGCGCAGGATGATTCCTTGCTTGCGCTTGAAATGCGTCCACTCAATGACCGCTCGCCGCCGCGCCGGATCGCAGACCACCTGATCCACGGTCCAGTACGACCCCAGGCTCTGGACAGCCGCGCGCCACCTGGCCCCGATGGTACGGGCGCCGCGAAACGGGCCTGCGTACGTGCCGGGAGGGAAGTAGTGAATCGCCTGCGGCTCGAAATGCGCCGCAATGCGCTCGACATCGCCGGCGTTGCAGTCATCGAAGTAGTGGCGGATACGCGCTTCCATCGCCTGCGATGTCAGTGCGTCAGGAGCCATTGCGCGGTTCCCCTGTCATCGACACCGCCGTTACTTTGCTCTTGGCGGACACGGGCGGAGTGGGCAGCCACGACTCACCTGGCTCGAGCACGTAAGTGTGCTCCAGGCTATACCACTGCCCCTGGACGTCCGCATCCGGCGCCGGCTCGTTCTCGTGCAGGACATAGTGTCCGACGGAGTCGCGCGTGACGCCGAACTGCGAATCCGACTCCAGGGTCTCATCGTCACCGCTGTAGGTCTGCGTGGGAATCGTCTTATAGCCCTCCTTGTAGATGAGGGCGTGCAGATGCGCGGGCCGGAACGGATGACGGTGCTGTACTTTCAGCAACTGCTCGGTCGGACCGCCGGCGGGCACCGGATAACCGGCAGGCTTGATGCTGCGATAACGAAAAATCCCGGCAGCATCCGTAAGGAACCGCCCGCGCAGATTCCACTCTGCCTGAGTGGGATCCTGATTCTCGTAGAGCCCGCGCGTCGAGGCATGCCACACGTCCACATTGGCCTGGGCAACCGGGTTGCCTTGGCCGTCAACCACCCGACCGGTAAAGAACAAGGGAGCGCCGGGTGTCGGCGAGCGCACGATCGAGCCGCCGTTCTCCACGAACGGCGCGCCCTGACGCCAGAAGGGCCCCAGCAGGTTCGCCGAAGTGATGCCGTTGTTCATCAGGCACACCAGCGTCGACAGGCCGAGCGAGCCGGCGATCAAGCGCGTCTCGTTGTGGTTGTCGTTGGTGAGCTGCCCGAGCCGGCTCACCAGGTTGATCGCGGTGTTGAATTCCCGCTCCGTGAGACGCACCTCGCGGGCGAATGCATGCAGATGGCGGATCAGCGACTGCAGGATCTGCCGCGTGCGCGGGTCGGCGACCTGGCCGGTCTCGCTCAACACCGCCTCGGTAACCTGCTCTTCCCGCTCGATGATCATGCCGGTCGTCCTCGCCGCGTGTGCTGCGGCCGCCCGTGGAGAGCCTCGAGTATACCGGTTCCCTCCTGGGTGCCCGGCCTTGCCCGCGCGATGGCGGTCGCGCCTCGGAGACTGTCAGCGCTGCTACCCGTGCACGCCTGGCGGCGGCGAAAACACGCTCAAGGGCGGCAAAGGTCCCGGATATCTCTCGATCTGCACCAGGCAGCTGTTGGCGGAAGGTCCCTGGGCCAGCGAAGAAGTGCCGACATCGTTGGTCACGGCATTGGGATTGCCGTGAATCTCCAGACTCAGCGGATCGGCAGGATCGAGCATGTCGTACCAGGCTCCCGTGGAGATCTGCACGACCCCGCGCCGCAGCGCATCCGAGAGCTGCGCGCCGGCAAGAAATGCTCCGCGGTCGTTGAATACCCGCACGATATCCCCGTCACGAATGCCGCGTTCCGCGGCGTCGGCGGGATGGATTCGCATGGGCTCCCGGCCGCGAATCTTCGACTCCTGGCTGCTGATGCCATGGTCGAGCTGGCTGTGCAGCCGCGTGCGCGGTTGATTGGACATCAGGTGCAGCGGAAAGCGCCGGGCACGCGGGCTGCCGAGCCATTCCTGCTTCTCATACCAGGCCGGATGGCCGAGGCAGTCCGCATAACCGAAGCCGGCGATGGTCGCGGAGAAGATCTCGATCTTGCCGGAGGGGGTCCGCAACGGGTGCGCCTGTGGATCGGCGCGAAACCGCTCCAGCACCGGGACCCGGTCCTTCAGCATCGGCCGCAGATCCAGCGGCGGCCCTGCGCGAAACGCCTGGAAATCCGGCAGCGCGATGCCGGCGGCCTCGGCGCTCTTGCGCGTGACGTCCCACAGATGCTCGACCCACTGGCGCGCATCGCGTCCCTCGGTGAACTGCGGGCCGAAGCCGAGCCGCCGGGCAAGCTCCGAGAAGATGGCATAGTCGTCGCGCGCCTCCCGGTAAGGCTCCAGGGCACGCGTCATCGGTGTCAGCCAATGATCCATGCTGCCGCCGGCGAAATCCTCGCGCTCCAGCGGAGTCGTGCAAGGCAACACGATGTCCGCCATCCGTGCGGTCGTGGTCCAGTTGATCTCGTGCGTGACGATGGCCTTCGGTTGCGACCACGCGCGCCGCAGCCGATTGATGTCCTGGTGATGATGAAACGGGTTGCCGCCGACCCAGTAGACGAGGTCGATCTGCGGAAAGGTGAGCGTTCGCCCATTGTAGGTGCAGGTGCCGCCGGGTCGCTCCAGCATTTCCGTCACTCGCGCGACCGGGATGAAATCCCGGACGGGATTGGGCTGCTGGGGAATGGTGCCCACCGGGAAAGGCAGGTAGCGGCGCTGCATGGTGTTCATCTTGCTGACGCCGGCGCCCATCAGCACTCCGCCGCCCGGGAGCCCGATGTGCCCGAGTGCCGCCCCCAGCGCCCAGGCCGCCCAGTAGGTCTGCTCGCCATGCTCGGCCCGCTGCAAGGAGAAAGTCACACCGAGCAGGCAACGCTCCCTGGCCATGAGCCGGGCGAGCTCGCGGATCTGCTGCTCCGGAACCTCCGACAGCGCGGCAGCCCATGCCGCGCTCTTCACCTGGCCGTCGCTGCGGCCGGTCAGGTACTCCGCAAACCGCTCGAAGCCGGTGCAGTACCGGCCGACGAAGTCCCGGTCGTACAGCTCCTCCTCGATCAGCGTGTGGATCATGCCGAGCATGATGGCGACATCGCTGTTGGGTCTGCAGGGAATCCAACGTGGCGCCACGCTCGCGAGCACGTCGTCCCGGATGGGGCTGATGTTGACGATGTCGATGCCGGCTTCGGCCAGCGCGGCGAAATGGGCTGCGGCGTCGTGATAGCCGATGCCGCCGGGATTGACCTGCATGTTGCGCGCAGCCGCGCCGCCGAAGAACACGATCCGCCGGCAGTGCTCGGCAATCTCCTGCGTGCTCGGAGCCTGCATTCCCGCGGAGTAGGCACTCATCCCCAGCACGTGAGGAATCAATACCTCGGCGGCCGCCAGGGAATAGGAGTCCTTCGAATCGGTGTACCCGCCGAACATCTGCATGAAGCGATGGATCTGTCCCTGGGCATGATGGAAGCGACCCGCGCTCGCCCAGCCATAGGAGCCCGCATAGATCGCCCGGTTGCCGCCCGCGGAACGCGCTTCGGTCAACGCATCGGCAACGATGTCGAGTGCCTCCTCCCACGACACCTCGACGAACGGCTCACGGCCACGCATCGTGGTATCGCTGGCGCGACGGTGTTGGTAGTACCCGAGGCGCACCGCCGGCCGTGCGACGCGGCACCTCGCATCCTGGGAGTCCCCCAGCGATCGCCCGATCGGCGATGGCTCGTGATCCTGCGGCGTCGGATTGACGCTGACCGCACCGTCAGCGCCACGACCGACGAGATAGTTACCCCAATGTGTGGCGGTCAGCCGTGCGACCATGGCAATCGTCTCTCCTTACGGGCTTCGCCCGATCTCCTCACGGGGTTCGGGCCGCAGCCCGAGCTCCGTCCGTATAGTGCTAGACGCTGTGGTCGAGCTGGCGGCGCAGGGCCTCGAACGCCTGCGGCCAGAAGCGGCGGTACTGCGCGATCCACCGATCCACTTCCTGCAGAGCCTGCGGTCGCAACGCGTAGACCCGCCGCTGGGCCTGCGCCCGCACCTCGACCAGCTTCGCCTTGCGTAGCACCTTCAGATGTTGCGACACCGAAGGCTGGCTCATGTTCGGAAACGCGCTGACGAAGTCCCCTGCGGTGCGCTCCCCGCCAGCGAGCATGGCCAGCATGTTGCGCCGGGTCGGGTCCGCAATGGCAGCGAAGATATCCATAAGTCATACCTTATATAAGTGCTTACCTATTATCAAGGCGAGCGTAAGCCGCATGCCCTGTGGCACGATTCCCCGCGCAGACAATTCAATCAGGGGGAGCATCGTGAGACTCACAACAGCTATCGTCGGCGCAATCGTCATGGCACTCACCGGAGTCGCTTTCGTGCAAGCTCAGCCCCCGGCGCACTCCTCCGCGCCCCCCCCTCGTGCCGCTGGAATTCCGCCGACCGCGGCTCCCGATCAGGCCGCGCTCCTGCACAGCGACGATCCCAAGCTCGCCGCGAACAAGAAGCTGGTGTTCGACATGTGGCGCGCGATCATTCAGGGCGCCCACACCGAGCTCGCTCCGCAGTACTTCACCGAAAGCTACATTCAGCACAACCCGAATGTGGCGACCGGGCGCGATGCGATGGTCGCGTACATGCGGCAGACGCGGCCCGTCCGGCCGATCCAGCCGAAGATCACGTTTCCGGTCATCGCGATCATGGCCGAGGGCGACCTGGTGATGGTGGCCACCGTCAGCCACCAGGACGATCCGGAGAATCCTGGCCACAAGTACGCCGGCACGCACTTCGACCTTTTCAGGATCGAGAACGGCAAGATTGCCGAGCACTGGGACAGCGTGCCGAAGGACCCCAACGCCCTCCACTACGATCCGAACACTCAGAACAAGCCCTGAACCGGCGGACGTGGGGCCTATCCACGATATGGTCGCGCAAGCGATCCGCAGCGCGGTCAAAACCGACATCGGTGCGTGAGCGTATCGATTCCCCGCCCCGCATCGCGCTTAGAATTTCATTCCCCGGCCACTACCGCCGGGCACGGTCTTCAGCATTGGAGGGAGGAGGTCCTTATGCGCTGGTACATCCTGGCTGCGATGGCGGTGATCATCATGCCCCTGGCGTACGCGCAGGGCCCCGCGCGAGAGCCCGCCGGAGAGCATCCGCAACGGCCTCCGCTGTTCTTCAAAGAAGACTGGCAACAGAGCGCCAAAGGCGGTGAGCACCCGGTGTTTCCCGACTCCGTCGGCAACACGTCTCTGGAGCTGAAGCAATATGTGCCTTCCGGGCAGCTGCAGATGACGGGCAAGGCCGGCGATGAAAGCAATCCCGTCCACGTGTGGACGGGACTGTGCACGACCCCGTGCGCGTTCGCCTTGCGCGACAAGACACACTTTGCCGACCTGAGCGGCATGGCGCGGGTCCGGCTGAGCACCAAGATATCCGGCTTCCACAAGGTGCGACCCATCGTGAAACTGGCCGATGGCACCTGGCTCGTCGGCGACCACACCGAGGGCGGGAGCTCGCGCGACTGGCTGGTGAGTGAGATCTCATACGGCGATCTGCGCTGGATCAAACTCGACATCGCCCGCGTGGTGACCGTCGGAACCTTTGTCGATAAAGTCGATCTGAGCAAGGTCGATGAGATCGGCTTCGCCGACCTCATGCCCAGCAGCGGTCACGGGCCCGGCGGCTGGTCCGACGTTGCGCAGATCGAGGTGTTCGGCAAGCCCGTGGCGCGTACAGAACAGAAGGAGACACGATGAACCGGCGAGCGCTGCTTCCAGCCCTGGTGATTGCTTTCTTGAATGTGAGCGCTTGCGCCTCCACTGCTACCGCCCCGGTAATCGCCCTACCCAACGGCTACTACCTCGAGCCGACGAAGTCAGGAGGTTTGTCTCTCGACAGGGGGCACGGTCACGCGGTGGTTCCCGGACCGGTGGCTGCGTACACCGTCGTTCGGCAAGTCGTGACGGGAGCGCTCGGTGAACCGCCGCCGTTGAATCGCCACTACACCAACGATCTGCCCTACAAGGGCGGTGCCGACACGCGCTACTTCGTGTTGGATACCAGGTCCGGCAAGCTCGACACGGGACTGGACGAGGCGGCGTGGAAGATGCGGCTGACCGCGCTCGAGCTCCCCTCCCCGGTCGAGCTGCACTCGCCGATCTTCCCCGAGTAATCGCCCTTTCAGGCGTCCCTGCGGTTGCGCTCCTGGAGGATGCGGCGCACTTCCTCCAGGGTAGGCGCGCCGCCGCCCCGCGCCATTGCCTGTAACCGCTGATGCTCCTCCCGCGTATTGACGCGCGGGAAAGGCACGTCCGGAACCGTTACGCCCAGAAACCTACACAACGGTTCCCACCCCTGTGCCACGTCGAACACCAGCAGACGCTCGGGGGAGATCTCCCGCTGAACCGCGGCGGAGTGGCTTTCCGGTCCGCCCCAGACCGGCTCCGATGAGTCTCAGTGCCACAGCTCCCCCCTTTCCGGACCCGCGATGCTTACAAAGCCCGGGTCCGAAACCCGCGCAGCGCGGCCAGCAGAGTAGCTATCACATACCCCACGGCCCACACAACCATCGCCGCACTCGGAACGGCGGCCGAGGAGAACGGCCCCGGCAACTGCTGCACCAGCGGAGACTGTAGCCGGTGCGCTGCGAGGCGCCACATCGCATCGACGGGACTCACCAGACTGATCGCCGTGCCGATATAGCGGGCGGCATCGCTTCCCAGGAGCGCGCCGATCGTCTCGATCCAACCGCCGATGAAGGCGAGCGCGTAGAACCCGAAAACGACGATGGCGTTGGTGATGGTTTTCATGCGTGTCCCGCCCGCGATCGACAAGGTCAACAGCGTCGCGGCGCCCAGCAAGAGCACCGGCAGTGCCGTGGCCAGGTGAGGCGGCACGAATCCCGTGAACAGCCTCACCAGCAGCACCACGCCCAATGTGACGAGCAGCAGATAGCCTGTCGCCATCCCCAGGAACGCGAGCCACTTGCCGAGCACGATCGTCGAGCGACTGACCGGCTTCGAGGCGATGGTCTGGATGACTCCCGAGTCGATCTCCCCCGACAGCGAATCCACGGGCAACAGCACCGAGAAGGCGAGCGCCAGGAAGTTGGCGACATAGAGTCCGGCCAGCGTGAGGGTCTCGAGCTGCGCCTGGCGGATGAAAGCCGGGCGCGGGACAGCCCCCGGACCGAACCGATACAGGAAGTACACGGAGGTCCCGAAGACGACCAGCAGCAGCAGCGCACAGATGAGGCTCGCCAGCGTGAAGCGCATGCGCCGCGCCTCGATCCATGTCAGATGGATGATCGTCAGCAGACCTTGCAAAGACTCATCCCGGCCGTTGGCCGTCACCCATGATTTCCACGAACCACTCCTCGAGCGAGCGGCGCCGGGAGCGCAGCTCATAGAGGCTCAGGCCCCGCCCGACGAGCCAGGCGGCGAGCTTCGGGAGCACGCTCTCGTCGCTGACGCGCATGCGCAAAAGCTCCCGCGTGCGCGTGATCGCACTGCCGAACTGCGCAAGGCCGGCGAGGGTTGCCGGATCGAGCGGCGCCACTCTCAGCTCCACTGCAATATCCCCGACGGACTGCGCCAACGACAGCTCGCGAACTACGCGACCCTCACGCACGAATACCACACGGTCGCAAGTGGCCTCCACTTCTCCCAACAGGTGCGAGTTGAGGAACACGGTCGTGCCGCGATCACGCAGCTCCTGGATGATATCGCGCACCAGGAGTCTGCCCAGCGGGTCCAGGCCGGAAGTCGGCTCATCCAGAAACACCAGCTCCGGGTCGTTGATCAGGGCCTGCGCCAGGCCCACGCGCTGCGTCATTCCCTTGCTGTACTCACGCAGGGGCCGGCCCTCTGCATCCGTCAGATCGACGCGCACCAGAAGCTCATCGATACGCCGTTCGAGCACCGCCCCGCGCATGCCGTGCAGCTTGCCGTGAAAGCGCAGCAGCTCCCGCCCGGTGAGGCAACTGTGAAAACGAAAGTGCTCCGGAAGAAAGCCGATCCGGGCTCTCGCCCGGCGCTCCCCGAGCGGCGCGCCGAGCACCTCGCCGGTCCCCCCGCCAGGCTCGAGCAGCCCCAGCAGTAGCTTCAGGGAGGTGGTCTTGCCCGCCCCGTTCGGTCCGAGGAATCCGAAGATCTCCCCCCGCCCGATGCTGAGCGACAGGTCGGCCACCGCCACGGTCGCGCCGAACTGCCGCCGCAAGGACCTCGTCTGGACTACCGCTTCCGACACGCGCCTCTCCTCTACTGGAGCGTCTGCGCCATCTCCAGCAGCTGCTCCGAGCTCAGGCTCCCGCTCAGCGCAAACACGCGGCTCCCATCCGACCACAACACAACAGCGCCGGCCTTGCCCTGCCGCCTGCCGCCAGCCGGCCTCGCTCCTTCGAGCAGCAGACCCGAGCCGCCCTGCACGCTCACCTGTCGGAAGGAAGCCACGTTGGCAGGAATGGGCACGACCAGCGTGGAGCGCCAATCGATGCTCTGTGCAAAGCGATAGGCATCGTTGCGTGACAATCCCATGATCCGCAGGCCGATCTCCGCCAGGGCCGGCAAGTCCGTCCCGGCCGGGAAGTCCACCTGCGGGCTCGGCGATTGCACCAGCTGTACAGTCTGTCCCTCGTGGCGCCAGGTTACTGTGACTGCCGATGAAGTGCGCACGGTTGCAGAGCGGCCATCGATTCCCTGCGGCACGGCGACGTCGTTGATGTTCAGCGACGCCAGTATCTGCGCAAGGCGGGCCGTATTCGCCGTGATCCGCGCGGAAGTCGGCCCGGACACGGACACTGCGGGGGCCTCTATGTTCCACCCGACTGGCATCCACGAGGGCAGATCGACATGGAAGCCCGTGGCGGCGCCCGCGGCAGCGGGTGTTGGATACGAAGTCGGCGGACCGGCCTTCTCCAACACCTGCACATGATCAGAGAGCAGCCCGCGCAAATCCAGGCCGCTGTCGCGCAACTGTTGCAACGACCCGGAATCCACCGGCAGGGCTGCGAAATGCACCACGCGGAACATATCCAGGAATGCCGTCGCCGCCGCACGCACCGATGGAACGGCAAACGCGCCGGCCAACGCGAGGCAGGCGACAATGGCCGCCGCGAGCCGCATCAGACGTGGCGGCCCCGCCGCGGCCTGCGCTTTCTGCTGCAGCAGCGAGGCGCGCAACGTGCGCTTGAAGTCCTCCGGCGGCGGGCGACGCAGACAGTAGAGCGTTTGTTCGTCCATAGCACTCATGGCATTCTCCTCTTGCGCGAGCGTTGCTCGCTCAGCGTCGATCCGGGGCTACCGCTTCCGCGTTCGCCCGTGCAACGCATGCGCCCTCACCAGCGATCGCGCAGCAGCTGCACGGTGCGGTGCAAAATCGTGCCCACGTTCGACTCGCTCAGGCCGGTGACACTGGCAATCTCTCTGTTGTTGGCCCCCGCGCCGTACTTCAGCGCGAGCAGCGCCTGCTCCCGCATTGGGAGCGTCGGAATCAGGTCGCGGAGCCTGGCGACATCGGAGGCCCGCTCGTGCTCGGCCTCCGGCACGCCCTCGGCAGGACGTTCTTCCAGCTCCTCGAGCGGGGCATATTCCCGGGCCAGGCGCAGATGGTCGATGACCACGTTGTGCGCGATGCGCAGCAGCCAAGTCGCAAACCCGGCCAGCTCGCGCCGGTAGCGATGACGGGCGCGCCAGGCCTTTTCGAAGGTCCGGGAGGTCAACTCCTGGATATCCGCCTCGTTGTCCAGGCGATAACAGAAATAGTTGTACACACGAGGCAGCTGCTCCGTGAACACCGCGTTCCAATCCGGCTCGGTCGCGGAGCTGCGCCACATCATTCGCCCGGTTGCCCCTGCATCCAGTCCCATGTCCAGATATACGAACGAGCCGCTCACGTATCACAATAACGTACCCCCATTTCGAGGAGGCGAAAAGCCATGCACACCCTGCTGAGCGCGTACAAAACCGTCGGCGAACGCCGCTACCGCGAGATCTCAGGCCTGTACTGGGAGGATTTCGAGCCGGGAGACGTCTTCGAGCATCGGCCAGGGCGCACCGTTCTCGACGTCGACAACGTCTACTTCAGCCTGCTCACTCTGAACAGCCAGCCGGTCCACTTCGACTCGGCGTATGCGGCGCACACGGAATGGAAGAAGCTGCTGGTGGACTCGACGTTCACACTGGCATTGCTCACCGGGATGAGCGTGCGCACCGTGAGCGCCAAGGTCGTCGCGAACCTCGGCTGGGATAAGGTAAAGGCGACACATCCGGTCTTTGCCGGCGACACGCTGTATGCCGAGAGTACGGTGCTGCACAAGCGAGAGTCCAAGAGCCGCCCGACGCAGGGTATCGTCACGGTCGCCACGCGCGGGGTGAACCAGGACAATGTCGAAGTGATGAGCTTCGAGCGCACCATGCTCATCCATCGTCGCGGCCATTCGCCCGAAGGGGCGGCCAACTATTAGAGTTTGGTATCCTTGCAGTGCGAAGATGAGACGTACGCAGAATGAATGAGATGGTCGTTCCTGCTCCCGATTTGAGCCGCCAGGGGCGGCGCGGCGCCAAGCCCAAAGGCGCCATCCAGGTAGGCTCGGAAGCTCATTTGCGGCTGTTCTGTCTGGAGCTGCTGGAGACTCACGATCCCTACGAGCCCGCGGTCATCGATTGGCCGCCGCTCGACGAGCGCACGCGCCAGCACATCGTCTCGCTGCCCATCTGGGACATGGCGGTGCAGACCGAAGGTCGGGCCGGACTGCATGTGCGCACATTCGCACAGCGAAGCTGCGGGGGCCTGCTGAAGGAGGCCCTCGAGATGAACGCCTTCGAGGAAAGTCGCCACAAGCGTGTACTCCACAATATGGTCGAGGCCTACGGCATCGAGCTGCGACCTGAGCCGCGGTACAAGATACCGCGCGACGCCGAGTGGGCCTTCATGGTGACCGGATATTCGGAGTGCATCGACAGCTTCTTCGGTTTCGGACTGTTCGATCTGGCGAAGTCCTCCGGTTTTTTCCCCCAGGAGCTCGTGCAGACCTTCGAGCCGGTGATGCGCGAGGAAGGGCGGCACATCCTGTTCTTCGTGAACTGGGTAGCGTGGTGGCGACGAAACATGCCCTGGTGGCGGCGGCCCTGGTTCGAGATGAAAGTGCTGGGTGTGTGGATATACCTCATCTGGGAGCGCATCAGAGCCGCCAGGAAAATCGAGGGCCGGGACGATGCCGCCGCGGATCACAACTTCACCTACAGCGGCTCGCGCGAGCTCCGCCTCGATGTCAGCTTCAAGCAGCTCGCGCAGATCTGCCTGCAGGAGAACGACCGCCGCCTGGCGCCGTACGATCCACGCCTCATCCGCCCGAAGCTCGTCTCTGCAGCGATCCGTCTTGCCCTACGGTTCATGCGCGACGCGCCTGCCAGAGCGTAGAGCGCCAGGAGCACCCGATGAGCAGCGCACCCGAGGCAGAGCCAGGCGTCATTCGGATCCGCTCGCACCACTGCGTCGCGGTCACCATCGACAGGCTCCAGGGGTTGCTGAAGCAACGGGGTATCCTGATCTTCGCGCACATCGACTTCAGCGGCGATGCAGCCCGGGCGGGCCTGCAGATGCGCGCCGAGCAGCTGCTCATCTTCGGCAATCCCAAGGCGGGAACACCCCTGATGGTCGCCGCGCCGACGGCCGGCCTCGATCTGCCGCTCAAGGCGCTCGTATGGGAGGACGGGGACGGCGGCACCTGGATCGCCTACAACGATCCGCAGTACCTCATTCGAAGGCACGGCCTTGCGCCGGCCCTCGGCGCAAATCTCGCGGCGGTCGTGCCGTTGCTCGAGCAGGCGGCACGACCCTACGAGAATCCAAGATAGACGCTGCGGGGGGTGCCGGCTGCGAGTTCTCGATCACGCAGTCCTCGGCAACCCGCTCCGCGAGGGGCGCCGGATCGCGCCGCCGGTCTGCATGAGCTGGATGATCTGCTGGAAGCGCGCTTGCGCCAGGACATCGAGCGCGGCGAGTTGCAATCGGACATCGAGCCAGCGGCTCTGGCGCGTGTCCTGTGCGGCGTCATGAACTCATTGGCACTGCGTGCCCGTGCCGGCGACTCTCGCGCAACACTCGAAGCCACCGCCGAGGCAGCCGTGCGCTTGGCGTGCGGATCGTCCTAACTGTCGCACAGCCGTTCGAAATCGGCTGCTTCGACCGGACCGCTGAACAGATATCCCTGCCAGGTAGAGCAGCCGCTGCTCTTCAGAAACTCGCTCTGCGCCTCGCTCTCCACGCCCTCGGCGATGACCGATACGCCGAGGGCGCGAGCCATGGTGATGATCGTGCGCACGACCACCGCATCGTTGGGACTATCGGGCAGCTTGCGCACGTGCGACTGATCGATTTTCAACTGCTTCAGCGGCAGCCGCGGGAGGTTCGACAGCGAGCACAGCCCGGTGCCGAAATCATCCAGGGCAAAGCCGACGCCAAGCTGTCTCAAGGCTTGCATCTTGCCGACAGTGTCCTCGATATCGGCGAGCACGAGGCTTTCGGTCAGCTCGAGCATCAGAGAATGCGGCGGGGCGCCCGCGTCGTGCAGCGCCCGGCGAACCTGGTCCACGAAATCGGCCTGGCGGAACTGCAGCGCGCTGATGTTGACGGCCACATGCAGATCGCTCGTCCGCGGATCCGCGGCCCAGATCCGGAGCTGCGCGCACGCACTCTCAAGCACCCACTGGCCGATAGCGAGGATGAGCCCGGTCTCCTCGGCCAACGAGATGAACTGTCCGGGTAGCACCACGCCGTGCTCGGGACGCACCCATCGCAACAGCGCCTCCGCACCGACGATGCCACGCGAGGCATCGACCTGGGGCTGATAGTGAAGCGCAAACTGCCGCTCCTGAATCGCGCGCCGCAGCGCCGACTCCAGGCTCGCCCGCCCGGCAAGCGAGGCTTGCATGGCCGGATCGAAGAAACGCAGCGTGTTGCGTCCGGCGGACTTCGCCTGGTACATGGCGATGTCGGCTTGCTTCAGCAACTCTTCCACGGCGGTGTCCGCCTCGCTGAACAGCGCGACACCGATGCTCGGGGTACTGTGATGGACGCGCCCGTCCAGCATGTAGGGCCGGTTGAGCGACAGCAGGATCTGCTCGCCCACTTTCTTGGCCTGTCCGGCGGCTTCCTCCGCAGATTCGCTCAGCTCCTCGAGCATGACGACGAACTCGTCCCCGCCGAGGCGCGCGATGGTGTCGCCGTCGCGCACGGCGGAGGTCAGTCGTTGTGCGACCTTGCACAACAGCCGGTCGCCCACGTCGTGGCCGATGGTGTCGTTGAGGATCTTGAAGTTGTCCAGGTCGATGAACAACAGCGCGCCCCTGCGACGGGTGTGGGCGCTGTTGCGCAGAGCCTGCTGCAGGCGGTCCATCAGCCGGCGCCGATTGGGCAGCTGCGTGAGCGCATCGTAGTAGGCGAGCTGCTCGATCCTCTGCTCCGCCGCCTTGCGGGCGGTGATGTCGGTCATCGTGACCACGTAATGGCTGGTGTTCCCTTCGGGGTCCTTCACAGCCGTGATATTGGTCCACGCCGGATATCGCTCACCGCTCTTGCGACGATTGCAGACCTCTCCTTGCCACGACCCCTCGCGTGCGATGGCATCGAGAACGACGTTTCCGTCGGTGGCCCTTTCGTGACCGGCTTGCAGCAAGCGCAGCGTCTTGCCGACCGCATCCTCGCTGGCATAGCCGGTAATCGCCGTAAATGCCCGATTGACTTTCAGAACCGCGTTCCGGGCATCGGTGATAACGATGCCTTCCTGCGCTTCGAATGCCACCGCGCGCAACTGCGCGTCGTGCAGTGCGTTTTCGAGCTGCTCGAGGCGCACACGCTCGACGCGCGCCCGAACCGTGGTGATCGCAGAGGTCAGCTCCCCTGCCAGCTCGTTGAGGATGGCCGTCTCGTCTGCACCGAACGCATCGGCATCGTCGGCGTAGAGGTGCAGCACACCAAAGGTCTCGACGCCGACGCTCACCGGCAAGCTGACCTGGATCTGAAGCTCCGTGTCCGCCCCCGCACTGGCCAGCACCTGTCTCTGCGGGTCGACCGCCGCCGACTGGAACACGGCACGGCGGTAGCCGCACTCCACGGCAATGCGGCAGACCGCTTGCACCAGGCCTTGCTCGACGCCG
This sequence comes from Steroidobacteraceae bacterium, assembly GCA_035552975.1. GTDB lineage: Bacteria > Pseudomonadota > Gammaproteobacteria > Steroidobacterales > Steroidobacteraceae > 13-2-20CM-66-19. The sequence continues at coordinate 32,067 of DATNEN010000060.1, forward strand.
ATCTGGCCAAAGGCCAGCGTCGAGCTGCTGAGCGCCTGCAGCGCGCGATTCAATCGAACCTGATCTTCGGAGCGGGTGCGCGGCTGCGGGGCCTCGACCAGACAAGCGCCACTGCCCGCGATTTCTTTGTTCAAGGCCGGATCACACCACCCTCGGCACGATACGTCGCGCGCAAGTGTACGCGCTGCGCCGAGCAAGCCGGTCCGAAAAAAGTGTGACGCCGCCCACCGATGTGAGCACTCGTCGCGCGCATGGCTGCGCTGGCCTCATGGATGTGTCCCCAGCACCTCGAACGAGCGCGACAGACGGTTACCGTCGCCGTCGACGAGGGTCACCAGATGGGATCCCGGTGCGATGTCCAGGGACATCTGATGAAAAGTTTCGGTGGTGCCGATGTAGCGGCCGTCGAGATGCCAGTACAGGCGAGCGTCGCGGTCGCGATGCACCGCCTCGAAGACCGTGCGCCCCTTGTTGCCGTCGAGCTCTATCGGGATGTAGATCCGCCCTGCCGCATTGGGATAGAGAAACTCCATCGGCTCGCCGCCTTGAGAGCGCTCACAGTCACGGCGATACGGAGGTAAATCCCGGTAATCCGCGTGGTTACGTCGATAGTAGAACTCCTGAGACGGCGGGAGCACGAACCAGGCCACGTGCTGCATGCTCGCGACGCGCTCACAAGTGGAGTCGACCCGATAGCGCGCGCTGCCATCGAGGTGCACCCGCTGGTGGTAAGGGCTCTGGCGCTCGAAGTGACTCCCGGCGGGCACCCACTCGGACACCGGCTCGCATAAGTCATTGGCGAGAAAGCCATCGTCGCGACAGACCTGGACGCGGCGCATCCTCAGCGTCGGCTGCGTGAGCCAAGGCGCGGGCGCAAGGCGCCGTTGCAGCTCGAACATCAGAGGCGCCGCGGCGCTCGCCCCGGTCAGCCCCGGACGGCCCTCACCGGTGGCGTTGCCCACCCAGACCGCAACCGTGTACCGACTCGTATTGCCGACCGCCCAAGCATCTCGAAATCCCCAGCTCGTGCCAGTTTTCCAGGCGACGCGGCGGCTGTCTGCGAAGCTCTTCCAGTGCGCTTCTTCGGCGGGTCGTTGCGCTTCTAGCAGCGCATTCAGCGTCAGCCACGCCGCAGCCGGGGTGATCTGGGTTACACGCTTCGGCTGCAGCCCACTCGCCCCTTGCGGCTCCCGCAATACCTGCAGATCGCGATAGGGAGCGGCAGGCGCCGGCGAGATACGACGCGCGGTATCCACCAGGTTTGCGTACATGCGCGTGACATCCCAGAGCGTACCTTCGGCTCCGCCGAGAATGAGCGTCAGACCATAGTCCTGCGGCGGACGCGTCAGCGTGGACATCCCCATGGCGCGCAGCAGATCGTAGAAGCGCTCGACTCCATATTCCTTGAGCGACCTGACGGCCGGAACGTTCAGCGACTGCGCCAGAGCGACGTCTGCGGGCACCGCGCCCCGATACGCATGATCGAAATTCTCCGGTGCGTAGCCGGCGTATTGGGTCGGCACATCCGCGACCAGCATGTGCGGGAGCAACTGCCCGCTGTCGAGCATCGCTGCATACAGGAACGGCTTCAGGACGCTTCCCGTGCTGCGCGGGCGCTGCACGATGTCCACCGCAAGTCCGACCTCGTTGTGCGCCGACCAGGCAGAATTGCCCACGTAGGCCAGCACTTCGAAGGACTCGTTGTCGACGACCAGCGCTGCCACGTTGTGGATCAGCGCCCGGCCGAGCGCATCGGCGTGATCCCGTACCATCTGCGAGGCAGCGATCTGGAGATCCGCATCCAGCGTGGACTGGAAGCGCGATTGGCGGGGATATCGCGCCCGCAGCGTTTCCAGGAGGTGGGGAGCCTCATCGGGAAGCGCCACGGGAGCAGCGGGCAGCTTCTCGGCGAGCGCGAGCTGCAGATCCTCGGGGCTCAGCACGCCCATGGCACGCAACCTCTTGAGCAGGCGGTCGCGCTTGTTCTGCAAGGTGGCGCGGTTTCGCCCGGGCGTGACGAGCGCCGGCGCGTTCGGGAGAACGGCGAGCGTGGCCGCCTCCGCCCACGACAGTGCCGTCGGGGGCCGCCCGAAGTACCGCCAGGAGGCCGCTTCGAGGCCGACGATGTTACCGCCGAAGGGCGCATGGCTCGCGTACGCGGCCAGAATCTGCCGCTTCGAGTACGCACTCTCGATGCGCAGCGCCAGGAACATTTCCAGCAGCTTGTCCGCGTAACCCCGGTGCCGCCGCCGATCCATTCCCTGACCGTTGGTGCCGCCCGCACGCACGAGACGCGAGAGCTGCATGGTGAGCGTGCTCGCCCCGCTCACCGTTCTGCCGGCCCTGAGGTTGGAGCGAATCGCCCGGGCGAGCGCGACGGGATCTACTCCGATGTGCTGCTCGAATCTTTTGTCCTCATAGGCCAGCAGCGCCGTCTGGTATTTCCGTGGCACGCGCTCCAGCGGCGGGAACCGCCACTGCCCGTCTGCAGCAATACGCGCGCTGAGCAGCGTGCCATCACGCGCAAGCAGAATGCTCGCCAGCGGCTCGTTGAAGAGCGGCCTCGGCAGGATGGTCCAGAACGCGAACCCCGCAATGGCGGCGACGAGAGCCAGGGCGACGACCCATGCCGCCGCGCGCCGCGCCCGGCGACCGCGCAGCATCAACGCGACGCGCCAGCGACGACTGTCCATTGTCCACCCGTGCGAGCGCTTTTCGTCGCGTCATACATCGCTTCCGCCAGGACACTCGGCAGGTAGTAGCGGCCGCGATACGCGGCGTTCAGGCGAGTCTCGAACCGGATCGACTCCTGCGCCCCCAGCCCGAAGTACTGCAACACCCGATCGTCGCGAATGTCGGTGTAGTCGACGCTCGCCTGAGTCGCATTGCGCGAGCCGTTCAGAGACATCCATGGGTTGCGCGGTTGCGCCGTCTCATCGCGTGATCCGCCCGCAGCGGCATTGTCCATGCGATCGTTGTGAATCTCCCAGCCCGCCGGAAAAACATGGGTCAGCGCGATGTTGTCGATGCGCTGCGAAGTGACGTTCCTCACTTCGACGTGCGCAACGAAATCGCTGCCCTGGGTCAGGCGGCTCACGTCGACGGCGTTCCCGTCCTCATCCGTGTACGTCACTTGCAGTGAGAGTCCGGACGAATCGGCACTCTCAGTGCCCGCCGCGGGCACGCCGCGCGTGGCGATCGTCACGAACAGAGTGCGCTGTGAGGTGTTATGAATGGAGACCGCCTGACCCGTCGAGGGAAACGTGTCCAGCTTCGCCTGGTAGACAGGCGAATGGGACAGCACGCTCGTCGTCGGCGTACCGAAGTTGTGCTCGAACGTGAAGCTGTCCGCGGGCCCCGCCCCTGCGATCTTGGCGATGGCCATGAGCGAATACGCCACCGACTGGGTGCTGTACCAGCCCTGCGAAGCGAGCTCCGAGGAGATGGCCTTGACCAGATCGGCTGACTGATCCGCGCGGCCCAGCGCCAGCAGGCTCTGCAGGACCATGGCGCGATCGCGCAGCTCGGACCTGAAGGTGTAGTCCGGCCCCGCGCCGTGCGGCTCGCCTGCTGCGTCGGGTCGAAGGCCGGCAACCAGCGAATCCGCGAGGTCCGCAAGACCTGCCAGCTTGTAAGTGGCAGCGAGAATCCAACGCTCGGTGTCGGGCAAATGCGCAACTTCCCGCAGGCGGTTCATCGCACCGACATCCGGCTGTCCGGCGAGCGCGAGCACGTACAGCCGGTAAGCCTGGTCCAGTGTCGAGCCGCCACTGACGCCCGCCGGCGTCCACTGCTGCGCCGTGACCCTGAGGTTGCGGATGAAGTTGCTGCGCATCGTCGGCGGCAGCTCGTAACCGGCCTTTTCCGCCTCGATGAGAAAATGGCTGGCATAGGTGGTCGCCCAGAGCGCATAGCCCTCGAGCGAACCGGCCGCAAAACCGCCGCTCGCACCGGGCCAGTAGCTGAAGCCGCCGTTGGAGAGCTGGAACCAGCGCAATCGCTCGATCCCCTGCCGGATGTTGGCTTCGAGCTGTTGCTGGCGCGCCGGGGCCAGTTTCAGCAGCGCGGCCAGATACAGCTGTGGGAATACCGAGGAGGTCGTCTGCTCGAGACAGCCGTGCGGGTACTGGATGAGATACTCGAGACGGCTCTCCAGGTTCAATGCCGGCATGCGCGATACCTCCAGCATCGCCTGGTTCGTCCCGGCGATTCCGTGCGGCAACACCTGCGTGCGCCAGGTATCGCCCGGTTGCAGCGCCCGCGAGACGGCGACCGTCGTCGGCGGATTGGAGCTGCGCACGTCGATGAGAATGTCGCTCTCCGCGCGCTGCTCGCCCGAAGAAGCCGTCACGCGCACGCGGGCCTTGCCGAGACGGTCTGCCGCCTTGAGCCGCAGCATGCCCAACTGCTCCGCGGGCTGCGCGAACTGCAGCCGCACGCTCTTCTCTCCGAGAGGACTGAGCAGCTCATCCGGCTCAATGCTCAAGGTGACCTGTTTGATCGCCGGATCCGAGACAAAAACGGAGACGGGCACCGCAACCTCCTCCCCGGGTCCGATGACCCGCGGCATCGTCGGCAACACCATGAGCGGTTGGCGCACGAACACCGAGGTCTCCGCCGATCCGTAGGCACCCTTGTCGCCCGCGACCACCATGACGCGCACCGCGCCCATGTAGCGAGGCATATCGATCTGGTGGGTCGCTTTGGCACCCGCCTCGAGGCGGAACGGACCAAGAAAGCGCACCACGGGCGGAAATCGCGAGCGCGCCTGATCCGTGTCGGTCTGAGCCGTTGCGTCGGAGCCGCCCAGCGCGAGCAGGCGCTCGAGCTCCGTCCCATAAGCCCCGACGACATCGTCGTAGAGATCCCACGTCGTCACACCGAGTGCCTCGCGCCGGTAGAAATACTCGAACGGATCGGGCGTCTTGAAGTTGGTGAGGGACAACAGACCCTCGTCCACCACGGCGAGGGTGTAGGTCATCGCCCTTCCCTGGGCCTCCGTCACCTGCACATCGCTGCGACTCTCGGGCTTCCATTCCTGTGCCGTGCGTATGACGGGCGCCAGGTGTGTCTGCGGATCGGTGACCTCCAGAGGAATCACCCCATAGAGCCGGATCGGACGGTCACTGACTTTGTGCTCGTGCGGCTGGATGAGCGTGACGGCGACGTACACGTTCGGTGCCATCGATGCCGTGACGGGCAGCGTGAGCGTCGTGCTCCCTGCCTTGGGCTCCATCCAGCGCGCGTCGATGATGTCGCTGCCGTTTTCGATCGTGACGAGTGCGCGCCCCTGTGCGCTCTCAGGCAGCCGCACGGTTGCCGTCTCGCCCACGGTGTATCTGGGCTTGTCGGAAGTAATGGCCAGAACGCTGGCGGCAGCAGCGGATTGCTCGCGCTCCTTTCCGGCCCATGAGGGCCAGTCGACGTAGAAAGTGCGGCCCGCGCAGTGACCTCCATCGGTATCGCATACGCGCAGCAGATACCGCCCCCATTGTGGGTAGTCGATCTGGAACTTCCATTGCCCGACGCCGTTTACCGTCGCGACGGTATCTTCGCGGACCGCCGTGTTGCTGTTCGCCTGAGCGTACTGGGCGAGCGAGTCCCCCGTCTTGTCCCACCACCACTTCCACTCAACCTTGTACAGCGTCAGGTGTACGTGGCTTACGGAAACCGGCTCGCCCGCGGCCGACAGGGTGGCAATCTCGACGGTGTGCTCCTGATCGGTCTGCAACAGGTCGCGTGCCGCGTCCCCTTTCGGGAGCCGGACACCAACGAAGCGCGGATAGGGTGCGTAGCTCATCGTATCGCGGCTGATGCTGAAGGCGCCGCCGCGCTCGAAGACACGTGTCGTGAACGTGGCCGACAGCATTCCCGGCGGGGCGCCTGTGAGATCCAGGGGCTTGGTGAAGCTCGCCGCGCCCTTGGCATCGAGCTCGCCGGTGAACACCGCCTCCGATTTGGTGGCGAACTGGCGTGCCGGATCATCGAACACGTAGTCCGTGAACCGCCCGAAATGAGTTGCCGTCGGGACCAGCGACAGCTTCACGTCGGTTTTCAGCTGCGCCGCGGTCGCGCCCGTCAGCCACTGCGCCGACACCGAGCCCGCCAGCGGCTTGCCGCTTTCGAACGAGCTCACCTCCAGCGCGACCCTCAGGCGATTGGGCATGATCGACTCCACGCGCAGGCGCTTGCTGAAGCTCAGCTCGCCGAGAATGGCTTTCGCCGTCCACTCGCCCGTGGGCGCATCTGCTGCCGTCTTGACTTCGAACCGGTAGAACCCCTCGACGGGGGTGGTGTTGACGGTCGTCTGTGCGAGCCGGCCCCGCGGATCGTAGAGCTCGAGAGTGACCGGGTGCCCCGGAGGCAGCCTGCCGGGGCATGTCGCAGCGCTCTGTCTACACGGCCTGTCCTGCAGAACGAATGTCAGATGGAGCGTATCGCCCGGCCGCCACACGCCTCGCTCGCCATAGAGGAAACCTTTCACCCCCTTGGCCACCGTCTCCCCGCCGACATCGAAGTGGCTGACCGGCAGCGCGTTGCCCGCATTGAGCTTCAGATAGCTGCGCTGCCCATCGCCTGAGCCGACCAGCAGAAAGGGCGTGCCGGTCGGGGTCAAGGTGGCCAGCCCGCTCGCATCCGTGGCCGCCGCGGCGAGCGTCTGGCTCTGAAAATTGCGCACCTCCACCTTGATGCCCGCGCGCACGGCCCCCGTGCGCAGGTCCGTTGCGGCCACCAGCAGGCGGCCGTGCTGGTCGCGCTTGGCCAGCAGACCGATGTTGGTTGCCAGCAGGTTGCGCTGCGCATGCACGTTCTCGCCATAGATGAAGTAAGAGGTGTAACAGGGATCCTGCCGATGCGCCCAACGGGCGTTGCCGGCATCGAAATATTCTTCGGCGTAATCCCAGTTGGAGCGCTGGACCTCCTCCCCATCCTCCTGATCGTGCAACGCCGGCTCTGCCGCCGGCGGCTTCTCCGGATTCGTTCCGCAGTCATAGGTGGAGTCTGCCGGAGTCAACTGCAGGGTGAGCTGGAACAACCCGCCGGGATACTTGCGCAGCAGCTCGGTCACATCGAGGTCGTAGCGCGACCACCGTCCCGGCGTCGCGGGTGTCGTCAGTGCGATCGTCCTGCGCCACAGAAAGCGACCCACGCGAGTCATCTCGGCGCTGCCGTCGAGCTTGTTGACCTGCAGGAACTGAGCCATGTTGTCGTCATAAACGCGCAGAGCCGTCACGTGCACCGAGCGGGCGTTCACCGCCTCGAACGGAATCGTCAGCGTCTTGCCGTCGGGCAGAATCACGCCGCGCCCGACGAAGCGCACCTGCGGCTTGAGGCTGGGGAAGCTCAGGGTCTGCTGCACGGCCTGCTCCAGGCGATCGCCGCGCTCGTTGCGGATGCCGGCTTCCACCGTGAGAGTGACCTCCCCCTGCGAATCCTCCTGCGGATACACCACGAGCGCTCCGTCCTGGACGTTGGCCGAGACGGCGCCCTTGGAGAGATGCACCAGCCCGGTCAGGTCCTGGGTCGGATCGAGCGCGTCGGAGAAGGACACCAGGATCTGCCGCCGACCGCCCTCGTCGAGCACCTGCTCGTGGGTGACCAGGAAACTGCCGCGCGCGGGAACTTCGAGCGAGCGCTGGCCGCGGTTCGTTGCCCCAATCGCCTTCCCGTCCCATTTGACCAGAACCGGCTGTCGCTCGCGCTGGCGGTGCAGCTCCGCGACGGTGAAGTCATGCTCGAGGCCGGCGTGACTCCACTGCAGCGGCAGGCTTTTGTCGAGGAAGCTCACGCTGACCAGTTTCTCGATCGCCTGCGCCTGCTCGACGTCAGCCGCCACGACGCTGCCGTGCAGCCGCATGAGATCTGCGCCGGCAGCCTCGAGGCCTCGCAGCTCGACCTCGAAATCCGGAGCCTGCACCCGGAAGCGGAATTCGTACGGCGGCAGGTCGGAGCGCACACCCTGCAGCCCCTGCGGATGAACCTGCACCACATAGATGCCCGGCTGCAGATCGATCTTCGGCCCGAGCACGATCTGATGGCTGCCCTCGAACGCGATCGAGGCTGGCACGGCCGGCTCGATCGTCACCGTGCGACGCAGATCGGGGCGGCTGCCGTCGGTGGGTGCCACATCGGTGGCGAAGCGAATGCGAACGGCGCTCTTGCGCGAGACCACACCGCTGGTGTGGCTCGATATCAGCGCGCTCCAGGCCGCCTGCTGCGCGGCCTGCTGCATCGATGCCTCGCGCTTGCCGCCGCAGGATGACAAAACCAACATGCCGACAACGCACAGGATGCCGGCAAGGATCCACTGCAGAAAGCACATCCAACTGCGCCACGACATCGACTCTCTCCCAACAGACCGCGTAGGCCGCGTTGCAAGAAAGTCTATGCGTCGCGCTGTGTGTTGGAACGCGGCGGACGCCCGAATCACCAGATATCACAGTGCTGTCGGGGTGCGCCCGGATCGTGCCATCATTTGCCACGATCGCGCGGCTCGCGCGCCGAGGCGCCGATTGATTCCAGCCCGCCGGCTCGTCCAACCTGGCGGTGAGTGTCCATTACCGCAAGACAGTATCGAAGCGGCGCGCACGAGCATGGCTGGTGGCGTTGGCGCTGGCGTCGCCCTGCGCGTGGGCCGGCGGCCCTCTGGGAATCGACCACGAGCTGGCGCTGGATGAGTCGGGTATCTGGGCGCGCAAATATCAGACAGGCCTGGAGCTGGGCGTCATTGCCACGCAGATCGGCGGCGCGCTGTGGCTCGGCAATGACGACGAGTCAGGGCACGTTTTCTGGCAAGCCATCGACGCATCCGTGCTCTCCGGGCTCGCAGCGACAGGGCTCAAGCGAGCGTTCGGCCGAGCGCGGCCGCGTCAGGGAAACGATCCTGGCGCGTGGTTCAAAGGCGGCTGTTGCGCCAGCTTCCCCAGCGGCGAGGTGACACTGCAGGCGAGCTCCGTCACACCTTTCATCGTTGAATACGGAAAGCGCCATCCCTGGGTCTGGGTCCTGGAGGCGCTGCCGGCGTACGACGCCGTGGCGCGGATGAAGAGCCACGCACACTGGCAAAGCGATGTGCTCGCGGGATGGGCCTTGGGGACAGGCGTCGGATACTGGACATCGACCTGGAGGACGCCGCTCAGTGTGCGCCTCCTACCTCGCGGGGTGTCGATCGGACTGTCTACGCGCTTCTGAGCAGGTGCACGATGAGTGCGATCCCGACGGCGAAAGCGCCGCACGAGGCGACCAGCACGGCACCTGCCGCGCAATCCTTGACGAGCTGGATCTGGGAGTGGCTCTCGGGATACAGGTGATCCGCGAGGTGCTCGATCGCCGTGTTGAGCAACTCCGCCGAGATCACCGACGCTGCGCTGAGCGCAACGGCGGCCCACCAGATCGGCTCAGGACGAGAGATGCACAGTACGAGGATGGCGAGGGCCAGCGTCGCGAGCTGGATGCGCAGACTGTGCTCGGAGCGCACGCCGGCGGCGATGCCCGCCACGGCGTAACGAAATCTCACCCAGAACGGCTGATTCTTGGGAACCCGCATCGCCCCTTCCGCCGATGCGGACCGGAAGGCCCGCGTTGGCGGCGGATTCTACGGCAAAGCGGGCTGCCACCGCAGACAGCGCCGGACTTTTGCGCAAACGGGGGCCGGCGCTGCAGGCAGCTGCGACGACGGCCCCCCTTGCCTAACGTTGCGCGGGGAATGGCAGGGTGTGGACGTGCTCCTTCTGAACTGCCTGCAGCTCCCGCGGATCGATCCCGAGGGCCTCGAGGATGCTCGGCGCCACCTGCTGGTTCGAGGTCGCCGTGGACACCGAGGCAGCGTCCAGATCCTCTGCCGACACCAGCAGCGCCGTATGCACGTCATCCTCGTTGAAGCCGCCGTGCTCGGACAGCTTGGAGCCGCCGCTGAAGATCACGCCCGTGTTGACCTTGAGAACGATGTCCGGCGTACGCGGGTCGACCTTGGGGTCGTCGAACTTGTTCGCCAGCGAGGCACCCGCGAAGATCTCCTGGATGCCGAGCGCCTGCTGGTTCTGCGGGGTGCTCAGGGTGGCCACCACTCCCGCGGTGAGGGATGGACTGGTGAGCCAGATGAGCGAGCCGTCATCGGAGATGTCGAAGGCGTCCGCGGCGCCGATCGTGGCACCCGGCTGGCCGCCGCCGATCCCCCGGCGCTTGCTCAGATCGATCGCGGACTGGCCGTGCTTGGCAGCCACGACCATCAGCGTCGACTCCCACAGCCCCTGCCGCTTCAGCTCCGAGACGAACTTGCCGAGCGACTGGTCCACGAAGTCGAGCTCGCCGGCAAGTCCCACCCCTGGCGTGCCCAGCACGTCCAGGTAGCCGCCCTTGGCTCCGGTCACGGGGTCGGTCGCGAGCTTCTGCCCGACGCTCACCGCCTGGAAATTGGTGCCGAACAGCGTCGGCACCCCGATCCTGCGGGTGCGATCGTGGTTGTAGCCGTCGATCTGGTTCAGCACGGCCTGCACGTGCAGCGAGTCGTAGCATTTGATGTCATCGAAGCTGTTCGTCCAGCCGTCATCGGGGGTCGGGTCGGGAAACGGCACGGCCGTACAGCCGGCGATCCCCGGCAGGGGCACCGGGATCGAGTTGATCTCCGGGCCGTAGAAATCATCGACGCCGCGGCCGCTCGGCCCGTTGGTCCACTCATAGGAGGGGTGCTTGTCCGTCCACGCGGTCAGGCCGCCGTGCGAGCGCACCACCTCGAAAATCGTATTCACGCGCACGTACTGGTGCGGCATGATGGTGCGGCAGCCGTTGCTCGGGTCGCGCACCAGGAAGCTCGGATTGAGGCCGCCGCCGCCATCGAGCCGGGTCAGATCGAGGTCGACGGCCTCGTCCCAGGCCACATTGGTGCCGACCTCAGCCGGGCAGGCGCCGCCGGGATTGCCGAGGCCATCGGTTTGCGCAGGCGGGGAGAGAGCCCGGTTGTACGTATCGTCGTACCACAGCCCGGTGGTGATCGGCGAGCCGCCGGTCACGAGCGAGGCGAGACCCGGGAACGAGTCCGAAGGGGCGGAGGTCGAGTTGTTGGTGAAGGTCACTCCGTGCTGACTGAGCGCGGCCAGCGTCGAGTTGGGATGACTGGCGACGTAGTTGGAAAGATCCAGTGCGTGCAGGCCGTCGACACTGATGAGCAGCACGTGCCGGATCTCGCGACCGCGGCCGCTGAAACCATCCTCGTCCGCATGCGTGAGTCCTGCACCCAGCAGGACGAGACCCAAGGCAGCCGCCGAAAAACCTTTGAGCATGTTCATCGCCCCTTGTTACGACACCGGCGGGCTACGTTAGGGAGCGATTGTTACAGTCGGAAGAAAACGTGAGCTCGAGACAGATCCACATGCACGCACACGGGCTGAAGCTTACACAGAGCTTTCGAGACACCGGCGCAGCTTACGAAATGCCAACGAAACACTAACGGAAACAGCAACGCGTGCTCAAGCGAACCTCCAACACAGCCTGGCTCGGCTGGCTCGCACTGGCGGCACTGTGGCTCGCTAGCTTGCAGTTGCGGCCGCTCCTGGATCCGGACGAAGGCCGTTATGCGGAAATTCCGCGCGAGATGGCAGCGAGCGGCGACTGGGTCACCCCCAGGCTGAACGACCTGAAGTACTTCGAGAAGCCGCCGCTGCAATACTGGATGACTGCGGCCGCGTACCGGGCGTTCGGCCAGTCGCCCTGGAGCTCGCGACTGTGGTCGTTCGCGCTCGCGTTCGCCTGCCTGCCGTTGGTTTTCGCGTGGACGCGGCGACTCTACGGGGATCGGGCGGGACGAGCGGCGCTGCTCGCCCTTGCCGTCAGTCCTTACTTCGCGATCGTCGGCCACCTCAATCTGCTCGACTCCGGCTTCACGTTCTGGCTCACCGCGACCGTGCTCGCGTTCCTGCGCGCACAAACCTCGGAGCCGGGATCTTCGGCGGAACGCAAGTGGATGCTGCTGTGTTGGGTCAGCGCGGCATTGGCCGTGCTCAGCAAAGGAATCGTCGTAGGCGTGCTTGCCGGAGGCTCGCTGATCGTCTACTCCGCGCTGGAGCGTGACGCTCGGCCCTGGAAGCGTCTGCACCTGGCGCCCGGCATACCGCTCTTCCTATGTGTGAGCGCACCTTGGTTCATTCTCGTGTCGCGGCGCAACCCGGACTTCCTGCAGTTCTTCTTCGTTCACGAGCATTTCGCACGTTTCCTGACGACGGTCCATCAGCGCGTGGAGCCCTGGTGGTATTTCATCCCCATCCTCTTTGTCGGGATACTTCCCTGGCTGCCCCCTTTCCTACACGGGTGCCGCACCGCCTGGAGCCGCCCGGGCGTACCGTTCAAGCCTCTGAAGTTCCTGCTCATCTACTCGGCAATCACGTTCCTGTTCTTCTCGGCTTCGGGATCCAAGCTCGCCCCTTATGTGCTCCCGGTCATACCCGCTCTGGCAGCGGTAGTGGGAGCGCAATGCTCGGAAGGTCCGTGGTTGCTGACTCGCACGGCTTGGATCGGAGCTGGCTTGCTGTTGCTGGTGGCCGCGGGGTGGGTGGGTTATGGCTGGCACCGCAACGGCGCCCTGCCGCGCGAGGTGCTGATCTGGGCCGTCGTAGCGGTGATTGCAGGTTTCATCGGTGTGCTCGCCGCACGCCGTTCGCGAGGCGAGCTGCCGATGGGCCGGGTCTGGACGGTCGCGGGGGCGGCCATCCTCGGTTGGCAGTGCCTGATGGTCGCTTACGCAGCGACTCCTCCTGCACGCACTTCCCGCGACCTGGTCGCTGCCGTCCGGCCGTACGTGCATCCGGCGACTGCTCTGTACAGCGTGGGACAATTTCGCGAAACCATTCTCCCGTATCTCCGACGGACCCTGACGGTCGTCGACTACGAGGGTGAGCTGGAGTTCGGCATGCACGCGCAGCCGGGGCACAACGCGGCGACCGAGGACCAGTTCGTGCGGCAATGGACGAACAGCAGCGACGCCATCGCGTTCATCGCCCCCTCGCAGTGGCCTCGCTATCAGAAGAGCGGACTGCCGGGGCGCGTGATCGCGGCTGACAGCGAGACGGTCGCCGTCAGCCGCCGCTAGCCCGGCTGCGCGCGGGGTCGGCCGCACACCGCTCGCCGACCGGGACCAGCGGCGGTCCTCGGCTACTCCGCCGGCCCGTAAACCAGAACCTTGAACGTCCCGGGAACGATCGGGGGGCGGCGCCGCGGAGCCCCCGGCGCCTGCTGCGGAGCGGGCCCGAACATCGCCGCCGCCAGGTAGATCCGATGCGTCTTCGGATCCAGTGCCATGGTGCGCGCGCTGGGTTGGGTCTTGAGCGTCTGCACGACTGTCAGCTTCGATGGCGAGTCCTCGTGCGCGATGGTCACGGTGCCTTCGCCGTTGGAGCTGAAAGCGAGCTGCAGCTCGTCATCGAAGGCGTTCGCGTCCACGCCTGCGCCGATCGGCACCGAGGCGACCACCTTGCCGCTGGTGCTGTCCATCATGAGCATCAGATGGTTCTCGCAACCCAGGAACAGGCGATGGTGCGCGGCATCGAAGGCCATGCCGGAAGCGCTCTCCCCCGGGGCGATCGGCCAGTCGCTCACGACCTGATGGGTTTTCGTGTCGATGGCGACGACCTCGCTCTTGTCCTCGATGTTGTCGTAGACGCGGCCGGCGCGCGGATCCGCTGCCGGGAACTCGGGCTTACCGGGCAGCTTGATGGTCGCCACGACCTGACCGGAACCGGCGGAGATCACCGTAGCCGCGTGGGCGCGGCCATCGAAGGCATACACTTCCCCGCGCCCCGGCTCATAAAGTATCCCGTCAGGCCCCTCCTCCGTGCCGACCTTGGAGGTCGTGGCGAGCGTCTTCAGATCGACGACGCTCACTTTGGCTTCGCCGCCGTCGCTGGCAAAACCGCGACCCAGCTTGGGAGCCAGGGCAAACCCATGCACTCCGGGCGTGTCGGCGATGTCGCCCACCACCGCGTCGGAATTCAGGTCCACGACGACGATATGGGTGCCGTGCGTGACGTACAGCCGCCGAGCCTCGGAGTCGACTGACAGGTAATCCCAACCGGTGTCGCCGGCGATCGGGATCTCCTTGAGGAAGTGATAGCCCGGGTCCTTGTCGGCACTCTGCGCCGTGCCGACGGCGGCGAACGCGCCGATCAGCGCCAGCAATCCGACCCACTCACGATGATGCGCTTTGATCCACATGTACCCTCCTCGGTCCGCCGTAACGATGCACCAGCACCGGCAGCAGACCCAAATTCAATACGGTCGATGAAAGCAGCCCGCCCAGCACGGTGATCGCCATGGGAGCCTCGATCTCCTGCCCGGGGCTGTGGACGCCGGCGGCCAGTGGCGCCAGGCCCAGGGCCGTCACGACGGCCGTCATCAAAATGGGAATGAGACGTTCGTTGGCGCCGCGCAGCACCAACTCCAGGTTCCACGACATCCCTTCGCGCTCGACCAGGTGCTCGTAGTGGGCGAGCTGCAGGATCGAGTTGCGCGCGCTGACACCGAACACGGTCACCAGGCCGACGAGGGATCCCAGCGACAGGCCGATGCCGGTGGCGGCAATGACGAGCACCCCGCCCAGCAGGCTGAACGGCAGGTTGGCCATGACCAGCCAGCCGCTCGCGCGCCAGTGCAGCGCGACGAGCAGAATCATGATGATCAGCACCAGCGCGGCGGCCGAGTAGGCGATCAGCTGGATGCGCGTCTGCTGCTCTGCTTCGGCCGCGCCGGTGAACTCGACGACGGTCCCCGTGGGTAGCTGCACCGATTGTGCGATCCTGCGTTGGGCCTCGGATACAGCCGCCTGCAGCGAGCGGCCCTCGACGTTGAACGTCACCGCAATCAATCGCTGACCGCCCTCGTGATCGATGGTGTAGCGGTCCGCGGATAGATCCAGGCGGGCCACCTGTCCGAGCGGCACCGGTCCGTAGGGGCTGTTGATCATCAGGTGTCGGAGCTCATCCAGCCGATTGCGCAGCTCATCGGGGAGGCGAACCACGACGGACACGGTGCGCGCGCCGCTGAAAGTCTGGCCGACGACGGCGCCCGAATAGGCGGCCTCGATCGTGTCGAGCACGTCCTGCACCTTCAGGCCGGCGGCGGCGAGCCTGTCGGGCTCGGGCGCAATGCTCAGGGTGGGAGTGTCGTCCTCACGCTTGAACTGCAGATCCGTCACGCCGCTCTCGCCCCCCAGAGCCGCGACGATCCGGTCACCGACCTCGTCCAACGCCTGCAGATCGTTACCGAAGACCTTGATGGCCACCTGCGCCGTCTCGCCGCTGAGGCTCTCGCTGATGCGATCGCCGAGGAAGGTGACGACCTCTCCCTGGATGCCGGGATAGCCGGCGAGGATCTTGCGCAAGGTCCCCTGCGCTTGCGCCTGATCGACCGTGGCATCGGGCTTGAGCTCGACGTGCAGCTCGCTGCGATGTGTGCCCCAGGTGTCCTCGCCCGCCTCCGCTCGTCCGACCTGCTGCTCGATGCTGGCGACGTAAGGCAGCGCGAGGATCTGGGCGCTGATCCGCTTCCCAAAGCGCAACATCTCATCCAGCGAGGTCCCGGGAATGGAGCTCGAGGCCTGCATCACGAAGTGGCCTTCGCGAAAGTCGGGCATGAACGTGCCGCCCAGGAACGGCACGAAGGCGGCGGCCACCACCACCAGCACAACGATGACCCCTATCGCCAGCCCGACTCTGCGGTCGAGCCGCTGGATTACCTCGCGTTGCCACGCCTTCAGCCGCACGAGCCAGCGGGCTTCGGGCTTGACGCGATCGGCGCGCAGCAGCAGCGCGCACAGTGCTGGAGTGGAGGTCATCGCCACCAGCAACGACGCGGTCACCGCCAGCATGAACGCGAGCGCCAGCGGCCCGACGAAATGCCCCTGCACGCTGGAGGTGAGCAGCTCCGGAATGAATACGGCGATGACGACCGCAGTCGCATAGATGACCGGTCCGCGCACCTCGAGCGAGGCATCGAGGATGACCTCCAGGCGAGGCCGCGCCTGAGGCAGCGACCGGTTCTCGCGCAGGCGCCGCATGATGTTCTCGATCCCGATGATCGCATCGTCCACCAGCACCCCGAGCGCCACCGCGAACCCTCCCAGGGTCATGGTGTTCAGGGTATCTCCCATGCGGGAGAGCACCGCGGTCGCGGCCAGCAGCGACAGCGGGATCGCGGTGAAGGCGATGACGGAGGCGCGCCAGTCGCGCAGGAACGCATACAGCACGGCGATGATCAGGATGGCCGCGATCAGCAGCGAGCGCTCCAGCTCGCCGAGCGCTTTCTCGATGAAATTCGCCGGGCGATGCAGGCGCCCATAGAGCGTGATGCCCTGGGCCTTCAGGGTCGGCTCCAGCTCGGCGAGCACGCGCTCGACGGCCTGGGTCGTCGTGAGTGTGTTCGCCCCGTACTGGCTCGCCATCGAGATCAACACGCCGGGTCGGCCCATGATCAGCGCATCCCCCGAGCGCAGCGCCGGCCCCTGCTGGATGGTCGCCACGTCGCGCAGCCGGATCGGCGTGCTGTTGCGCACCGCAACCACAGCGTTTCCGAGCCTGTCGATGTCCGGCTGCGGGACCGGCGCTTTCAGGAGCACGCGCTGCGCAGCGATATCGATGTACCCGGCGCCGCGCAAAGGAAGCGCCGCGCGCGCCGCGTCCGCAACGTCGCTCAATGTCAGATTGAAGCTCGCCAGCCTGCGCAGGTCCGGCGCGATCTGCAGCTCGCGCACCTTGCCCCCGAACACGATCGCGTGCGCGACCCCGGGAACAGCCAGCAGTCGCGGCTTTACGACCCAGTCGGCCGCATCCCGCAGCGCGTACGCATCCACCTTGTCCGAGACGAGGCCGATCTTCAGCAGATCCATTGTGCTCGAGACCAGGGGTGACAGCTTCGGGGGGCCCACGCCCTGCGGGAGCGAGGAGCCGATTTCCGACAGACGCTCCGAGATCCCCTGCCGGGCGATATGCGGATCGACACCGTCGTTGAACGTCACGGTCACGACCGACAGCCCCGGAATCGATTCCGAGCGCAGCGTCGCCAGCCCCGAGGCGCCGTTGATGGCGCTCTCGACGGGTTTGGTGACCAGCTGCTCCACCTGCTCCGGCGCGAACCCGGGCGCCTCGGTCTGCACATCCACCTGGGTGGGCACGAAGTCCGGAAACACATCCAGCGGCGTCTGCA
>DATNEN010000061.1:0-9341 GCA_035552975.1 Steroidobacteraceae bacterium
AAGGTTCCGGATGCCACCACGGCGAGCGAGCAGGAGATGGTCAGCGCGATGGAGACGCTGAAGCAGTACAACGGCGACGTCGACACGTACCTGAAGTGCCTGGACTTCGAGGCGAAGCAGAATCGCCTGAGCAAGTCCGAAGAGGAGCGCCGGCACAACGACGCCGTGGACGCGATGACCAAGATCGCCAACAAGTTCAACGAGCAGGTGCGCGCGTTCAAGGCGAAGAAGGGCTAGAGGCGCACACGGAACGACCTGCCCGACCTCCGGCGCACGGCCCTGTGGCGCCGGAGGTTTCGCGGGAATGCGCTCGACATGAAGCGAAACACCCAAAAAGCCCCGGCTCACGCGGGGCTGGCCCATGGCGGGTCGCAGGCAGCCTTTGACCGCGAGCACGGTGCACGGCCTGCGGAGCCGCCGCGGGGTCACACCGATCCGTCCGCGGCCATCCAGGCCGCCGCCGCATTGATCGCGTTGGCGATGCATGAGTCGCAAATCCCGGTGGTCGAGCTGGGAGGAGCGCTCACGCGCCTCGCAAGCAGGCTGCACGATGACGCGGCCGACGTGCGCGTCGACAAGGAGACGTTTGCGCGCGAGATCGCAGTATGCATCGAGAGCCTGCAGTTTCACGACCGGCTCACGCAGCAGCTCACGCAGGTGCGCAACCTGCTGGCGAGCCTGGCCGCCGAGACGCTCCCGGCATCCGCGGATCAGAAGTCCTGGAACGTGCTGGTGGAGAACATCCGCTCGCGCTTCACCTCTGACTCGCATCGCATCCTGTTCAATCTGCTGTTGCCGGTCTCGGGTGTCGCCATGACTGCCCCGTCCCTGCACGCGAACGAAGGCAGCATCGAGCTCTTCTAAAGGGGGGCGAGCCTTGATACCCAACTTCCTCCGCGACACCGTGACGGTGAACCGGCTGCGGGAGTTCGCCTTCGGCCACGAGGATTTCGAGGCGCTGCGCTCGCTCGTCAAGCAGCTCACCGGGATCAACCTCTCCGATCAGAAACGCGAGCTGGTCTACGGCCGGCTCGCCCGGCGGCTGCGCGCCCTGCAACTGAAGAGCTTCGCCGAGTACCGCGAGGTGCTTGCCAATGACGGCGGCAAGGAGATCGTGGAGCTGTGCAACGCGATCACGACGAACCTGACCGCCTTCTTCCGCGAGCCGCACCACTTCGAGTATCTGCGCGAGCAGGTACTGCTGCCTTGCGCGGCCGATCCGTCACGCCCGAAGCGGCTGCGGATCTGGTCCGCCGGCTGCTCCACCGGTGAGGAGCCCTACTCCATCGCGATGACGATTCTCGAGACTCTTCCGGACGTGCGCCGCTGGGACATCCGCATTCTCGCGACCGACCTGGATTCGGACGTGCTCGAGCGCGCCCGGCGCGGCAGCTATGCCGCCGATCGCGTTCGCGGCCTCAATCCGGAGCGCATCGCACGCTTCTGCACCCAGCGCGAGGAGCGCAGGGAGCTGCACCACCAGGTGAATCCGGAGGTCGCGGCGCTGATCACCTTCAAACAGCTGAACCTCATGCATCCTCTGCCGATGAAGGGGCCGCTGGACCTCATTTTCTGCCGCAACGTCGTCATCTACTTCGACAAGGACACGCAACGCAGCCTGTTCGCGCGCGTCGCGCACCTGCAACGCAGCGGCGACTTGCTGTTCCTCGGCCACTCCGAGAGCCTGTTCAAGGTCTCCGAGGACTACGCCTTGATCGGTCGAACCATCCATCGACGCCTATGAATACCATTGTCACACGCACGCTGCGCGGGGAGCCCCCGCCGAGCCTTCCTGGCTTCTCCCATATCCAGCGCTTCTGGGATCCGGAGAATGCCTGCTGGACGGTGAAGATCCTCCCCGGGGAATACTACGTGACACGCGGCGAGGAAGCCGTCTCCACGGTGCTCGGCTCGTGCGTCTCGGCCTGCGTGCGGGACCCGGTGCGCAACGTCGGCGGGATGAATCATTTCATGCTGCCTGAGGATGCGACCGTCGGACCCAACAACTGGCTGGATCCGGCCGTCGGACTGTCCACGCGCTACGGCTCCTACGCGATGGAAAGCCTGATCAACGACCTGCTGAAGCTCGGCGCGGTGCGCGAGCGCCTGGAGATCAAGCTGTTCGGGGGTGGACGCATTCTCGCGGGCATGACCGATGTAGGCGACCGCAACATCAACTTCATCCGTAACTTCATCAAGATAGAAGGCCTGTCGATTGCCGCCGAGGACATGGGCGGGACGCAGCCGCGCAAGGTGATCTACTTTCCCACCAACGGCCGGGTGAAAATGCGCCGCCTGCGGCAGGTCGAGAACCGGGTCATCAGCCACCACGAAAAACTGTACCTCGAGAGCATCGGCAACAAGGCAGCCGGCGGCGGCGACGTCGAGCTGTTCGACTGAAGGCGCGCGGGAGAGACACCATGAACACCCAACCCATTGCCGACGCGCGCGCCAAGCGCCCGATTCGTGTGTTGATCGTGGACGACTCGGCGCTGGTGCGCAGCCTGCTGTCGGACATCCTCTCCGCCGACCGCTCCATCGAAGTCGTCGGCGTCGCCGGCGACGCCCACGTGGCGCGCGAGAAGATCAAATCGCTGAACCCCGATGTCCTGACGCTCGATGTCGAGATGCCGAAGATGGACGGCATCACCTTCCTGCGCAACCTGATGCGGCTGCATCCGATGCCCGTGGTGATGGTCTCCTCGCTCACCGAGCGGGGCGCGGACGTCACGCTGGACGCGCTGGCGATCGGTGCGGTCGATTACCTCTCCAAGCCCAAGATCGATCTCGCCGCGACCCTCAAGGACTACGGCGAGGAGCTCATCGAGAAGATCAAGACGGCTGCCAAGGCGAGCGTGCGGGCGCTCGATCCGCGCCGGGCCGCGGCCCTGGCGGCGGCCCGCCCGGCACACAATGCCGATGCGGTGCTGCCGAAGGCGCGCCCGCCCAGGCAGCTGCGCACCACGGACCGCATCATTGCCATTGGCGCCTCGACCGGCGGCACGGAGGCCATCAAGGAAGTCCTCATGCGCCTGCCCCCGGACGCCCCCGGGGTCGTCATTGCGCAGCACATTCCGAAGGCCTTCAGCACTCCCTTCGCGCGCCGCATGAACGACTGCAGCCAGGTGACGGTGTACGAAGCCGAAGACGGCCAGCAGGTGCTCGCCGGCCACGTCTACATCGCCCCGGGCGACCGCCATCTCATGGTCGTCCGTGACGGCACACGCTACGTCTGCAAGCTGGACGACGGAGTGCCGGTGAACCGCCACAAGCCCTCGGTCGACGTGCTGTTCCGCTCGATCGCCCAGAACGCCGGGGGCAATGCGATCGGCGTCATCCTCACGGGCATGGGGAAGGACGGGGCACGGGGCCTGAGGGAAATGCTGGATGCCGGGAGCCGGACGATCGCACAGGACGAGGCCACCAGCGTCGTGTGGGGAATGCCCGGGGAAGCGGTATCCCTGGGGGCCGCGCAGCACGTTCTACCCCTGGAGAACGTGGCCGCGAAGATTCTCTCTCTGGCGGATGCGATGGACATCACGCGCAGTGCCCGAGAGGCGTGAAACACTATGGGAACGCCGACGTCGAGGAATTCGCCATGACCGCTGCTACCGCTCCCAGCCCGCAATCGGGCAATGCACTCGCCTTTGCCTTCGTCCAGCAACTGGCTGCGGAGCTCTCCAAGGGCAAGGTCGACCTGCCCAGCTTCCCGGACATCGCCCTGCGGGTTCGCCAGGTGCTGGCGGATGAGAACGTCTCCCAGGACAAGGTGGTCCGCGTGGTCGGATCGGAGCCCGCCCTGGCGGCGCGGCTGATGCAGATTTCAAACTCCGCGGCGCTGAACTTCACCGGCAAGCCGATCACCGAGCTGCGGACCGCGATTGCCCGCATGGGATTCAACATGGTGCGCAGCGCGGCCATCGCTTTTGCGATGTCGCAGCTGAAGAAGGTCGATTCACTCAAGGGGCTGGAGAAGCCACTTGATGACCTGTGGAAGCGCAGCGCCGCCGTGGCCGCGATGTCGCACGCCGTCGCGAAGACGTTCAGCCGGGTCAATCCCGACACGGCGATGCTGACGGGCCTGGTGCACGGCATCGGTGAGCTCTACATCCTCACGCGCTCCAACCAGCACCCGGGGCTGTTCGCCGATCAGGCGACCTATACCTCCATCGTCAGCGACTGGCACAGCGCCGTCGCCAAGGCCCTGCTCGAGAACTGGGACATGGCCGAGGAGATCGTGACGGCCGTCAGCGAGTACGAGGACTTCGAGCGACAGAACGAAGGCCAGGTCGACCTGACCGACGTCCTCACGGTCGGCCATCTGCTCGCCTCTTTCATGGAACACCCCGAGACCATCGAGCTCAACATGCACGATGTCGCCGCGTGCAAGCGCATGGGCATCGATCGCGCGAGCTACGAGAAGCTGATCGACGAGTCGCAGCACGAGATCGATACGCTGCGCCAGGCTCTCGGAGTCTGACGGGAAATGAGCGCCTCGCAGCCCCAAGTGGGGCGGCCCACAGCGAGCCAGCCGGACGGGAATCCACGTTCGGGCGAAGACATGGCCTTCCATTTCGTCCAGGCACTGGCCGCGGAGTTGTCGGGGGGCAAGGTTGAGCTTCCTGGCTTTCCGCACGTGGTACTGCGGGTCCAGCGTGTGCTCTCTGACGTCAAGGCCGACGCGAGCCGCATAGTGCAGGTCATCGGCGGCGAGCCGGTGCTGTCCGCGCAACTGATGCGGATGGCCAATTCAGCCGCACTCAACCCCGCACGGACCCCAGTCACCGATCTCAAGGCCGCGGTCGCCCGCGTGGGACTGGATTCGGTGCGCACCGCAACGATCGCGTGCGCCGTACAGCAGTTGCGCGCGGCACCGCAATTGCGGGGACTCGAGCGCCAACTCGATGCCCTTTGGCAACGAAGCATTCTCGTCGCGAGCCTGTGTCACGTCATCGCTACCCGGCTCACGCGCGTCAATCCTGACACCGCCTTGCTGGCGGGCATGTTGCAGGGCATCGGCAAGCTGTACATCCTCACTCGCGCCAGCGGACACCGGGCTCTCTTCTCGGACGAGGCCAGCTATCAGGCGATCGAGCACGACTGGCATCTGAGCATCGCAGCCGCGCTGCTGGAGAACTGGGGATTCGGCGACGAGATCGTCCAGGCGGTCCACGACTCGGAAAGTGCCGAGCGGGATCTGCGCGGTAGTGTCGGACTCACCGACGTTCTGGCTGTCGGAGTGCTGCTCGCCGAGCATCATTCACATCCGCATGTAATCAAGGCTCAGGTTAATTCCGCGAAGTTGCTGCAGCGCCTGCAGCTGAATGAAGAAGCCTGCGAGTCGTTCATCGCCGATTCGGCGCAGGCGATCAATGCGCTGCGTGAGGCGTTGGGCGGGGGCTAGCGGCGCGCCGGCTGCCGGCGCAACCTCAGGCCGCGCCCAGCACCCGTCCAGGCCGCACAGGCGCCGTACCCTTGGGTCCATACGTCACCGCCGCTTCGCCCCGCCCCGTGAGCACGGCAAGCCGATCGGACACGTTGCGCAGCCGCGTGGTGACCAGGACTCCGTTGCGATCGTTGAGCTCACGACAACGAACGGCCCGCTCGGCGCAGTCGCGCAGGCGTGAGACCAGCGATCCCTCGGGGTCGCACCACATGACGAGGGCTTCGAGGCCGGCGCGATCGGCGGAATGACCATGCAGGCGGCACAGCGAGCGCCGCTGCTCCTCGATCTGGGCCAGCTCTCCTATTTTGGCCTGCCGCTGATGCGCGGTGGCATTGAGGGCCGCGACGTCGCCGGCCTGGAGCACTTCGTGCTCGCGCTGCAGGAGCGCCTCCAGCTGGCTCAGGGCCGTGGACTCATCGCCCAACAGCGAGCCCAGACCGTCGCGGCAGACCTCGGGATCCACTCAGCCGTCCGTCGGGTCAGGCTCCGCCCGATCAGGCAGCTGTCCGAGTGCCTGTTCGAGCTGGATGAGCTTGTCGGCAATCTGTTGCGGGTGCACCGTGTAGGTGCCCTGCTCGATGGAATTGCTGATCTGGGCGACGCGGGTCTCGTTCACCGCGGGGAGATCGCGCAAGGTTTGTTCGAGCGTGGCAAGCTGGCGCGCAGCACCTGTGATCTGCACGTCATGAGTGAGTCCGCTGTTGGAAGCCGACGAAGCTCCCGATGCCCCGCCGCTGCCCACGTCCTGCGAACGCTGGGGACCGCCAGTGTCCGCGGAACGGCCTGCCCCGACCGACGGGGTCTGGGAGCCGTTAAATCCGCTAATTTTGCTGGACACGCCCGTTCTCCTCAGTACCTTCCAGCCCCTGTAGCGGCCGGGTGAGGAGAAACTTTAGGTCAGAGTGTGACCGGCGTCATGCCTCTGTGACCACCAGACGGCCTGCCGTCGGCGGGGCGTCATTTCCCCGGCGCCCGTAGGTGACGGCATCCCGGCGGCCTTCGATCAACACCCCCAGGCGGCCCTGGACGTGCTTCAGGCGGGCGTTCACCAGCGCCGCGTTGCGATCGTTGAGCGCGCGGCAATGGGCCGCCGCTGCGGAGCATTCCGCCCATCCGGGTGCCAAGGTGCCGCGCGGGTCGCACCAGCGTATCAGCTCTTCCAGACCCTGCAGATTCTCGGGTCGACCCGCGGTGCGACACAGCGCACGGCGCTCCTCGTCGCAGCGGTAGATGCCGGCGACGCATTTCTGCCGGTCGCTCGCGGTCTTCTCCAGTGCGACCGGATCGTCTGCCTGCAGGCAGGCGTGCTCGCGGTCCAGCAACTGCGCCAACTCGCCCAGCAGCCGGGTCTCGGTCGCCATGATCTTCGCGAGCTGCTCACGGCAGGTTTGAGTTTCCAAGCTAGATCTCCGTCAGAGGGAGCGGAGCCAACGCGCGCTCGGACTGCATCAGCCCGGAGGCGACCTTGGTGGCATCCACTTTGTAGCTGCCGTCGGCGATGGCACGGCTGATGCTCTCCACTCGCTTCTGGTCGACGGGAGCCTGTGTGCCCAGCGCTTGCTCCAGGCGAGCCAGCAGCGCCGCCGTGCTCGTGATGCTCACTTCGCCCGGCCGCGGCGCAGCTGAGTCCTGCGCGCTATCGGGCGTTGCAACCGCGGGTTGCTGCGCCTCCTGGGCCTCGCGAGCGGTCCCGGCGGCGGTGCCGCTCAACCCGATTCCGGCTAGATTGATCGCCATATTCAGATGCTCCCGGGCGTGACGTTAGCGCGCCACTCTCACCACGTCTGCGGACTCCACCACACCCTCGACAATACGCATCGAGCTCACGTTCTGAACCTGGACTCGCGCACCGGCGGCTGCGTCAGCCAGAGCCTTGCCACTGGCTCGCACCTCGATGGCACCACCCTGGGACAGCAGAGTGACCTCCTGACCGCGATGAACGATCAAGTCGGCAGAAAACATATCGGCGGACAAAGTCACGCCGGCGGCCAGAGGGCGCCTCACGATGCGCCCGGCCAACTCACCCGTCGAGTTGAGATAGGCGGCGCCGGGGCCCGCGACGTTGCGAGCCTCGACGGCAACATCGGCACCGGTCAGCTTGGCATCTCGAGCAACTGCATGCTTCAGCACGAGCACATTGATGCGGCTCTCCACGACCACAGGGACATATACGGTCCAATGAACGGGGCTGGCGCAAGTCACACCGACCGTGGAGCGCGCCTGCAGGGTCATGCCGGCCGGAAGGCCTGCGCTCAGCGGGCCCTCGCACTCGGTGAGGTGCAGACGGCTATCGAGCTGCCCCGCTGTGACGGTCGTCTCACTCGCTCCAGGCCCTCCGGGTACCTGCGATTTGGCGAAGGACTGCGCCGCTGCGCGGATCGCCGAGAGTGGCTCCGTCGCCCGCGCCGGCTCCTGCGCTTGGGCATTGAGTACAAACAGGCACGCAACCGTGGCCCCGAGCACGGGCAAAGAGCGTCGAAAGACCGTCACTGGAATAGTCATGGCCAAGAGAGCTTGCAAGTGCCGCGCCAGCCCGCACGCCGCCGGCGCCAACACTCGGGCTCACCGAGCCGCGGCGCCGCCGCGCGGCCTCAACGACGCCTCAAGTCCACACTCGTCGTGCCGCTAACTTGCTGACACCCACCGCTGCGCACTGCCGTCCGGGCGGCAAACCCTTGCCGCGCGCGTGACCATCTTCACGCCCCTGGACCCCCCACTCCCCCTGCAGACCCCTGCGCGCCCCATGGCATGCGGATTGCACTGACGTCATCAGGTCATTCTTTTGACGGATCGATCGCATCATGCCGCTCAATCTGGACGCGTATCTAGGTGTGCACCAGGCCGCACTCAAAGTGCAGTCCAAGCGCATGGAAGTGCTCGCGAACAATCTAGCGAACGTCGACACGCCCAACTACAAAGCGCGTGACATCGACTTCCGGACGGCACTCGCGGCCGCGTCGGGCAACTCGGACTCGTCCGTGAAGCTCGCCACGACCAACGCTGAGCACATCGCGACAAACCCCACTGCGGATGCGACTGCGGGCCTGAAATACCGCGTCCCGTTGGCCCCCTCGCTGGACGGCAATACGGTGGACGCGCAGCAGGAGCAGGCCGCTTTCGCCGAGAACACCGTGCGTTATCAGGCGACGCTCACCTTCCTGACGACTCGTTTCAAGAACCTGCTGACCGCCATCACAGGGTCCTGATCGAAGTAAAGGAGCCCCATGTCCTCTTTCAAGATATTCGACGTTGCCGGCTCGGGCATGAGCGCACAATCCGTGCGGCTCAACACCGTCGCGAGCAACCTCGCCAACGCAGACAGCGTCAGCGGCGATCCGAACACCGTCTACAAGGCACGCCATCCGGTCTTCCAGGCCATCAAGAACGCGGCAGCGCTGCACCTGAGCAGCCCCGGCGGCGTCGGTATCAGCCCCACCGACCAGGCCAGCGGCGCCGCAGTGCGTGTCAGCTCGATCGTCGAAAGCACCGCCCCGGCCACCGAGCGCTACGACCCGGGCAATCCGCTCGCCGATGAGCACGGCAACGTGTATGCACCCAACGTCAACGTCATCGAAGAGATGACCGACATGATCTCTGCCTCGCGCGCCTATCAGGACAACGTGGAGGTCATGAACACCTCCAAGGACCTGATGCTCGCCACCCTGAAGCTCGGCGAATAGCCGTTCGGCCACCGACAAGGTAACCCATGTCCACCACCCATCCCGTGACCGGCAGCACCATCCCCTCGGCCTCCTCGAGCTCGGCCATCCCGGTCAACATGCAGATCAACCAGGCCGACTTCCTGCAGCTGATCACCGCGCAGCTGAAGGACCAGAATCCGATGTCGCCGGCCGATCCGACGCAGTTCGTGTCGCAGCTCGAGGGTATGAGCGAG
>DATNEN010000062.1:0-10217 GCA_035552975.1 Steroidobacteraceae bacterium
ATCGCGGCGATGCTGACAGTGGTGATCGTCGATCTAGGGTGGCCCGAGAGCCGTGCCGCAGGCATCGTTGCCGCGTGTGTGGGGATCATTCACGCGTGCAGGCTCGCCCAGTGGCGAGGCCTGCGTACGCTGCGAGCACCCATCGTGTGGGTGCTGCACGCCGGCTATCTCTGGCTGGCGATAGGATTCGCGCTCAAAGCGATCGCGCTTCTGACGGGGCTGCCCTTTGCGGCGTTTTATCTGCACGCATTCACCATCGGCGCCGCCACGACAATGATCATGGCTGTAATGACGCGGGCCTCGCTGGGGCACACCGGTCGGCCTCTGGTGGTTGCCAGGCCAACGGCATGCGCGTACGGCTTGCTGACGGCGGCGACGGCCGTGCGTGTGTTTGGGCCCGCGTGGCTCCCCCTACTCTATTCCAGTGTCGTATTGCTGGCCGCCACGCTCTGGACGGCAGCGTTTGTGTTGTTTCTGGCTGTGTATGCGCCCATCCTCTTCAGCCCACGCGTAGACGGCAAGCCGGGATGAGGGCTCATCCCTTGAATCCCTTCGCCACCAGGTAGACTTCGCGCGACTCCTTGCGCGAGGCGGCCGGCTTGCGGATGAGGACCTTCGCGAAGTGCGTGCGCAACTCCTTCAGGTACTGATCCGACCCCGAGCCCTGAAACATCTTGGCCGCGAAGCTCGCACCGGGCTTCAAGGTCGTGCGCACGGTGTCGAGCGCCAATTCCAGAAAATGGATCGACCGCGCCTGGTCGGCTGAATCGATGCCGGAGAGGTTCGGCGCGATGTCGGAAATGATGAGGTCGAACTTCGCCCCGCCGAGCCAGTCGAGCACCTGCTGCACGGTGGCCTCGGCAGTGAAATCGCCTTGGATGAAATCGACATTCTGCAGCTCGTCCATCGGCAGGATATCGGTGGCGAGCACGCGCCCTTGCTCGCCGACGAGCTTGCCGGCCACTTGCGACCAGCCGCCCGGCGCGGACCCCAGGTCCATGACGCGCATGCCCGGGCGGATCAGGTGGTCCTTCTCATTCAGCTCCACCAGCTTGTAGGCCGAGCGCGATCGATACCCGTCCTTCTGCGCCTGCTTGACGAAGGGGTCGCTGAGGTGTCGCGCCAGCCAGCTGGCGCTGCTCTTGGTGCGGGGCATTTTTCGACGGAATTACGCGCTAGAATCGGCGGATTCTACTATCCCTCTGCCGGATTTACCGGCCAGGACCATCGGTGATCCGCATTACCGAGTTGCCGTTGCCGCTGGACTACACGCCCGAGACCCTGCGTCAGGCGATCTTGAAGCGCCTCGCCATCCCCGCGGCCGACCTGATCGATTTTACTCCGTTCAAGCGCAGCTACGACGCTCGCAAGAAACACAGCGGAATTCTCTTCGTCCTCATCGTCGACGTCACGGTCCGCGACCAGGCCGCCGTGTTGAGGCGCCTGGCGCGAGACGGCCACGTGAGCGTCGCCCCGGATACGAGCTATCACCCCGTCGCGCAGGCGCCGGCGCAACTGAAGGAGCGCCCGCTGGTCGTCGGCTTTGGTCCCTGCGGACTGTTCGCCGCGCTGCTGCTCGCACAGATGGGTTTCAAGCCCATCGTGCTGGAGCGCGGACGCGATGTGAGACGCCGAACGCGCGACACCTGGGCGCTCTGGCGGCACAACACGCTGACACCGGAATCCAATGTGCAGTTTGGCGAGGGCGGCGCGGGGCTGTTTTCCGACGGCAAGCTCTACAGCCAGATCAAGGACCCGAAATTCTACGGCCGCAAGGTGATGCACGAGTTCGTGCGCGCCGGTGCGCCGGCAGATATTCTGCAAGTCAGCAAGCCGCACATCGGCACCTTTCGCCTGACCGGTGTCGTGTCGAGCATGCGCGAGGAGATCATCTCCCTCGGCGGTGAAGTACGCTTCGAGCACAAGGTCACGGATCTGCTGATCGAAGCGGGCCGGATCGAGGGTGTAGTGCTCGCAAGCGGCGAGACGCTGCACAGCCGTCATGTCGTGCTGGCGCTCGGACACAGCTCGCGCGACACGCTGCGCATGCTGGAGCACAGGCGCGTGTATCTCGAGGCCAAACCCTTTGCCATCGGCTTTCGCATCGAGCATCCACAGTCGCTGATCGATGTGGCACGCCTTGGGCGCTTCGCGGGCCACCCCGAGCTGGGCGCCGCGGACTACAAGCTCGTGCACCACGCCCGTAACGGGCGCTCGGTCTACAGCTTCTGCATGTGTCCTGGCGGTACCGTGGTTGCCGCGACCTCCGAGCCGGAGCGCGTGGTCACCAACGGGATGAGCCAGTATTCGCGCAATGAGCGCAATGCCAACGCCGGCATCGTGGTAGCCATCAATCCCGAAGCGGACTTTCCCGGTGGGCCGCTTGCGGGCGTGGCATTGCAAGAAGCGCTGGAATCCAAGGCCTATGTGTTGGGCGGGAGCGACTACAGCGCCCCGGGACAGTTGGTCGGTGACTTCCTGCGCGGCGTCGCTTCTACCCAACTCGGCGATGTCATTCCCTCGTACACACCGGGTGTGCGGCTGGGCGATCTGTCGGCTGCACTGCCGGCCTACGCGATCGACGCCATCCGCGAGGCATTACCCGCTTTCGGCAACCAGATCCGGGGCTTCGATCGCGACGACGCCGTTCTCACCGGCGTTGAGAGCCGCACCTCATCACCCGTACGCATCACGCGTGACGCGGAGTCTCTGCAGAGCCTCAACGTGCGCGGCCTCTACCCTTGCGGTGAGGGTGCGGGCTATGCCGGCGGCATCCTCTCGGCAGGCGTCGATGGCATCAAAGTCGCCGAAGCCATCGCGCGGAGCCTGTCGTGAAATTCGAAGACATCAAGAAACTCCATCAGAAGAAGTACCGCAAGGAGCTCGGCTGCTTCCTGGTAGAGGGCGAACATCTGGTGCGGGAGCTGGAAAAAGCGCTACCCCACGACCCACGCCTGCAAGCGAGCGAAATCTATCTCACGCGGGAGCACGTGCACTGGAAGAGCTCGCTCCCAATACACGTTGTCAACTCACGCCACATGACGCAGCTCAGTGAAACGCGCTCACCGCAGGGCATTGCAGCGATCGTGCCGTTACTGACGGCGCCGGCGCCACACCCCGGTGAACGCGCCATCTATCTGCATGAGATTCAGGACCCGGGCAATCTGGGCACCATCCTGCGCACGCTCGCCTGGTTTGGTCGCTTCCGCTGTCTGCTCGGCCCCGACAGCGTGGACGTGCACAACGGCAAGGCGGTGCGGGCAAGCATGGGTGCCCTCTTTCATGTACCGGTGGAAATCGATGTGCCGATGGGCACGCTGCCGGCGCGCTTCCGGCGGATCGCGAGTCTGGATTTGCAGGGTCAGCCGATCACTGCACCACAATTTCGCGACTTCGATTGCTATATCTACGGCAACGAGGCTCGGGGCCTGCCGCCCGAGGCGCTGGCTGGGGTGAATGCAACGGCGTTCACGATTGCGGGGACGGGCGCGATTGATTCTCTGAACGTGGCGGCGACGGTGACCATCTGTCAGTACGAGCTGATGCGGCCGTCGTGAATCAGGTGCTAACATGATGCATTGAACTCCTGGAACGGCCGACCCTTGGAAATTCCTTCAGTCGAGGTTGCCCGGCAGCCTCTTGCCGATAGCGGATCACGAGCCCCGGCGGCCGGCCAACTGCACCGCAAGCTGAATTCCTTCGGTGTTCTGTTGCTCACGCTGTCCTGTCTGTCTCCCGTCCTTTCGATCTACGGTGTGGGTTCCGATGTGTTGCAGCATGCCGGCACCGGTGCTGCGAGCCTGTTCATGGTCGGTATCTGCGTCGCCGCCATCTGGGCGATCGTGTATGCGGAGCTGGGCTCCGCATACCCATATGCGGGCGGCGATTATGTTGGTGTGGGCGCGGTTCTCGGTCCGGCTGCGGGCTTTGTGAGCCTCACGCTGTGGGCCGTCACCATGATTCCGGCTTCGGGGTTCCTCGCGAAGGTCGTGGCCACTTACGTCGCCGACCTGGCCCCGGCCATACCGGCGCAGGCGATCACATTCGGCTCGCTGGCGGCAGCGCTGGTCGTTGCATCCCTCGCCGTGCGTGCGAGCGCCGTCGTGACGGGGGTATTTCTCGCCATAGAAATGCTCGCCGTACTGGCCCTCATCGTTGCCGGCCTGTGGCATCCGGCGCGCAACCTCGTGAACGTCATCGCACATCCCATGGCTCTGACTGGCGCCGGCACGCTCGGACCGGCAACCCTCGGTGCGCTGGCGCTGGGCGGTGTGAGCGCCGCCTGGGCAACCGCCGGTGGCAACCAGGCCATTGCTTTCGGTGAGGAACTGGCCGATCCGCACAAGCGCATGGGCAGAGTGATTCTCACGGCCGGACTGATCGGGGCATTTGCAACGGCGATTCCTGTCATCTCGGTGGTGATCGGAACGCGCGACCTGGTGGCGACCTTCGCCAACCCCGCACCCCTGAGTGCCTTCATCTCATCGGTGGCGGGGCCGGCGGCCGGTCGCGCCCTGAGTGCGGGAGTGGCCCTGGCCGTGTTCAACGCGTTGATTGCGCAGATCATGTTCTGCGCAAGATTGTTTTTCAGTCTCGGCCGCGACGAGATCTTTCATCCGCGGATCAATCGCATCGTGGCGGGGGTGCACGGTGCATCGGGAGTCCCTCGTGCTGCGACATTCCTGGTTGCCGCCCTTGCCGCCCTCTGCTGCCTGCTGAGCTCCCATCTGTTGATCGTCTTCACCTCCGCACAAGTCGTATACAGCCTCGGGCTGGTGTCCTTTGCCGTGCTGATGGGACGTGTGAAGGGACTGACGGGACAACGGGGCTACTGGCGATCGCCGCTCTATCCACTGGCGCCTGTTCTGGGGCTATGCCTGGCCCTGGCTTTTGGCGTCGCGGACCTTTTCGATGCTGACGATGGCCGCCCCAGCATCCTGGTGCTTGGATCGGTGCTGCTGCTGGGGCTCGTCTGGTATCACCTCGTCCTCAAACGGCGAGCGGGAGGATGGGCGCCTAAACTGGTCTAGTTACGATCGTTCTGCGGCGCCGATTTTACGCCCTTGGATGAGCGCCTCGATCACAAGCAGCGGTACTGCCCAGCATGCCCACGCCATGATCGTGCCGATGTCGTCGCGCGAAGCGCAGTGATGTTAGAGAACCATGGCTTCAAGTCATCGTGATCCAATGAAGCCGCACGACTCTTCGCACCATGCGGTGGCGCGCGCTGTTCGTGCAGTCGCATTGGCGAATCTCGCCTATTTCGGCGTCGAATTCGCGGTAGCGACCGCGATCGGTTCGGTTTCCCTGTTCGCAGACTCGGTCGACTTCCTCGAAGACGCTGCAGTGAATGCCCTGATCCTTCTAGGGCTCCGCTGGCCCCGACACATGCGCGCGCGCCTCGGAATGGCCCTCGCGCTGATCTTATTGCTTCCCGGCATCGCTACCCTTTGGACTGCCTGGCACTCCTGGCGATCCGGTCATGTGCCCGCACCGCTTCCTCTGAGCATCACGGGGCTCGGGGCCTTCGCGGTCAACTTCGCCTGCGCTTGGATCCTGGTGAATGTTCGACACGCTCACGGGAGTCTCACGAAGGCTGCGTTCCTGTCAGCCCGCAACGACGTCATTGCGAACATCGCGATCGTTGCGGCGGGCGGCCTCACGGCCGTTATCGCTTCGCCGTGGCCGGACTTGATCGCAGGGCTTGGTATTTTCGCCATGAATCTCGATGCGGCACGCGAAGTATTCCGCGCGGCGCAGCTCGAGAGCCGCACGGCCAACACCGATCGGTGAGTTAAAGCTGACCGCATGACCCCGCTCAGTCGGAGTGGCTACTAGTCGTTCGAATCCAACGTGAAGCGCCGCAAAGGATGGGCCCCGGACGTGCTCTTCATCACCAGATCGGGATTGCAGGATCGCACCTTGTCAACGACCGCCTGGTAGTGCGGGCTGTCGCATGCGGCATCCACCAGGATGTTCACATCAGGAGCGTTGACGGCCTGCGACAAGGTTTCAAGATATTCACAGCTGTCCGTGAACGAGTTCAGCCAAGCCTGCTCGATGCCCGTGTTGTCGTAGGCACGGCGCATGATGTAGGCGTGCTCAGCGTCGCATGCGAACAGCTCGAGTCGCGCTCCTAGCCGGCGCGCGAGCTGCACGGCCTTCTCCAGAAGGGGCTTGTCAGTGTCGTCTCGGTTCGCGACGACCAGTATGGATTTGATCTTGCGCATGTCGGCCGTCTCCTGTTGGTCCTGTTGGTCGCGCGGCCTGCACGACATACGGAGACATCATCACGATTTGCCGGCCAGATTGGCATTGGAGGGTGTGCGTACGAAGCTACGGAGTGTACCTGCGTTCAGTGGACCGCGCCCTTGCCCCGAAACGAGCGCTGCCATACGGCTGACCTTCAGAGAGATGTGCACAAGCAGATCGTCAGTGGAGAGCATGCCGACGGGCGCTCCCGCCGCTGTGGTGACGGGGGCACGGCGCGCACTCCCCGTGCCCGCATGTGCTCTATCGCCGCGTCGACCTGTCCATTCTGAAAGAGTACCAGCGCCCTTCCGCCTTAGTTCCTACCCGTCTACGGAAGGCGCGAATACTACGCTCCCATCACCCGTGGTCACTGCCACGCATGCGCGTGAGACTGTCCAGCGGCCGAGGATAGGAATCGTGAAGTGCGAATGAGAATACGTTTGCACACCATTCTCTAATCCAGTCCCGCGCCTCAGAACTGACTTCTTCAAGCTCACATAGAAATGGATTGAGCTGGCGCGCCACTTGCGCGAACAGCATCAGGATCTGTATCTGGTGGCGATGATCGGCTACGGGCGCAAACAGGACCGCGACGCCGCTTATGCAGCCAGCTTCAATGCTCACCTCGTAAAGCCGGCCGACTTCGACGAGCTACACGGGATCCTGGCTAACGGCGCGCCGGTCAAGTCGGGCGACTGAGTGCATCCCCTTCGGAACCGAAAGGGTATCTCTTCGGTTCTATAGGACACAGATTGGCCGGCAGTCGCAGACGATGAGTGGCCGATACGAAGGCGCATGATGCGTGTCTGAAGATCATCTCTCTCACCGTGGGCATGGTACGAGCTGGCCAGTTGGCGTGAGCTCGGCCGGATCGGCGGATGCGGAAGGATTCGCAAGCGACCGCTCCTGGTGCGGCATGCAGTATTCGAGAAGGACTGAAAAATGAGGCTGCTGTCACCCTCCCTGGCTGCCGCCCATCTCAGCACGCTCGCCCTCTCCGCGGGCGGGCTGTGGATCGCGGAACCTGCGATCGCGGCTGGGCAGGTTCCTTCGTGTCCGGGAATCCATGTCACGATACTGGGCATCCGCAATAGCGTCGGCACGGTCGACTGTGCCCTGTTCGACGCCCCGAAGGGCTTCCCGCGTGACGTGCTGCGCTCCGCAATGAGGCTCGTGGCGATGAAAGTACCGAGCAGCGAGGCGCGGTGCGATTTTGAGGACGTCCCTGCCGGCACCTACGCGCTGGTCGTGCTTCACGATGAGAACATGAACGGCAGGGTCGATTCCAACTGGATCGGCGTCCCGAAGGAAGGTTACGGCTTCTCGAACGATGCCAGGTCCTCGCTCTCAGCCCCGTCGTTCAAGGATGCAGGCTTTGTTTATGACGGCGGGACGCTCGAGATGACGGTGCATCTTCACTACTGATGGCAACCGGGGTTCGACTACGTGCGCTAGGGAACGCACGAGCCGCTATTCGGCCCATATCCTGCCTGCTCCAATGTGTGAAACGCGCTAGCGCCCGATCTCGATAGGCGCCGGGTGTCCGCGACCTTCGATCGCCGCTTCGTGGCAACCACGATGGCACGCCTATCAGGATGTCTACGAGAGAGTGCTCGCGGCGCAGCCGCTCGCTGCGTATCGTGAGCAGCGCAGAGAGGGGTTGTCAGCTTGATGGATGAATCCGGCGACCGGCGGGGACTGCTGCGCGCATCGATCTGGAATTTCACCGCGTCGGTGAGGAAATCGCAGCCGTACCTGCCAGGCACAGCGCAATGGGCGTACGCGTGCTGGCGCAGCTGTAGCGCAGATCACCGGCACTGCGCCAGCGCACCGGCTCTCAGGCGCGCCTTGATCCGATCGGCAACGCGCAGCGCATTGGCGACTATGGTCAACGTCGGATTGACTGCGCCGATCGATGGAAAGAAGCTCGCATCGGTCACGTACAGATTGTCGACACCGTGGACCTTGCAGCTCAGATCGAGAACCGAGGTCGCCGGGTCCACACCGAAGCGGGCGGTGCCCGCCTGATGCGCCGTGCCGGCAATCGGAACGTTCTTGCCCAGATACAGATTGCGATCCAGGAACGCGGCACGTGCGCCTGCGGCATCGAGCATCTGCTCGAGTTTCCTCTTCAGGCGCCGATGCGCCTCCAGGTTGTTTTCCGTGACGTCGAGCACGACTCGGCCACGGTCGTAATAAATGCGATTCTCAGCGCGCGGCAGGTCTTCGCTGGACAGCCAGAAATCCATCGAATGCCGGCCCATGGCCTCGAAAGGGCCCTTTGGCAGCCAGCTCAACCACGGCGGCAGCGTCTCGCCCCGGATCTGCGCACCGTGTGAAGTTGCGCACATCTGAATCAATCCGAGCGGCAAATCCCAGTCGTCGGAGCCGAAGTAATAATCGCTGACGGCCAGCGTCTTCTGAAACACCGTCGGGTTCGGTGCACGCATCAGCGCCATCAGGATCGATTGATTGTGGCGCATGTAATTGCGCCCCACCTGCCCGGAAGCGTTCCCGAGACCGTGCGCGTGCTTGTCATTGGCGGACCGCAAGAGCAGCAGTGCCGATGACAGCGCGCCGCAGGCAACGACGACGATGTCGGCGGAGTATTGCTCTGCATGCCCTCTCCGGGACACCTGCACGGCCGAGACGGCCGTGCCCGCCGCATTCGTCTGTAATGCGGAAACGTACGCGCCGGTAAGCAATGTCAGGTTCGGATGTGCCCTGAGAGCAGGATCGACACAGACGACCTGCGCATCCGCCTTGCCATTCAGCGGGCAGGGAAAGCCGTCGAACGCGTCGCAGCGGATGCACGGGCTGGTCGGCGCCGGCTTGCCATCCTTCTCATCGAGCAGGATGCCCAGCGGAAGATGAAAGGGATGCAGACCGCCCAGAGTCAGCCGTTCGCTCAGCGCCTGGATGCGCGGCTCATGGGAGACGGCCGGGTAGGGAAATGGACCGCTGGACTGCGGCTCCGTGGGATCCTCCCCGCGCTGGCCGTGGACGTGGAACAGGCGTTCGGCCTCCGCGTAATAGGGCTCGAAGTCCGGATACTTCAGCGGCCAGGCCGGAGAGACTCCGTCCCGGTGCACGATCTCCTCGAAGTCCCGCTCACGCATGCGGAACAAGGCAGCGCCGTACACTTTCGAGTTGCCACCGACGAAGTAGTGCAATCCCGGGTGAAAGCTGCGGCCGTCCCTGCCGTACCAGAGCTCGCGCGCCTGATACGCGCCATCGACGAACACCGTCTGCGAATCCCAGTTGGCAGGTGTGCGGCGCAGATAGTCGCCCCGCTCGAGCAGCAGGATCCGCTTCCCGGTGGGCGCGAGCTTGTGCGTCAACGAAGCACCGCCTGGGCCGCTGCCGATCACGATGACGTCGTAGTGACTGTCGGTCATGCGTAGCGTGGGCGTGCGTGGCCGGAATGACCCAGCCCCTAACCGCCCGTGGCAAATCCGGGATACAGCGTCATGCCGCCGTCGATGAAGAGAGTCGTCCCGACCACGTAATCGGATTGGTCGGACGCGAGCCACACCGCCGCCCGCGCGATATCGACCGGCTCACCGATCCGGCCGTAAGGGATCAGGGTCATCAACCGGGAGTAGGCCTGCGGCGTATTCCAGGCCGAAGTGTTGATCGGTGTGCGGATCGCGCCGGGAGCGATGCCGTTCACCCGGATGTGATGCGGCGCAGCCTCCTGCGCCAGACTTTCCATCATCAATCGGATGCCACCCTTGGACGCGGCGTAGTTCGCGTGACCGCCCCAGGGAATCTCCTGATGCACCGAGCTCATGCAGATGATTTTTCCGGCGGCGCAAGAGACGGACGGCACGATGCCACGCCGCAGGAATTCGCGGATAGCCGCGCGCGCGCACAGGAACTGGCCGGTCAGATTCACGCTGAGCACGGTATGCCACTGCAGGAGAGTCATTTCGCCGAACGGCGCATCGCGCTGCAGACCGGCA
>DATNEN010000063.1:0-16756 GCA_035552975.1 Steroidobacteraceae bacterium
GGGTCTGTCCGTCATCGCGACGCTCATCGGAGCGCTCGCTGCGAAGGAGCGTCCGGAGGACCTCGGGCAACAGCCCGACGGCGCGGCGGCGCCGCTCTCCGCAAGCGAGCCAAGGGCCACGCCCGCACACGTCACGACGGAACAATGGACGTTCGCCGACGCGCTGCGTTCGCCTGCCTTGTGGCTGATGTTGATCTGCGCTCTGGGAGTGAGCGCGGCGTTCACGATGCTGGTGCCCCAGGCCGGTCCGCATCTGCACGATCTCGGTCATCCGCTTTCGGCCGGGGCTCTTGCCATCTCCACCATGACCCTCTCTTCGCTGCTGGCGAAAGCGATCGTGGCCGCGGTGGGCGATGTCATCGACCCGCGCTATATCTGGGCGGCCTTCACGGCGATCTGTGCCGCGGGCATGGTGCTGGTGATCGATGCCAGGAGCACCGCGCAGCTGTACGCGTTCGCAGTGTGCGTGGGCAGCGGTTTCGGCGCCATGATCGTGTGTTTGATGGCGGTCCTCAGCAACTACTTCGGGCTCGAGGCGTACGCCTCGATCGTCGGTCTGGCGATTGCGATCCAGACCGCCGTGAGTGCGGCGGCACCGCTGCTCGCAGGGTTGTTGTACGACCGCATTCACACCTACACTCCCGCTTTCTATTGCGTCGCTGCCATTTGTCTCGCCAGCGCCGTGATCCTGCTGCTCATCCGGCCGCCGCGCCTGAAGGGGCACGCGGCCGCGGCTGCGGCCGGGCACGGCTCATCGGCGGGCGCCGTACCCTGACCTGGAGATCTCGATGCTGAATGAGGGTGATCTGTTGTGGATGCCGACCGCCGAGCGGGTGGAGAAAGCCAACCTCACGGCGTATCAGCGCTGGCTGCAGAAGGAGAAGGGCCTGAAGTTCGCCACCTACGAGGATCTGTGGCGCTGGTCGGTCAGCGATCTGGAAGCGTTCTGGCAGTCGTTGTGGGATTACTTCGAGGTCGAGTCCTCCGCGCCGCACGAGCGTGTGCTGGCGAGCCGCAGCATGCCTGGCGCGGAGTGGTTTCCCGGCGCGCGCCTGAATTACGCGCAGCATGCGCTGCGCTACGAGCGTGCTGGTGCGGATGCCCTCATGTTCCTGAGCGAGCGCGTGCCGTTGACCCGCATGTCGTGGCAGGAGCTGGGTGGGAAGGTGCGCATTCTGGCGACCCAGCTGCGCAAGCTCGGCGTCCAGCCCGGCGACCGCGTCGTCGCCTATCTGCCCAACATCCCCGAGGCCGTGATCGCCATGCTGGCCACCACCAGCATCGGTGCGATCTGGTCCAGCTGTGGACCGGACTTCGGTACCCGCGGCGTCCTCGATCGCTATACACAGCTCGCGCCGAAGGTACTGTTCTGCGTCGATGGCTACCAGTACGGCGGCAAGCCTTTCGACCGCAAGGCCGAGGTGCAGAAAATCCTGGCGCAGCTTCCCTCGATCGAGCGGGTGATCTATCTGCCGTACCTCAATCGCGAGGATCGCGAGCCGCTCACCCCCGACACCCTGTTCTGGAGCGATCTGCTGGATCAGCCGCCCGTGCCGGCGGCCGACTTCCGCTACGAGCAGCTGCCCTTCGATCATCCGCTATGGATCCTGTTCTCCTCCGGCACGACCGGACTGCCCAAGCCGATCTGCCACAGTCACGGGGGAATCATTCTCGAGCAGTTGAAGCACGTTGCCTTCAACTACGACATGCACCCCGGGGAGCGGCTGTTTTTCTTCACCACCACCGGCTGGATGATGTGGAATTTTCTGGTGAGCGCGCTGCTGTCCGACGTCATTCCGGTGCTCTACGACGGCAACCCGGCGTGGCCGGCTCCGGATGTGCTGTGGAAAATGGTGGACGACGCGGGCGCGACGCTGTTCGGCACCAGCCCCACCTACGTCGCCGCATTGCAGAAGGGTGGGTTCGTACCGCGCGAGAAGTACAAGTTGACGACTCTGCAGAGCGTGACGCTGGCCGGATCGCCGGTCACCCCTGAAGTGATGCAGTGGTTCTATCAGAACGTGAAGCAGGATCTGTGGGTGGCTTCGGGCAGCGGTGGCACCGATGTGTGCACCGGATTCGTTGCCGGGGTGCCCACCCTGCCGGTGTATGCCGGGGAGATCCAGGCGCGCGCGCTCGGTGCGGCCGTGTACGCATTCAACGAGCGCGGCGAGAAGATCGTGAACCAGGTCGGAGAGCTGGTGATGACCGAGCCGATGCCCTCGATGCCGGTGTGCTTCTGGAACGACACGGGCAATCAGAGGTACCTGGAGACCTATTTCCAGGAGTACCCGGGCGTGTGGCGGCACGGGGACTTCTTTCGGATCAACGAGCGCGGCGGCAGCTTCGTGCTGGGACGCTCGGATGCCACCCTCAACCGGCATGGTGTGCGCATCGGCACCGCGGAGATCTACCGCTCGCTCGCGACGTTGCCGGAGATGGACGACTCGTTGATCGTCAACCTGGACCTGCCGCATGGCAAGTTCTTCATGCCGTTGTTCGTGAAGCTCAAGGAGGGCAGCTCGCTCGATGCCGGGCTGCAGGACCGGATTCGTGCGACGCTGCGCCGCGAATATTCCCCGCGCCACGTGCCTGACAAGATCTATCAGGTCAACGGCGTCCCCTACACCCTGACGGGCAAGAAAATGGAAGTGCCCATCCGCAGGATCCTGATGGGAGTGGCTCCCGAGAAGGCCGCCAACCGCGACGCCGTCGCCAATCCACAGGCGCTGGACTACTTCATCAGCTACGCGAAGACTCAGACCGACTACTCGCTCAAACCCTGAACGCGCGAGCGCGCGCCCGGAGAGGACGATGGAAGAAATCAAGCTACTCATCGCGGGTCGCGATGTGCCTGCCGCCCGGTCCGCCACTTTCAACCGGCAGAATCCAATCTCAGGGGAAGTGGCCACGCGGGCTGCGGCAGCCTCGGTCGAGGATGCGCGTGCAGCGGCAGATGCCGCGGCTGCGGCGTTCCCCAAGTGGGCGGCCATCGGCCCGAGCGAGCGCCGTGCCAAGTTGGCCAAGGCGGCCGATCTGCTCGAGGCACGCGCTGTGCAGTTCGCCACCATCCTGACGACCGAGACGGGTGCGACGGGCGGCTGGGGCCACTTCAACGTGCATCTGGCCGCTGGCATGTTGCGCGAGGCCGCCGCGATGACCACCCAGATCACCGGCGAGGTCGTGCCGTCAGACGTTCCGGGAAGCATGTCGATGGCGTTGCGCACTCCCGTCGGGGTCGTTCTGGGCATCGCGCCGTGGAACGCGCCGATCATTCTGGGCGTGCGCTCCATCGCAATGCCGCTCGCGTGCGGCAACACGGTGATCCTCAAGGCGTCGGAGGTCTGTCCGGCCACGCACCGGCTGATCGGTGCAGTGCTGACAGAGGCGGGCTTGGGAGATGGCGTGGTGAACGTCGTCACGCACGACCCAAAGGATGCCGAGGCGATCGCCGAAGCGTTGATTTCCCATCACGCCGTCAAGCGCGTCAATTTCACCGGCTCGACGCGCGTGGGCAAGATCATCGCGGGGATCGCCGCGAAATACCTGAAGCCGGTGCTGCTCGAGCTCGGAGGCAAGGCCCCGCTGCTCGTGCTGGACGATGCGGATCTGGACGCGGCGGTCGATGCGACGGTGTTCGGCGCGTTCGCCAACTCCTGACAGATCTGCATGTCGACCGAGCGGGTCATCGTCGATGAGAAGGTCGCCGATCAGTTCGCTGCCAAGCTCGCCAAACGCGTCGCCGCGCTGCCGACCGGCGATCCGCGCCAAGGCGATTTCGTGCTCGGCTCGGTTGTCGGCAAAGCGACTGTGGAGCGCGTGCAGAAGCTGGTGAGCGACGCCGCTGCGAAGGGCGCGAAAGTGCTTTGTGGCGGCGACAGCGACGGCACGATCATGAAAGGGGTCGTCGTCGACAGGGTCACGCCGGAGATGGCTTTGTTCCGCGAGGAGTCCTTCGGGCCGCAGGTGTCGATCACCCGCGTGAAGTCCGCCGATGAGGCGGTGAAGCTGGCGAACGACACCGAGTACGGCCTGTCCGCGTCGATTTTCAGCAAAGATATCGGCCGCGCATTGGAGCTGGCGAAGCGCATCGAGTCGGGGATCTGCCACATCAACGGTCCGACGGTCCACGATGAGGCGCAGATGCCCTTCGGCGGCGTGAAATCGTCCGGCTACGGCCGCTTCGGCGGCAAGGCCGGGATCGACGAGTTCACCGAGTTGCGTTGGATCACGATCCAGACGACGCCGCGCCATTACCCGTTTTGATAGGCGAAAATCGCCTGCGGCGATTTTCGCGGAATGTTGGCCCTCAGCCAGCACACGCGGCCGGCGAAGAGCGGTTTTCGCCGGCGTGCTCATCCTCCGCGGCGACTGGGTTGCCGCGCCGCTGCCCAACCCGGCCGCGCCCCGACCTGGCGCGCTGGTCAGCCTCGCGACGCTCGTTTTCGCGAAGCGGCGCATACCTCGTTGCGATCTTTGCTGCCAGAATGCGGGGCCATGAAGATCGCAGTTCTGTTCGGCGGCACCAGCGAAGAGCGCGACGTCTCCATCGCGAGCGCAGCCCAGGTGATTCCCGCATTGCGCGGCTTGGGGCACGAGGTCATCGCGGTTGATGCCGCCACGGGTCGACTTTCGGGAGCGGCCGAGCAGAAGCTCCTCACCGCCGGGGTCGCGGTGCAGCCGCCGTCGGACTCGGTGCTGTCCGGCATGAGGCAGTCGGCTCTGGCGCTCAGGGACAGCGCCGCCGATCTGCGCGAGGTCGACGTGGTGTTTCTTGCATTGCATGGCGGAGCGGGCGAGGACGGCCGCACTCAGGCGGTGCTGGATCTTGCCGGGCTGGCCTATACGGGAAGCAATCACATCGCCAGCGCCACCGCCATGGACAAGGACTTGTCCAAACGGCTGTTTCGTGCCGCGGGTGTTCCCACTGCGGATTGGCTGATGGCCCCCGTGGTCGCACACGATGTAGAGCGACTCGGGTGGCCCGTCGTCGTCAAGCCGAACAAGCAGGGCTCGACAGTCGGCTTGACGATCGTGCGCGCGCCGCAACAGCTCGCCGCCGCGTTGGAGCTTGCGGGGCGCTTCGATGATGAGGTCATGGTCGAGCAGTTCATCGCAGGCCGGGAGCTCACGGTCGGCATTCTCGAAGGACGCGCGCTCCCGGTGGGAGAGATCCTCGTTACGCGTGAGATCTTCGATTACGCCGCGAAGTACCAGAAGGGCGGCGCGCGCGAAATCTTTCCTGCGGATCTGCCCGCCGAAGCGACTTCCCATCTGCAAGCGCTGGCCGTGCGGGCCCACGAAGCGTTGAAGCTCGGGGTCTACAGTCGGATCGATTTCCGCATGGACGCGCAGGGCGACTTCTGGTGCCTGGAAGCGAATTCACTGCCGGGCATGACGGCGGCGAGCCTCCTTCCGCAGGCGGCACGCGCCGCCGGTATCGAGTTCCCCCAGTTGTGCGAGCGGATCTGCCGCGCCGCATTGGCGACGCGGCGAACGCGGTAGACGTGCTTCCAGACCGGCCCCGGGGCACGCCACGCGGTGATCCCACCCACGACGCAGTGATGCGGCGCCCCTGTGATACGGCACCCTCCGCGCGGTGACGTGGCGCCCCGTCCTGTGATACGGCACCTTCGCACGCGGTGATGCGGGGCCTACTTGGTACTGAGCAGCGACAGCCGATCGGCTCCCTGCCGCTCGAACATCCATCCCGGGTACTCCGCCGGGAGTGCCGAGACCTTGTCGAGCACGCCCATCTCCTCGATGCTCAGCCGCAGCTCCGTCGCATCGAGGTTGTCGGCCAACTGCTCACCGGTCTTCGCACCGATGATCACGGATGTCACGTGAGGCTTGTGCAGCAGGTAGGCAAGGGCCACTCTGGCAACCGACACGCCGTGGCTCTCGGCAATGGGGCGCATCGCATCGATACAGTTGAACAGGCGATCGCGATCCACCGGCGGGAAGTCGAACGACAGACGCCGCGCGCCCTGCGGTCCCTTGCCATCGCGAGTGAACTTGCCCGACAGCAGGCCGCCGGCCAACGGGCTCCAGGGAAGGAGGGCCAGTTGCTGGTCGCGGGCCAACGGAACGATCTCGCGTTCCAGGTCGCGGCCCGCCAGGGTGTAGTAAGCCTGGACGCTCTCGAAACGCGCAAAGCCCTCCCGCTGAGAGATCCACAGCGCCTTGGTGATCTCCCACGCAGACAGGTTACACAGTCCGATGTAACGGACTTTCCCGGCACGCACGCAGTCGTTGAGCGCTCCGAGAGTCTCCTCCAGCGGGGTCACAGGGTCGCGCCCGTGAATCTGGTAGAGATCGATGTAGTCGAGCTGCAGCCGCTTCAGGCTCGCATCGACCGCGTGCAGGATGTGGGCGCGTGATAAGCCTGTCTGATTCGGACCCGGCCCCATGCGACCGAGAACCTTCGTCGCGACCACGACTGAATCGCGTGCAACTCCAAGCGTCTTGAGGGCTTGACCGGTGAGCATCTCGGAACGGCCGGCGTGATAGACGTCTGCTGTGTCGAGGAAGTTCACGCCGCGCTCGATGGCAGTGCGCACGATCGCGGTCACGGCGTCCTGGTCGAGCTGCCCGATGGCCGCCCAGATGCCTTGCGACTCGCCGCCGAAGGTCATGGTCCCGAGGCAGATCTCAGAGACGATCAGGCCAGTGTTACCCAGCTTTTTCATACGCATGCGGAATTCTCCTCAAGAGGCGGCGAGATCGGCCTCCTGCCGATCAAGACGCGAATTGCGCCGCCGTCGTTTCGTAGGCGGTGCGCGCAGCTCTCTCCAAAGGCCAGGTGCGCAGCTCCTTGGAGAGCACCTCGATACCGACCGGGCCGTTGTAGGAGCTCATGAGAGAGGTGAAACCCTTCACGTCGAACTCTCCCTGTCCGCAGAAGCGCCGGTACTGAGTCGCTTCCTCGGCCAGATCCTGGGTCGGCAGGCTCTTGAGATAGCCGTCGTTCAGCTCGACTCCCATGACGTACTCGCGCGGGAATTGCCAGACCTTCGGATACGCGATGCCGAGCTTCACGATGTGCCACAGGTCGAAGATGACCCCGCCGTTCTTCGCACCGGCCCCGACGACCAGCTCGCGCGCTTTCTC
This sequence comes from Steroidobacteraceae bacterium, assembly GCA_035552975.1. GTDB lineage: Bacteria > Pseudomonadota > Gammaproteobacteria > Steroidobacterales > Steroidobacteraceae > 13-2-20CM-66-19. The sequence goes on from DATNEN010000063.1 coordinate 7,111, forward strand.
CAGTGAGTCGATTCCGCAGAAAGGCATCATCTCGTAGGCGATCTTCGTGCCGTGGGCTTCCGCGTCCTTGCAGAGGCGTGCGAATTCCTCGATCAGCTGCGGCATGACCACCGGCGTGCGATAGAAGTCTCCGACCTTGATGTGACGGCCGCCGAGCGCTTCGGCGGCCTCGAGCAACATGCGGCGCATCGCATCCGATTGCGTGCGGCGCTCGCCGGGTTGCAAAAACCAGTCGGTGAGAAACTCGATCTCGACATGCTGCATGCCGTTCGTATCCAGGATCTGGCGCATCTCCTTGAGAGTGTGAGTCTTGCGCACATGCACGAGATCCGCGTGCCACAGGCCCAGGCCTTTGAACCCCGCACGCGCCGCCGCTTCGACGCGAGAACGGAACTCGAAGGTGCTGTATTCCCTGTCCGTGTGCGGCAGAGCGCCGCCGCCGAGGGTCCAGTAGGAAGCGATCAAATCTACCTTGCTCATGGCGGAATTCTACGCCGCCGCTGCCGAGTACGGCACCCTCTCTTCCTAGAGTGACGTAATCATCGCCTCAGAGCGCAGTGTGCTTGCGGTTGTCGGAGCACTGACGCAGCCTCCAGCCGGGCGTTTATGCGGCTCACGCGAGGGGCGATAAGATGACAATCCCAGCGCTGCGCTCCCTCACGTTGCCATTCAGGAAGTAAAGACACGCCATGAAAGCGTATGAAATCCAGCAAGGCGGTCAATCGCTCGAGGGTCTGCGGCAGGTCGAGCGGCCCGATCCGAAACCTGAGGCGGGCGAGATACTCGTGCGCATGCATGCGGCGTCGCTCAACTATCGCGATCTGGCGATCGTCAGCGGCCGCTACTTCGGAGGTCCGGTGTCGCGCAACACCATTCCGCTGTCGGATGGGGCCGGTGAGGTCGTGGCGCTCGGTGCGGGTGTCACCCGTTTCAAAGTCGGCGATCGCGTCTCGGGCACGTTTTTCCGCGGTTGGCAGGACGGTCCGCCGCCCGGGCCGCTCGTCGCGCTCGGCTCGCCTGCCGATGGCGTGCTGGCCGAGTACGCGGTGTTCGATCAGAACGATGCCGTATCGATCCCGAGATCGCTGTCGTTCGAGGAGGGTGCGACTCTGGCGTGCGCGGGTGTCACGGCGTGGCATGCCATCGTCGCGGTGTGTCGTGTGAAGTTGGGAGATGCCGTTCTGCTGTTGGGGACGGGAGGCGTCTCCATGTTCGCCTTGCAGCTGGCACGAGCCGCGGGCGCTCGAGTGATCGTGACATCCTCCAGCGATGACAAGATCGCGCGCGCCCGTGCGCTGGGTGCAGACGCCGGAGTGAACTACAAGCGCACCCCGGAATGGGATAAAGAGATCCTGGCGCTCACCCAAGGACGAGGCGTCGACCATGTAATCGAGCTCGGCGGCCCGGGGACTCTGGCGCGCTCCATGCGATCGGTAGGCTACGCGGGACACATCGCCCTGATCGGCGTGCTCGCCGGTTTCGAAGGCGACACCAGCCCGCATCCTCTGATGCTCAAGGGAGCGAGCCTGCACGGTATTTTCGTGGGCAGCCGGGCGCACTTCGAGCACCTGTGCGCCGCGATCGACGTCAATCGCATCAAGCCGGTCATTGACCGGACGTTTGCCTTCGAGGCCGCCGCGGACGCTTACCGTCATCAGCTCGCGGGAGCTTTCGGCAAGGTGGTGATCAGGATTTGAATCGGGGCAAGCATCTGCGCGAGGCGCCGCCGGAGCGCGCCGAGCGGAGATCTAGTGCGTCGACGTGGCGGCGACGCGTCGGGCGCGTGTAGCGTCGAGTTGCGCCAGCGCGGCGCTCGCGTCGACGCAGTTCGCAGTGCTCAGCGCCGCCGCGGGGTTAGCCTGCGCACCCGAGCCCGCTGTTCGCTTCAACAGCTCTTCGATCGCGCCGGATTTCAGGTGCGGATCGCTGGCGAGCAGCAGCGCAACGACGCCGGTGACTTCGGCCGTCGCGGCGGACGTGCCGGAGACAAAATCGTACTGCGCGCGCGGGCGCAACGTGAGCACGTGCATCGAAGGAGCCGTCACCGTCGGATGGCCCACCAGGTGCTCGACGCTGCCCACGCCAATGACGCCCGGCACGTTGGCTGGAAAGGAGTCCGCGTCCGCGGAGGCGGCGCCGATGAAGATGGCTCCACGCTTCAACCCTGCCTCGATGAGCGCGGACAACAGCGGATCGGCAGGACCGGCGATGCTCAGATTGATCAGGGGAATCTGCGCGTCGATAGCCGCCGCCAGCGCTCTGGCCAGGGTGAACGTGTTGCAGGCGGCGTCGTCGGCATTCGGTCTGAGCTGCCAGCAGGCCTGCAGCACTTCCACCCGCGCGCGCGGCGCCACGCCCACGATACCGACGCGGTTGTTGGCGGTCGCGGCGATCAGCCCGGCCATCGCGGTTCCGTGACGGTTGCCGTCGGAGGAGCCTGCCATCTCGTCGAGAAAAGATCGTGAGCCGGCGATACGCCCGAGCAGATCCGGATGCGAGGTATCCACTGCCGTGTCGATCAGCGCGATGCGCACGCCGTCGCCCTGGGAGCGCCGGTGCGCCTGCGGGATGCCGAGCGAGGCCAGGTTCGTCTGCAGGTCGTAAAGGGGATCGTTGTAGCGGGAGTCGGAGGAGTTGTCGGTCAACGTGTGGAACTGTTGCAGCGGCTGCGCGAGAGTGATGTCGGGATCCTTCGCCAACACGCTGATCACGGTCGCGATCGGCCTGTCATCGGGTACCTCGAACACCACGCAGTGCACCCGGAGCGCCTTGATGGGCCAGTTGGCGACCTCCCGCAGCGAATAAGCCTTGGCCACGCGCTGGGCCTGCTGATGGGCGCTCTGACCCACCAGGTAGCCCGAGCCGCCGTAATGGCCTCCCGTGGTTCCTGCCCGTCCTGCCGGATGCTTCGGGACGTTGGAAAACGTGACCACGATCAGTGGGTGGCGCTTCTCAGTGGCGACCGCGGCGGCGGCGGGGGCAGCCGCCGCGGTCGCCGGCGTGTCTGCGTGTGCCGCAGGCAATGCGACCCCCAGCGTCGACAGAGTCGCAGCCAATAGAAGCGCTGAAAGGCGCATCACGATCCTCTGCCGGGCGACTTCTCGGGCGTGGTGTCGTCGATGTCGATCGGCTGTACCCAACGCACTCGCGGGTCGGCACGCAAGCGGGTCGCGAGCCGGCGCAACTGCTGATTCAGGTCACGGTCGCCTGCGTGTGCAACAGGCGCGATGCCAAAGACCCCGGTCGTGTCGGGACCTTCGACCACGCGAGCGCCGTCCACGCGCAGCAGCTCTTCGACCCCGCCGATAGTCAGCTCGCGGTCGAAGGCGACCTGCAGGACCTGCGGAGAATGCGCAGCGGTCGGGTCCAGCACGGTGACGTAACGCGCTTCCGACCAGTGGTAGGCGACGGCCACCAGTGCGGTCATCGCCACCATGGCGAGAAAGCTGGCTGCCCAGGCGAGCCCCGGAGGACGCCACAAGGCGGCGTTCCCCGTGCGGGTCTTGCTGCGGCCGCGCAGGGCGATCGCCTCACCGCGGGGCGCCGTCGGCGACTCTGCACCCCGAGGCGCTTGCGCACCTGGGCCGTCGATGCGCTCGAGAAGCTTGCGGAACGAGGGTCCGGGGGCGTAAGTCACCCGCTCCGGCACAGAAAGCGCATCGCACAAAGCACGCTGTGCGGCCAGCTCTCGGGTGCACTCGCCGCAAAGACGGACATGTTCCTCCGCACGTTCGCGTTCCGCACCCGAGAGGCGGTCATTCGCCAGCCAAGGCAGCAGCAACCAGGTCTGCTCGTGCAGCGAAGAGTGTTTGGCGGAGCTCACGGCATTTCTCCAGTTGAGCCCGCGGCACGGTCTTGCAACGGCGCAGCGGTGCCACCCAGCGCCGGAAGCAGCTTCTGCAGCTTTGCCCGCGCATGGAACAGACGCGTCTTCACCGTGTTGACCGGACAGTTCATGATCGTTGCGATCTCCTCACACGAATACCCCAGCTCGTAACAGAGCTGGACGGCCATCCTCTGCTCGACTGGCAAATGCGCAAGTGCCTGCACCAACCAGTCACGCAGCTCCTCCGTCTGCATTGGTTCGTGGCTCGTGAGTGGCTGCAGCAGGGCCTCGAGGTTCTCACCGGCCGTGATGCGAGTCGCAGACCGGAACGCATTTCGCGCACGGCGATAGGCGATCCCGAGGATCCAGGTCGAGGGCTGCGAGTCTCCACGGAAGTCGCGCGCCTTGCGCCACACGATCAGGAACGTGTCGTTGATGATTTCTTCCGCGACATCGAAATGGCTGGTGAGGCGCGTCAGAAAGCGAGCCAGCCGACGGTGATAGAGATTGTACAGCTCCTCCAGTGCGCGCCGGTCGCCGCCTGCAATTCTTGAGACGAGCTCAGCCTCGCGGGCGGCAGTGGCGCCTCCGCGGTACGGCCGTTCGCTGGTGTCGTTGTGCGGCGAGTCTCTCAAGCCCGGCAATCCTCCAGGGCTCGACCCTGGTGTGTCCTCGGTAAGTGTCTCCGGTCTCGCCTCCGGTTCAAGCGAATTGCTCGGCCCCCGGTGGGATTGGACTTAAAGTCAAAGCCACCACCGGCTCCGGCTAGAACCGCCAGCTCAGCGTCGCGGCCGCCCGGTTGTTCTGGGCAGAGTAGGGAAACAGATTCTCCGCCTGCTTGTCCGAGAAGTAGTACCCGACGTCCAGGCGCCACGGCCCATGCTCCAGAGCCAGCCCGACGTTCCCGTATCCGTAGCCCTGGGTTCCCCAGTCGTTCGTGACGGTAACCGTGCCGGTCGAGGTCGTGAGCCTCGAGGTATGGCTCGAGGGTCCGCTCAGATAGTAGTACCCGGCCCCCGCGGTCGCGAGCAGGGGACCTAACAGGGGCCACTCGCCGCTCACGCTGGCGTCGTAGCCGGCGTAGCGCCCGACTCTGAACCCGCGCCAGTAGTGCACGGCATTCGGCGAAGCGGCCACTGAGAAGGTGAGGGTGTCCAGGTATTGGAACGCTACCGACAGCTCCTGATAGTCGTCCGAACCCCTGTACTCGTGATGGATGTAGGTGTAGTCCACCGCGCTCACCGTCGCATTCCAGTTGCTGGAGAGCACGAAGCGCATGCCCACGTAAGGTTGGATCTCGAAGTCTCCTGCCGGACCGGTGGTCGTGGCGCCCGGCGGCGGGGCGGTGGCTCGCGGCCCGCTCAGGGTGGTGGCCCACATGCCCGCGAACAAGCCGTTGTTGGCGGCGACGTGCACGTCCAATTGCCCGGCGGGGCGGCCGTCGTTCTCGGAGATTCCGCGAAAGATGTAGTCCGTGACTGCAGTCACCTCGCCTCCGATGGTGGCGGCTGCGGCCGCCGTAGCTGCCGCGCATGCGACGGCAGTCAACATCAGGATGGAGCCGGTGCGGCACCGGCTGGCGCATCGTCGGGACTGACCCACATTCTCCCCGCTATATGGTGGCAGCGGATCTGCGATCCGCGTCAGTGTAGTGCCAATCGATCGTAACGCAGCGCCTGTTCGCAACTGCAAGCCGGAAAGTCTGGTGAAAGCCTCCCCTAGGAAGGGGTGTTCTTGCTGCGAAACTCGCTCGGCGTAGCCGCGAACCGCTCTCTGAAGACTCGCCCGAAGTGCGAGGCATTGTTGAAGCCATGCAGGAATGCGATCTCCGTTATCGTGCGACCCCGTTGGCTGGGGTCGGCGATTGCGCGCGCACACTCCTCCAGGCGGCGCCTGAGGATGTATGCCCCGACGGTCTCACCGTCCGCCTCGAAGAGTTGGTGCAGGCGGCGCGTCGACAGATGCACTGCCGATGCGAGCCGGGCCGGTGTCAGGGCCGGATCGTGCAGATGGGACTCGATGTAGGTACGCACTTGCTCGCGCCGCGCGACCGCGATCGATGACTCGTCGGTTCCCGCGCCCGCGACCGAGGCGTAGGCGCTGGCGATGAGATCGAGCAGCGCCTCGCTGAAGCGCGGCGACAGGTACTCGCCCGTGCAGCGCTGCTCCCAGAATCCGCACAGCAGCGCCGACAGCAGGCCGGGCAAGCCGCCCCGGCCGGACATCGGCAGACCGATGACACTCTCCGGATGGGCCATCCGGCGCACCAGGTCGTGTTGCGGGATGGCGAGCACCAGCATGCGATTGGACTGCGGGAAGGACAGCTCGTACGGACGCAGGCTGTCCAGAATATGAAAGTCCCCGTAGCGCAGGGCCGAGTCGCGCCCCTGATGACGCGTCACGCTGAGCCCGTCGAGTTGCAGGCACAGCAGGTACAGCGCCTCGCGGGCGCGCGCCACGTGTTGTCGGGAGTGATGCACGACGGCGGGCTCCGACCGGGCCTCGGCCAGGCGGATGTCGCCGACCTGGGTTCGCGTCAAACGGCCCGAAAATGCCTGGCGGTCCAGCGGATCGCTCACCAGGGGAGTGAAGGCATTCCCGGTGAGCTCGTTCCAGTAGTCCAGGCGCCGCAGGGGCGGCACTTCGGACGTCGAGAACGATTCCAGCAGAGGCATCGCCCCCCCTCGAATATGGTGGTTACGGTCCGGGTCTAGTCAAGCGGAACGGCCCGCGCGGCGCAATACCCGGCCGCCTACCTCCCTTGACACATGGTTCGATTCGCTATCGGTCGAATACTATCTCCTTTTGGGTTGAGCCCGCCCGGCCCCCGGGCAGGCTTGATTGGCTTCATTCATCCGGAGGTTCCCAGCGTGAACGCCTCGATAGCCCCCTCTACCCCTCAGATCGCCCCGCAGCCGGAGCCGTCCGCCGCCGTGGCGAAATTTCTCAAACGCGAACCCCGACTGTTCATCGGCGGGGAATGGGTCGAGTCGAAATCCAAGGAGCGCATCTCCGTGGTCGACCCCGCAACGGGCCGCGAGATCGCCTCCGTTGCCGATGCCAACGCAGCCGACGTCAATGCCGCCGTGGCGGCTGCGCGCGCTGCGTTCGAGTCGGGCGCCTGGCCCCAGATGCTCCCTTCCGACCGGCAGGCGCTGCTGTGGAAGCTGTCCGACCTGATCGAGAAGCACATGGACGAGCTGGCGGAGCTCGAGAGCATCAACAACGGCAAGACCAAGTTCATGGCCACCGTCGTGGACGTGGCCGGCACCCGTGACTACTTCCGCTACATGGCCGGCTGGGCGACCAAGATCGAGGGCTCGACTTTCGAGACCTCGATCCACGGACCGCCGGGAGTGAAATTCCACACCTATACGGCGCGCGAGCCCGTCGGTGTCGTGGCCCAGATCATTCCGTGGAACTTCCCGCTTTCGATGGCTGCCTGGAAGCTCGGGCCGGCGCTGGCCACCGGCTGCACGGTGGTGCTGAAGCCGGCGGAGCAGACGCCCCTGACGGCGCTGCGCCTGGCCGACCTCATCAAGGAAGCCGGTTTCCCGCCGGGAGTCGTCAACATTCTCACCGGCCTGGGCGAAACCACCGGCGCGGCGCTGGTGGCGCATCCGGGGGTGGACAAGGTCGCCTTCACCGGCTCGACCGCCGTCGGCAAGCTGATCAACAAGGCCGCCACCGACACCCTGAAGCGCGTGTCGCTGGAGCTCGGCGGCAAGTCCCCGGTCATCGTGCTGCCCGATGCGGACATGAGCCAGGTGATCGGCGGCGCCGCCAACGCGATCTTCTTCAACGCCGGCCAGGTGTGCTGCGCAGGCACGCGGCTGTTCGCTCACAAGAAGGTGTTCGATCAGGTGCTGGAAGGGGTGAGTGCCGCCGCCCAATCGATCAAGCTCGGGCCGGGCCTGGATCCGCAGACTCAGATGGGGCCGCTGGTCTCGCGCGAGCAGCAGGAGCGCGTCCTCGGCTACATCGACTCCGGTCGCAAGGACGGGGCGAAGGTGATCACCGGCGGCGATGCGCCCTCATCGCCGGGCTTCTACGTCAAGCCCACCGTGCTCACCAGCGTTCGCCCCGACATGCGGATCGTGCGCGAGGAGATCTTCGGACCGGTGCTGGTTGCACAGCGGTTCGAGGACCTCGATGACATCGCCGCGCTGGCGAACGATACGCCGTTCGGCCTCGGGGCGAGCGTCTGGTCGCGGGACATCAGTGCCGTGCATCGCCTGGTGCCGAAGATCAAGGCGGGCACCGTCTGGGTGAACTGCCACAACTTCGTCGACCCGGCCATGCCGTTCGGCGGCTTCAAGCAGTCCGGCTTCGGCCGCGAGCACGGCCGCGCCGTGATCGATCTCTACACCGAGCTGAAGTCGGTGTGCATCGCAGTCTGAGACAGTCGCAAGGGCCGGCACCGACCTGAGAGTCGGTCCGGCCTTGCGTGCAAGGGGGTCTATGAACTTTCGCCTGGGGGCGTCGAGCCTCATTGCCAGCGGTTGGGTCGCGTTGCTGGCGGCCTGTGGATCCAACACCGAGCCGGCCCCGCAGGCCGCGCCGCTGGCAGCGCCGGCCGGAAAGGTTGCCGCTGTCGACACCGCTCGTCTGGTTGGTGCGGACGGCGACGCGGGCGATTGGCTCACGTACGGCCGCACGTACGACGAGCAACGCTTCAGTCCACTGAAGCAGATCAACGCCGACAACGTCGGAGAGCTGCAGCTCGCCTGGCACGTCGATCTGGATGCCGTGCATCGCGCCCAGGAGTCCACGCCCATCGTCGTCGATGGTGTCATGTACATCACCACCGCGTGGAGCAAGGTTCTCGCTCTGGATGCCGCGAGCGGCAAGCAGCTGTGGGCGTTCGATCCGGCAGTGCCGGGAGCGGCGGGCTTCAAGGCGTGCTGCGATGTGGCCAATCGCGGCGTGGCCGTGTGGAACGGCAAGGTCTACGTGGGCACGATCGACGGTCATCTCATCGCGCTCGATGCCGCCACGGGCAAGACCGTATGGTCGGTCGCCGCGGTCGATGACACCAAGTCCTACACCATTACCGGTGCGCCGCGAGTGGTGAAGGGCAAGGTCATCATCGGCAGCGCCGGCTCGGAGTACGAGACGCGCGGCCTGATCAGCGCCTTCGACGCCCAGACCGGCAAGCGGGTCTGGCGTTTCTACACCGTGCCCGGGGAGCCCGGGAAGGCCGACGGCGCAGCCTCCGATCAGATTCTGGAGAGCAAGGCGCGTCCGACCTGGAACGCCCAGTCCTGGAAGATGGGCGGTGGCGGCACGGTATGGGACGCGATGGCGTACGACCCGAAGCTCGACCTGTTGTATTTCGGAACAGATAACGGCTCACCCTGGAACAGCGCGGTGCGCAGCCCGGGCGGCGGAGACAATCTCTTCATCGCCTCGATCATCGCGGTGCGACCGGATACCGGGGAGTACGTGTGGCACTTCCAGGAGGCCCCCGGCGAGAGTTGGGACTATTCGGCCGTGCAGCAGATCGTGCTGGCCGATCTGCAGGTCGACGGCAAGCTGCGGCAGGTCCTGTTGCAGGCACCCAAGGACGGCTTCTTCTACATCCTCGATCGCGCCACGGGGGAGTTTCTCTCCGCCAAGCCCTATGCCCAGGTGAACTGGGCGACCCGGCTGGATCCGAAAACCGGGCGGCCCACCGAGGATCCGCACTCGCGCTACGGCGAGACGGGCAAGCCCTGGGCGGCGCTTCCGGGCCCCGGCGGCGCTCACAACTGGATGCCCATGTCCTACGATCCCAACTCGAAGGTCATGTACATCCCTGCCAACGACCTGGGCTTCGTG
>DATNEN010000064.1:0-3774 GCA_035552975.1 Steroidobacteraceae bacterium
GCCGGTTTCCCGATCGTTGATGAGCTTGACCGATTCCACCTTGCCGTGGCGCTCGAACAGTGTTTTCACGTCCTGCTCGGTGGCATTGAAGGGCAGATTGCCCACGTAGATCGTCGTCATCCGGAAGTCTCTCTTCGCAATGCGCACAGCGGCGAGCCGCATGAAGCGGTCGCATGTGACGCGTGATAATGGATTACGTGACGGGGAGGGGATTCGAAAGAAACAGCGGAACTCAAGCGTACTCATCCCTGCGGGGATACCAACGCGACACACATGCTACTCCCGGTTTTTGCCGATGGCAAACACCAGTTGTAGTAGGCACGCAACACATGTGTAGCCCCGGGGAGGGGCCCAGTCATCAGCTGCCGGCCGGCTCCAGGTAGGCGTATCCGTCGAGCTCGCTCTCGTAGAACCGCTTCAGCATCTGGCTCTCCGCGATCGTCATGCGCCCGTCCCGGATGGCGCGCTCGCAATCTCTCGCCAGGGCGGGGTAGAGCTCCGCCACGTCATACTCCATGTACTCGAGGACCCTGTTGGCCGTATCGCCCTTGACGATCTCCTCGATCCACCAGCCCCCCTCGTCGTGCAAGCGCACGTGCACCACGTGGGTGTCGCCGAACAGGTTGTGCAGGTCCCCCAGGGTCTCCTGGTAAGCGCCCACCAGGAACGCGGCCAGGTAGTACTTCTGTCCGGCCTTCAGGTCGTGCAGCTCCAGGGTGCGCTTGACGTCCCGCAGTGACACGAAATGGTCGATCTTGCCATCCGAATCGCAAGTGATGTCCGCCAGCACCCCCGTGCGCTCAGGCCGCTCATCGAGCCGGTGGATGGGCATGATCGGGAACAGCTGGTCGATCGCCCAGCTGTCGGGCAGCGACTGGAACACCGAGAAGTTGCAGAAGTAGGTATCCGACAGGATCGACTCCAGGCCCTCGAGCTCCTCCGGGAGCCGCTCGAGCCGCCGGCAACAGTCCCGCACCCGGGCGCACGTCGCCCAGTAGAGCCGCTCCGCCAGCGCGCGGAACTCCAGCGACAACAGGCCGAGGTTGAACATCTGCAGCACCTGCTCGCGTGCCGTCAGAGCATCGTGATAGCACTCCACCAGGCGCCGCTCGCTCACTGAGCGAAAAGCCTCGAAGAGATCGCGCACCGGCTGCGGCAGCTCTTCTTCGCCGCCATAGTCCTCATCCTCCCGGCCGGTCACCCTGAATTTGTCGAGCGCGGACGAGCCGAGCACGTCGAATACGAGCACGCTGTGGTAGGCCGCGATCGCCCTGCCGGACTCGCTGATGATCATCGGGTGCGGGATGTCGCGCGCGTCGCAGACGCTCGCCACCCGATAGACGACATCGCTCGCGTATTCGTTGAGCGTGTAATTCATCGAGGACAGATAGTTTGTGCCGCTGCCGTCGTAATCGACGCCCAGTCCCCCGCCCACGTCGATGTACTGCAGGCCCGCTCCCATGAGCTTCAGCTCCGCGTAGACGTGGGCCAGCTCGTTGATCGCGTCCTTCACGCGCCGGATATCCTGCAGCTGGCTGCCGGGGTGGCAGTGCACGAGCTGCAGGCAATCCAGCATCCCGCGCGCCTTCAGCACCCCGAAGAGCTCCACGATCTCGGTGATGAAGAGGCCGAATTTGGACTTCTCGCCGGCCGATTCCCGCCAGCGGCCCGAGCCTTCGGTGAAGAGCTTCACCCGCACCCCGATGCGGGGCCGCACCTGGTAACGGTCGGCGTGCTTCAAGATGAGCTCCAGCTCATCGAAGTTCTCCACCACCGGGATGATCGTGCGTCCCAGCTTCGTGGCGAGCGTCACCGCCTCGATGTAGCTGTCGTCCTTGAAACCGTTGCAGATGATCAGCCGCTCCGGGGCGTTCTCCGTCATCGCCATCACGGAGAGGAGCTCGGGCTTGGAGCCGACCTCGAGACCGAAGCCAAACTCCTTCCCGTAGCGATAGACCTCCTCGACGACGAGGCGCTGCTGGTTCACCTTGATGGGGAACACCGCCGCGTAGCGGTTGCGGTAATCGTTCTCCGCGATCGCCTGGGCGAAAGCATCGTGCAGATGCTTCAACCGATGCGCCAGGATGTCGGAGAACCGCACCACCACCGGCGTGGTCAGGTCGCGAGCTTCCAGGCCCTCGACGACCTCGTTGAGGTCGATGTCCCGCCCGGGTTGCGCGTCGGGTCGAACCACCACGTGACCGGCCGCGTTGATGCCGAAGTAGCCCTTGCCCCACGCATTGACATGGTAGAGCTCCAAGGAGTCCTCGATGCGCCAGGGCTGGGCGGGGTTGAACTTGCGAGCGCCGTTCAAGGCGCCCTTCGGATCTACGGCCACGTGCGAGAGTCCGCTGTCGGTCCCGGTGAATTCACTTGGCCGCGCACGATAGCAAAACTACGTGACATGTTCATTGGCGAAAGTCGTCGAGACGATTTTCGCGAGACCCTACGCCTTTCGCCGCGGGCGAGGAAGCGGCTCTGGCCTGTCGTTTATTGGCAGAAATCGTCGAGACGATTTCTGCGGCCCTGGCCCGCTATGCAGTGCCACTGGCGATGGGGCGCTTGGGGTCGCGGATCCATTCGCTCCAGGAGCCGGCGTAGAGGCGCGCGCCTTTGAGGCCGGCGACCTCGAGAGCGAGCAGGTTGTGGCATGCGGTCACTCCCGAGCCGCACATGCAGATCGCCGCATCCGAAGCCACCCCCTCCAGTGTCTTCGCGAACCGCTCGCGCAGGGTGCCGCGGTCGAGAAATCGCCCCGCGGTGTCCACGTTGTCGGTGAACGGATGATTGCGCGAGCCCGGGATGTGGCCTGCGACAGCGTCGATCGTCTCGTTGCGGCCCGCGAACCGGTCTGCGCTGCGGGCGTCGATCAACACGAGGTCCGCGGAGCCGACCTGTCCCGATGCAACGAGCCCTTCGAGCTCCGTCGTGCCCACCACCATCTCCTCGTCGGGTCGCGGATCGAAGCGGCGGGCGGGACGCTCGCGCCGTGCCTGGGCCCGCGAGTCGGGAAGAGGCGCCGCATCGAGCGGCAGCTTTTCCTCCTGCCACGCCGCGAAGCCCCCATCGAGCACCGCGACTTTCGTGTGTCCCAGCCAGCGCAGCAGCCACCAGAGCCGCGCTGCGTAGGCTCCAGAGCCCTGGTCGTATGCAACCACCTGTACCTGCGCGTCGATACCCCATTGCCCGAGGCGCGCCGCGAGCTCGTCGACCTGCGGCAGCGGATGTCGGCCGGTCGACGATGAGGTCTTCCCGGACAGGTCGTGGTCCAGGTGCGCATACGAGGCGTGCGGAATGCGCGCGCTTGCGAACGCCTCCCAGCCCCACTGCGGGCGCGCGAGATCGAAGCGGCAGTCGATGACCGCCAGGTCCCGACCCTCGAGCCGCGCGGCAAGCTGCCGCGGAGTTATGAGCGTCGTCTGAGACATACCCGTAGCCTGTCCGTCTATTGGCGCAAAGTCGGCATCCTGCCGCTTTGCGGGCCAGCCTTGTGACAGGGATCCATCCCGCGGCCCAGGGAACAGCCCCACTGAGACCCGTCGACGCGAGAATACGTGCTCCGGGAAACGGCCGCTCAGTCACTTGCTTTCGATCTTCGCGCCTTTCGATACAATTGTCACAATGGCGATCGACATCTATTGGGGCAGCGGCAGCCCGTACGCCTGGCGGGTGCTGCTCGCGCTCGAATACAAGCGCCTGCCCTACACGAGCCACCTGCTGCAGTTCTCCAAGCAGGAGCACAAATCGCCGCAGATGCTCCACATGAACCCCCGC
>DATNEN010000065.1:0-9027 GCA_035552975.1 Steroidobacteraceae bacterium
CGCGTCCACGCGAATCGTCGCCGGCTGACCCGCCCGCATCAGGCCGATCTGTGTTTCCTTGAAGTTCGCGGTGAGATAGACGTCCTGCACCGGCACGATCGTCATCAGGCGAGTGCCCGGCTGCACGAATTGTCCGACCCGTACCGTGCGATCACCGACGCGTCCCGCCAGTGTGCTCCTCACAACCGTGTCCTGCGTGTCCAGCTGTGCTTGCCTGACGCTTGCCTCGGCGGCTTCCAGCTGGGCGCGTGCCTGCTCGATCTGCGCTTGTGTCGTCGCGGGTTGCCGCTCGGCGGCCTCCACTGCTGCCAGGTTCGCCGCCAGCGTCGCTGCGGCCTGACTCTCCGAGTTGCGCAACTCGGCCAGATGCTCCTCGGACTCCGCGCCGGTGGCTACCAAGGGCTCGTAGCGCTTCACCTGTGCGGCCGCATACGACTGGACGGCGCGAGCGCCGGTGACCTGCGCACGCGCCTGCACGATGTTGGCCTGCTGTTGCTTCAGCTCCGCCTGACCACGCTCGATGTCTGCGCGCCGGGCCGCGATGGTTGCGGTAGCCTGCTCCAGTACAGCCTGATACTGCCGGGCGTCGAGCCGTACGAGCGGCTGCCCGGCACTCACTGCCTGATTGTCGCCGACGTAAACCTCGGCGACGTAGCCGGAGACCTTCGGGGCGACAGTGACGCTGTCAGCCTGGAGGTACGCATCGTCGGTGCTCTCGATGAAGCGTCCGACGGTCCACCAACGGATGCCCCAGACGATCCCCACGACCAGCAGCACGCCTGCGCTGATCAGGACCACCCGCTGGCGGCCGGGGAGCTTCTTCTTTTCGGTTTCGCCGGTCTGCGCCGGCGGGCTCGTCGCGAGGGTATCCATGGGGGTATCGCCAAGGGACTCCAGCGTGCAGAAATATGCCACTTGGAATATTTGTGTCAACTGGTATATTTTTGGACTACCTCTTTCGGGATAGATGACTTCAGCCATGGGGCAAGCTTCGAAACACCGGCACGCCGTCGACGGCGGATATCCGCGCGGTGAGGAAACGCGGGCGCGCATCGTCAGCACCGCACTGAAGCTGTTCGGTGAGCGAGGCTTCGAAGGCGCCTCCACGCGCGACATTGCCGCCAGCGCGGGCGTCAACGCGCCGGCGCTGCAGTACTACTTCGACAGCAAGGAGGGTGTGTATCTCGCTTGCGTCGAGCACATCGTGGCGCGTGTGTGGGAGTACATGGCGGAGGTCGTGAGTCGGACCGAGCGCCTGCTCGAGGGCGATGCTGACGACGCCGCTTTGATCGAGGCCTTCTGCACGATCCAGGCGCAGCTCGCGGAGCTCATGTTCACTTCTCCGGACGCCGGTGAGTGGCGGCTGTTCATGGCGCGCCAGCAGGCAGGCATGGGACCCGCCGCGGGATTCCAGATGGTCTATGAGCGCGTCAGCAGGCGAATCTCCCGGGTCACTTCGGGCATCGTGGGACGGCTCCTCGGCCGCGCGCCCGCTGATGACGAGACTCTGATCCGCACGATGGCGTTGAGCGGCCAGCTCATGGTTTTCCAGGTGGCCCGCCGCAGCGCCTTGACCGCTCTCAACTGGGATTCCATCAATGCGGAGAGACTCGCGCTGATCAAGCGCGTCATCCGCGAGCAGACCACTGCCCTGTTGCAATCCCTGGTGGCAACGCGCGACACGCGCCGCGTGTCAGGTGCCACTCGCCGCCGGCGTCTGCACAAGTACGCGCAGCGCAAGCGTGCCGGGTGACGCCGCACAATTCCGCACTTGTGTTTCTGTAGGATATAGACGACTATAACAGCGTATGAGCAGGCACGTGTAGTCGCTGAGCGCAGCTGTTCCATCGGTGGCCGACATCGCTTTCGACGGCTTATACTGCACGCCACGTCGTTTGCCGAATACCAAGATGGGGCAGCAGAACCGGAAAGCCAGTCCGGAAATTCTCTGGCGACTATCGACCAACTTGAGAAGATTGCGCAAGGCACGCGGCTACACGCAACGGGAGCTGGCCAAACTCTGCGGCTTCAGCAACACCTATATCAGCAATGTCGAGCAGGGTACGATGAACATCACCCTGGCCAATCTGGAAACCATTGCAAGAGGCCTGGACTGCGCAGCAGAAGATCTGCTCAGGCGCCCCCCGGACGACCGCAACCCTTCGTGAGATCCGTGAAATCGACCGCCAACGCCGTTGCGAAGGTCTCGATGCTGACGAGGTCCAGTTTCGGGAGAGCGCCTCTTTCGGCTTTTCTCACGAAATCGGCCGAGAATTTCGTTTTTCTGGCGAGCTGTTCCACCGAGAGCTGACGGCGCCGCCTTGCCTGTCGCAGGTTGGTAGCAAATACCCCGAGCCACTTGTGCGTGTGAGATGCCGGTGCTGCCGTCGCACGCGAGCGGCCAACTGACTCCTGTCCGTAGGATTTCTGCCTGTTGGTCTTTTTCTTTCGTTCTCGCATGCTGATGGTTATGGATTCTACATCACTCTACCTTTATCCGTAATTGGAGGGAGCCCGACCATGTACAGGCGTGTCAGAGCCATTGAACGCGTGCTCGACCGTTGTTTGCACGTCGCATCGTTGGTCGCATTCGGCGCACTGGTCGCGTCCGAAGGAACGCCGACGGGCACAGCACGCCGGCTCAGGAGAGACACAGCGCGGCACCGCAGAAAGCGAACGAGAGGGTCCAGGGACGGCTGATCGGAATCGGCGATATTGCGACCTTTGCCGGGGATTCAACCGCCCCCGCCGCCTTGCCGATCGAGGCCCATCGAGCTTGTCGCGGCTCAATGCGCGTCCGGTGAGGGTCCCTTGGGGGGCAGAACTTTCTGCATCAGCGGGATTAACGCTGTCGCAATGCCGAGGCAGACCATGATGGCAAGAAACGCATCGGCGTACGCCTGGGTCTGCGCCTCCCTGTACGTCAGCAACCAGAGCTGTCGCAAGGCGGCGGTTGCGGCATGAACGGTATCGCCGCCCCAGCGTGCGGCGTCCGCGGCGGTGACGCGAGCCAACAGAGCTTGCGCGCTGGTGTTGCTGCTGGTGAGCCGCTCGGCCAGGTGCAGGAAGTGCACGTTCGAGCGATCGTTGAGAATCGTGCCGCAGACGGCAATACCGATCGCACCTCCGAGATTGCGCATCAGGTTGAACAGCCCGGAGGCCAGCTTCAGCCGCTGCGGCGGCAGGCTGCCCAGCGCGAGCGTGATGACCGGTGCCAACGCGAATTGCTGGCCGAAGCCGCGCAGCGCCTGCGGCAGCAGCAGCTCGCGCCAGCCCCACTCGTGAGTGATGGGGGCGAACGCCCACATGCTCAGGGTGAAGCACAGAAAGCCGAACATCATCAGCCACCGCAGGTCGATGCGCTTGGCCAGCGCCGTGTAGAGGGGAATCGCACTGACCTGGAACAAGCCGGTCGAGAACACCGACAAGCCGATCTGCAAAGCGCTGAAGCCACGTACCCGGCCCAGGAACAGCGGCGTCAGATAGATCGTGGCGAAGATCGCAATTCCACTGATGAACGAGAACAGGGAGCCGAGCCCGAAGTTGCGAATCCTGAGCGCGGTGAAGTCCACGATCGGCTGGGCGTGCCGCAGGCTTCGCCAGATGAACGCCACGCCGGTCAGTCCGGCGATCCAGGCGGTGGTAAGGATGGTGTCGTCGCTGAACCAGTCCCAGCGCTCGCCCTCCTCCAGCGTGTACTCGAGGCATCCCAGGCACAGCGCCATCAGAATCATGCCGAGGTAGTCGGCGCCGCGCAGCAGCCCGCGGTTCGGCTTGTCGATGCGCACCAGCAGCGGCACGACAATCGCGACGAAGATGCCGGGGACGAGATTGATGAAGAACAGCCAGTGCCAGGAGTAGTTGTCGGTGATCCAACCTCCAATGGTGGGGCCAAGGGTGGGGGCGAGCGATGAGATCGTGCCCACGGTCGCCGCCGCAATCACGCGCTGGTTGCCGCTGAAATAGATGAAAGCGGTCGTGTATACCGTCGGAATCATCGTGCCGCCCAGAAACCCCTGCAGGGCGCGAAACACGATCATGCTGCGGATGTCCCAGGCCGCCCCGCACAGCAGGCTCGCGGCGGTAAACCCGATCGCTGACACACAGAACAGCCAGCGCGTCGACATCACCCGCGTCAACCACCCCGAGAGCGGGATGACGATGATCTCGGCGATCAGATAGCTCGTCTGGACCCAGGCGGTCTCATCGACACCGGCCGACAGCCCTCCTCCGATGTCGCGCAGCGACGCGGACACGATCTGAATGTCCAGAGTCGCGATGAAGAATCCGATGCACATGGCGCCGAACGCCAGGATCCGCGTTGCCAGCGGCAACTGGTCGGGACTCACCTGGACAGCGTGCTGCGATTGCGCGACCGCGCGCGCGGTCGCGCCCACCTCGAGCGCTGCGGCGTTCATCGAGCTGCCTTACTTCCGCTCATCGACATTGACGGTGACCGACAGCCCGGGGCGCAAACGGCCCAGGGTGGATGCGCCGGCGTCCAGAACGATGCGCACCGGCACCCGCTGCACGATCTTGGTGAAGTTGCCGGTCGCATTCTCGGCCGGCAAGACGCTGAACTCAGCCCCGGTCGCGGGGGCGAGGCTGCCGATATGCCCGACGAACTCGTGGCCAGGAAGAACATCCGCCGTGACCGTCGCACGCTGCCCCGCACGCATCCGTGCCAACTGGCTTTCCTTGAAGTTGGCATCCACCCACAGGCCCTGCACGGGAACGATCGAGATGAGCTGCGCACCGATTGGAGCGTAGGCGCCGGTGCGTGCGCTGCGGTTACCGACGACACCCGCGATGGGTGCGCGCAGCTCCGTGTAGCTGAGATTCAGGCGCGCGAGATCCACGCTCGCCATTGCCTCGGCCAAGGCCGCCTGAGTCTGACGTTTCTGCGTATCGATGACCTCGAGTTGTCGCCGCGCGGCGTCGACCGTCGCGCGCGTTTTCTCGCTCTGCGCCAACGCTTCCTTGTAGTCGGCGTCGGCCTTCTGAAAGACCTGGATGGAAGCCGCAGCGTGTGCGGACAGGTCACGGAAGCGCACAGCGTCGTCGTGAGCGCGCTTCACTTCCGCATTGGCGGCAGTGACACCCGCGTTGGCCTGCGCAATGACTGCAAGTTGCAGCCGCCGTGTCGCTTCGAGGTTCTCGAGCGTCGCGCGCTGAGCATCCGCAGCGGCTTCCACGCGGGCAAGGGCAGCTCGATAGTCGCGATCGTCCAGCTTCACCAGCAACTGGCCGGCGGCGACCTGCTGATTGTCGGACACGACGACCTGCTCGATGAATCCCGCCACCTTCGGAGCGATGACAGTGATATCGCCACCGACATAGGCGTCGTCGGTGCTCTGCACGAAGCGCCCGACAGTCAACCAATGATGGCCATACGCCACGGCCGCCAGCACACCCAGACCGATGGCGACGCAGGTGGCCAGGCGCTTGAGGTTGACCTTCCTCACGCCGCGTGCAGCGGATGCGGCGATGTCACGGCCGATGACTGCGACGTCGGCGTTCATGAAGATCTCCCTGTTTTCCTGTGTTTGCCGGCCTTGGACCGCGACTTCGAAGCGGCACTCGCCGGGCGCCCGGCGGTGGCGGTGGCGGTGGCAGACACGTCGCCCTGGCTGGGCTCCGGATCGGCATCGAGCCACGCGTAGTGGCGTCGCGTGCGCTCATTCGCGGCGGGTCCGGCCGCGACCTTGAATTGCGGCTCAGCGAGCAGCCGCCCGGTGTTGCGATCGACGAGAACGGGGTCCGCAGCCTCGCCGGTCGTCGCGTCGACTACCTGCACGCTGGTGCCTTCCGGAGCGAAGTGTTTGTTGCCCCACGCGAGCAGCGCCCACAGCACCGGCTGGAAATCCCGCCCGCGCTCCGTCAACACATATTCATGGCGCGGCGGCCGCTCGCTGTACAGGCGGCGCTCCAGCAACCCTGAATCCACCAGCGAGGCCAGCCGGCGGGTCAGCATGTTGGGAGCAATCCCCAGGCGCTTCTGAAACTGATCGAAGCGCGTCAGGCCGCGGAAGGCATCCCGCAGGATGAGAATGCTCCACCACTCCCCCACCCGATCGAGGCTGCGGGCGATCGGGCATTGGGTGTTGCCGATGTCCTTGTGTTGCATGGCCGGAGCCCCCCTCATTGCCTGGTTGCTATCATCATGCAAGTAAGATAGCCTAATCACTATCATTATGCAAGTAACTATGGATTCGAGGACGGCACCATGCTGCGCGAAGCGGGAAAACCAAGGTTGAACGCCGCGTCCGGGGGTCCGGGCCGGGGTCGCCGCGCGGCGCTCGTCGTGGCCACGCTGGCCGTCGTGCTCGGGGGAGCCGGCTGCGAGGTCGGTCCTCAGTACAAAGGTCCGCCGGCGCAGCCGCTCGCGCGGCTCCACAACGCCGCGGCGGTCGAAAGCCGCCCGGCCGCCACACCCGCGCCGCAGATCGAGACATGGTGGACGGGATTCGATGACCCTGAGCTGACGAGCCTCGTCGACCGGGCGCTCGCACAGAACCTGGATATCGCGGCGGCGATGGCGCGCGTCGAGCAGGCGCGCGCCGCGGCTCGCGAGGCTGGCGCGCAACTGCTGCCAGCCCTCGATGCGAGCGGCTCAGCGACTCCGCTGCGGCAATCTCTCAACAGCCCGATTGGAGCCATCGCGCGCCACCTGCCGGGCTACGAACGCAAGCAGACTCTTTATGACGCAGATGTCGGTGCGCAGTGGGAGATTGATCTGTCCGGTGGCTTACGGCGGGCCGCCGAAGCTGCACGTGATGAAGAGCAGGCCGCCGAAGCTCAGCAGCTCGGCACCCGCGTATCGGTGGTAGCCGAGGCGGCGGATGCGTATTTCCAGGTCCGTGGCGACCAGGCAAGACTGGCGCTCGCCGATTCTCAGGTGCAGACCGACACGCGCCTGCTGGAGCTGATCCGACTGAGACTCTCCCGAGGAGCGGCGGCGGAGAAGGAAGTGGCGCAGGCGGAAGCGCTCCTCGCTCAGGCGCGCGCGACCCTCCCGCCACTGCGCACCGACCTCGAAGGCCAACTCAATCGCCTGGACGTCCTGATGGGGGCGCAACCGGGAACCTACGCAGCCGAGTTGTCGACGCCGGGCGCAATACCGAACGCGCCGGCGATACCCCCGGGACAAAGCGCCGCGACACTGCTCCGCCGCCGCCCCGATGTCATCGCTGCGGAGCGCCGCCTGGCGGCCTCCAGCGCTCGCATCGGCGTCGCGGTGTCGGAGTATTACCCGAAAGTTTCGTTGGCTGCGCTGCTGGGATTCGAGAGTCTCAGTGGTGCTCGGCTGTTGAGTGCCGAGAGCTTTCAGCCGCAAGCCACCGCGGGCCTGCGCTGGCGACTGTTCGATTTCGGCCGCATCGACTCGGAGGTGGCACAGGCCGACAGCGTCCACGCGCAGGCTCTGCTGGCTTACCGGCAGACTGTGTTACGGGCCACGGAGGATGTCGAGAACGCTTTCATGGCCCTGGCACAACTGGAGCTCCAGACTCGCGAGCTCGTAAGTGAGGTCGACGCGCTGAGACGCGCGCGCGAGGCATCGCAGGAGTCGTACCTTGGCGGAGCGAGCAGCCTCACCGATGTCCTGGACGCAGACCGGCAGTCGCTGGTCGCTCAGGACGAGCTCGCCCGGACACGCGCCGACACCGACTGTGCCGCCGTCATGTCATTCCGCGCTCTGGGTGGAGGGTGGTCTATGTAGCGGTCTCAATGTGCACCGTTGCCGAGGCAGCCAGGACCGCAGGCCCGCCCTCAGCTGAGGCGCCCGGATTGTGCGGCGAGCCGTGCAGGTACTGCAGAGGGGCGGTGCTAGATTGGCACTCCCGAAAGGGCCAAATGAGGGCTCCCCCATGCGCGCCTCCTGCAACGGTGTCCTGTTGTCGCTCCTGCTGGTCATGGGGTTCGCTTCGTCGGCCAGCGCCGAGGAGTACCTCAAGTCTTATCCCGTGACCGGCCGCGCCAGCGTCCGTGTGAATGCTGACAACGCCGGTGTGCACATCACTGCCTCGGATGCGAGCAAGGTGGACTTCGACGTGAAGTATGCGAACTGGGGCAGCGATGCACCGCAGATCGATTCCCACCAGGATGGCAACGCAACCGAGCTCACCGTACGGACTGCGAGTCATGCGTGGTGGCCGACGGCCGGCAGGCAACTGAGCATCGAAGTGCGTATGCCGAAGACCGGCGACCTGCATGTCGAGACCAGCAACGGCGGAGTCGATGTCTCCTCCATCAATGGCAGTGTGGTAATCCACACCAGCAACGGCGGAATTCGGGCTGAGCAGCTCACGGGGAAGATCGATGTGAGCTCGACCAACGGTGGCATCACGCTGAATGCCCTGAAAGGCGCCGTGACGGCGGGTACCACCAACGGCGCCATCAGAGCCGGCGGGCTCGACGGTCAATGCGAGCTGTCGACGACCAACGGCAGCGTCCACGTAGCCGGGCGGCTCGATGCTCTCAAGGTCAGCTCCGGCAACGGCTCGGTGGTTGCGGAGGCGGCGCCAGGCTCGACGGTGGCCTCCGATTGGAGCATTCGCACGACGAACTCCTCGGTCAGTCTGGCGATCCCCCCGGGCCTCAAAGCCAATCTTGACGCCAGCACGTCGAACGGTCACGTCACGGTGGACCTCCCCGGGGATGCGTCTCGAAGCGAATCCGAGGTCCGCACCGCGCTGAACGGGGGCGGCCACCAGGTGTCCGTCCGGACCACCAACGGAGCCATCCACGTCAGGGGGATCTAGCCCCGGCGGCCCCGCCGATCTCCGCAACCGCGCCGATCTCCGCGGCCCCGACGCTGGGACGCCGCACCATCCGGCCGCTGCTGCTGCGCCCGCTGCCGGGGTCGACTGCCTGGCGGATGGCCCGATCCGTGGCCCCGAACTACCGCCAGCGGATATACTTCCGCGCCGATTTGCATAGCGCTTTTTCTGGTAGCCCCACGCGGAAGATATCGTGAGCAAGCAGGACACTCATTTTTTCAATACTTTCAGCCTCGTCATCGGCCTG
>DATNEN010000066.1:0-5301 GCA_035552975.1 Steroidobacteraceae bacterium
ACCGTGGAGGAGCAGACCGGCGCCGGCGAGGAGGGTGCCGTTCAGGAAGTCGCGGCGGGAGATCGGCTCGTTGAGGCCGAGGCGCGTCACGCGCAGCTGCCGCACCACCCAGCCGAGAACCAGGCCCGTGCGAGCGCCAGCTCAGGCGATTCGAGCCGTGCCAGTGGCCGAGCGCGCCCCCACACCGTCTGCATGAGCGCCTGCGTTACGGGGGACGGCTCGACCTCGTGCTCGGCGGCGAGCCGGCGGGCGAAGTCTTCGTAGATCCGCACGGCTGCCACCCGATCGCCCAGTCGGTCGAGCAGCGTGATCAACCGTCGTAGCGTGTGCTCATCCCCGGGGCTCAGGTCGAATGCCCGGCGTGCCCAACGAATCGCCGCCGCACTGTCTCCCTCGGCTTCGCACTGTTCCGCACATGTGCGGGCGGCCTCGACGGCGAGGTTCCTGAGCCGCGCGCGCATCGCTCCGACCCAATGGTCGAATGCGGGCGCAGCGCCTGATACGAAGAAGCCGTCGAGAAAATCGCCGCGATAGAGCTCGAGCGCCTTTACCAGACGACCCGCTGCGCAGGCTCGCTCGAAGGCGGGCGCGTCGCACCACAACGCGCCGGCCTGGAAGCCAAGCTCTTCCTCACCGCGGGCATCGAGCACACCGTCGCCCAGCTCCCGCCGGAGGAATCGGAGCGCCTGGCGGAGCGCCCCGCGGGCATGATCGGTGTCGAGGTCTGGCCAAAAGAGGGCAACGACTGAGTCACGGCGCTGCCAGTGGGCGGAGACCGCGAGGTACATGAGGAGGGCGAGGCGTTTGGGCTGCGCCAGGATCGCACCGAGCTCCCGCCGATCCGACCCCTCCAGCTCCAGCTCGCCCAGCGTTCTCAGCTCGATCATCCTACGGACCAAACCTCGCCGCCGCTTATTTCGTCCGGATCGCCGCTTTGACCTTCACCACCAGGTCCGGCGTCAGCTGCTTGACGTTGTGTTTGTCCCTCGCGTGCTGAGCAGTCTTCTTCAGCACTTCCTCCTCCGTCTCCCCGCTCGCCACGAAGGTACAGCCCGGCATCACGTCGCCACAGCGCAGTTCCTTGGCCACAGCGCCTCCATCGTTCGCCGCCACCTCGCCGTCCGAGTCACGGTGAGATCACGGCACCAATCTAGGCTCCACGGACAACCCCGCCAGGACGTGGAGTCACAAATTGCAACGGGCAGGCCCGATGTCGGCCGCGAGGGAGGTTCCCATGAGTCAGCGAAGCCGCGCACTCCAATTGCTTGGGACGGCGCTGGTTCTGTCCGGAGTCCTCGCGCTGGGGGTTCGCTGCGCCGACGAAGCGAACGTCGGCCGGCTGTCCTCCGCGAGACTAGATGCACGGAAGGATTGGACCCAGGCCAAGATGCCGAAGGAGCTGTGGGTGACGAGCCAGGGATCCAACGTACTCTTCATTCGGAACTTCGAAGATCTCTCACCGATCGATCAGGTCGAGCTGCCGGCCGGAGCCGGCCCGCACATCATCACCTTCCACACGCCCGACTTCGCCTATGTGGGCGGCATGACCGACGGCAAGGTGTACGTCGTCGACGCCAACGCCCGTCAGGTGGTGCAGACGCTGACCGTCGCTCCGACGCTCGCGCATCAGGTGAAGGTGTCTCCCGATGGCGCGACGGCCCTCGTCGCCATTATCGGCGCCAAGAAGCTCACGAAGATACTGGTGGATGAAGCCAACCGGAGCTGGACCCTGGACGCGAGCCTCGACATCGGCTTGGCGACGGGCAAGGCCCCGGTCTGCACCGTGTTCCGCGCCGACAGCAAGCGCGCGTTCGTCTCACTCAACCCGAGCGGGCTCGCGGTCGTGGACGTGGAGACGATGACGCTCGTCAGCCAGATTCCGACCGACGGCTTCATCGCCTGCGGCATGATCAAGCAGGATGCCGACCATGTCGTCATCGCCTCCGCGGGCAGCGGCGGTCACATCTATACGCTGGACATGAACAGCGAGACGCTGGCCGATCGCGGCGCGTTGGGTGCCGCGTCGTGGCACAGCTTCAACATGACGGCCGACGGGACGCGGGGCTTCGGCAGCTCGCCGCTCTCGGACGAGGTGATCGTGATCGATCTGACGACGACGCCGGTCACGAACCTCGGCTCGATCCGGTTCGACCAAGTACCGGGCTTGGGGAACAACCAGCCAGATGCGTTCGGGGGAGGCGAAGTGATCTCGGGCAACGTGCTGCCGGTGGGTCTGCGCGCGGCGGGCAACGTCGCGGTGGTCAACGCGCACAATCTCACGGTACGGGCGCTCGTCAACCTCGAGCCCCCGGCACCGTTCAATCTGATGACGTGCGGGCCCGTGGGCCCGCCCACCGGGGCGGGCGGGTGCGCGGTTCACGGCGTCACGCCGCGCCCGCGATAGGCACGCGGGCGGTCAACCAGCGCGAGCCAAGCCCCGGCGACCGGTTGCGCGGTTGCCGGGGCTCTGTCGTGTCAGGCTGGTGGTTACCTCTTGCCCCTTCGACGAGTCTCCGGTCTGAAGGAGCTCTTTTGTCCACTGCCGATTACTTGAGAAGGGAGATGACAATGGCTCTTCCCGGAATGAAAAGCGCAGGAGTGCTGCGGAGCGTCCTGATGGTCGGCGCGCCCCTGATGATTGTGGGACTGCTGCCCGGAAAGCCGAAACCCCTCACGGTGACTGGATGCCTCCACAAGGGCTCCAGCGACACCGACTTCATCCTCACCACCAAGCGTGGCAGGAAGTACGAAGTCGAGGGCGCGTCGCTCGGGCTGGCCGGGCATGTCGGGCACACCGTGACGATCAAGGGCGCATTCGACCGCAGAGCCGAAGAGAAAGCGGAAACCAAGGCTGAGGAACAGGCGGAGCATAAGACTGGGGAGGCGCAACACGAGGAGCACCTGATGGGGCACATTGAGGCTACGAGCCTCAAGATGGTCAGTGCGACCTGTTCGTAACCGGTCACTCAAACCCATCGAGTAACGGAAGCCCGGTGCGCGGTTGTCGCGTACCGGGCTTCCCGTTCGATCACGCAGGGCCGACGGACTCGGGTTGCGAAGCCGAGGCGTCGCTGGCAGTTTCTTGCGCTCACGGCGGAGACCACGTATGAGACTTCTGATTATCACTGGAATCTTGCTTGCCGGCTTGGGCGTCTTCATGCTCGTCAAGGGGGTGACCTTGTACTCCCAGGGAACCGTCCACTTCGGCCCCATCCATAGCACCGTCCAAGAGTCGCACACCGTTCCCGCTTTGCTCGGTTGGGTGGCGATCGTCGGCGGTGTGCTCCTCGTAGTCGCCGGCATTCGTCGGAAGCGCTGATGAAGGCCATGCGTCACGTCGCGGCTTGACGTCTCATGGTCGTGAGGAAGTACGCGGCGCAGATCCACAGCAGCGTGACCGTGAGCCAGGCCACCAGCGAAGCGCTCAAACCAAACGTGCTGCTGGCCCCCGGCAGGGCCGATGGGACGATGTCCTTCGCATTGTTCACCGCCGCGTGCAGCAGCATGACCAACAGCACGCTCCCGTTGGTGCGCGCGTACAGCCACGCCATCGCGACGGACAGTGCGGTCACCTGCGACACGTACACGAAGAATGACTGCCCGTACGTGTCGGCTTCCGGAATGAAGAACTGCGGCAGGTGCCAGCAGCCCCAGACAAGACCGAGCACGATGCTCGCGCGCGCCAGCCCGAAGCGCGCCGTCAAGCGAGGAAGGGCATAGCCGCGCCAGCCGATCTCCTCCCCCGCCTGGACGGGTGTCGAAACGGCGATGGCCGGCAGGATGAGGTACCATGGCTCGTCGCCGAAGCGCGGCCACTCACCCGTGGCCAGGCGATGGATGAGCGCGGCGGTGAGCTTGATAACGGGAATGTAGGCCAGGGCGAACAGGTACCATCGCGCCGACACCCGCCACTTGATGACGCCACCCAGCAGGGCCCTCACGCCGCCCTCGCCCTCGGTCCGCGCCGTAATCCAGAGCGCCGCCGGAGGGAGCGAACGTGCCCAGCAGCACCAGTACACCGCCGAGCGGGGCGTAGGTGGGAATCTTCGCCACCGCGACCGCAATGAAGCAGGCCCACATCAGCGCGTAGGTCAGCACGAAGAACGTGACCAACGGCCGCTTGGGCTTCACGTGGGATCCCTTCTCGCCAGGGTCCATCGGCCGAACAGGTGTGGTCGCTGAGCCACCGGGCGACTGGAGGCCGCAAAGATCATTTCAAAATGGTCCAGGACACGGTCCAGCCCGAAGAACTCATTGGGCCTGTTTTGGTGGAAGGATGGCTCGGTCATGTACTGGCGATACAGCGCATCGCTTTCGTCGAGCGCGATGATCTTTTCGATCAGCGCGTCTTCGTCACGAAAGTCGAAGTAATTGAGAAAACTCTTCGGGTTGAACTCGCGGTCGATCAATGGATTGCCCCAGTAGATCGGCAGACAGCGCGCGGCCATGGGCTCGACGATCTTTTCGGTCGTGTACCCGGGAAGTGAGGCGTTCTCGAAGGCGATGTTGAACTTGTACGGTCTCAAGAACTCAATCTTGCCCCACGGTCCTCCCGGCACGCGGTACCCGATGTTATTGAACGCGCGGCCCCCGGCATCCACTTTCTTGTAACGGCTGAGGCGGTGAAAGAAGTCGTTGCGTTTGCGGGTGGTTCTTGGGTGACGGGTGTTGCTGGCGATGAAGGCGCAGAAGTGGGTCTTGGCCGCCATGATCCTGTCGACATCACCGTTTTCTCGCAGGAGCACGTCTGGCTCGTAGTAATAGGAGTACAGCGGCCAGCGCAGGTGGCGCGGATCGTCCAGGTAGTGACAGGTGAAAGCGTAATCGCAGGTCGCAAAGTCCGGACGGTGGGACTCGCCCGTGAAAAAAATGCGGGTGCAGGAATGCAGCCGGTGATGGTCTCCGAAGCTGGAATAGATCACGAAATCCGGCCGGTCGTGCAGCTCGACGGCATAGCGCGTTTTCAGCAGGTTGTAAATCCGATTGTCGTCCTTGCGGAACCCGGGCCAGAAGTCGCAGAAGTCGATGCGGACGGTCTTCATGGAAGGGTGAACTGGAACGTCGCTCCCTCGTTCACCTGGCCCTTGCCCCAGACGCGCCCGCCGTGGCGGAGGATGATGCGCTGCACCAATGCCAACCCCACCCCGGTGCCCTCGAAGTCGGCGGCCGGGTGGAGGCGCTGAAACACGCCGAACAGCTTGCTCGCGTACTGCATGTCGAATCCCGCGCCGTTGTCGCTCACGTAGTAGACACGCTCGCCGTTGTCATCCCGGGAGCCGATCTCGACCCGCGCGTCCGGGC
>DATNEN010000067.1:0-2006 GCA_035552975.1 Steroidobacteraceae bacterium
AACCCCAACGAAAAGGGCCGCTGCGGCTGCGGCGAAAGCTTCCACGTCTGACCGGTCGCGCCACGCGTCATTGCGAGGAGGGTGCGAAGCGCCCGACGCGCCTGCCCCGGATCAAGTCCCTACGTCATTCACACATCTTGCTGGCTCCGACCCGGTTTGCCGTGATTCAAGAACCGCAGGGAATGATACTCGGAGCGGCCGTGGCTCGCAGCAAGTGTGTTCTGGGGGATGTCCGGCGCGAGGAGCGAGCGATCTGGCTGCTGGATCGCATCGTCGGGAGCGGTTCTCTCAAGCCGCGCGAGTTCGGCCAGACACGGGCAGGCGAGATGGCCGCGCATCGTCTCCTGTCGTCGGACGATTTCGAGCCGACCGCACTGCTGGTGCCTCATGTGGCCCGCACCGCCGCTGCCTGCCACGGCCGGCGTGTGGTCGCGGCGCAAGATACCAGCGAGATCAATTTCGACCGCTCACGCCGCCCGGCGGCCGGGCTTGGGCCGACGGGTAACCGCGATATCAGAGGCTTTTTCCTTCATCCGCTGGTCGCCGTGGACGCCGATGCCGAGACGCTACTGGGTGTTGCCGGCGCGCGGATCTGGACACGCGGGGAGGAGCCGACGCCTGACCACGCACAGATTCCGTTTGACGAGAAGGAGAGCCGTCGCTGGCTCGAAGCAGCGGAACTGGCGGCCAGCCATCTGGCTCCGGTGGCGGCGGGGGTGATCGTCGTGGCCGACCGCGAGGGCGACATTTATCCGATGTTTGCGCGCTGCCCTGAGACGGTCGATCTGGTGGTGCGTGCCACGCATGATCGCATCCTGGCCAGCGGTGGCACTCTGTTCGCAGCTCCGGCGGCGTGGCCGCTGCTTGGCAGTGCGCAGGTCAAGGTCACAGCGAAGCGACCGGGCGGCAAAGATCGCACCGCAGCCGTCGCCATCAAGGCAGGCACGGTAACGCTCAAGCGGCCAAGAGGCACGATCGATCGGTCCGATCCTGCCGCACTGACCCTGGGGCTGGTCGAGGTTCGTGAGGCAACCGCGCCGGAAGCAGCGGGCAAACCGCTGCTGTGGCATCTTCTGACGACGCTGCCGGTGGCCACGCTGGCTGATGCGCAGGAGGTCGTGCGGCTCTATCGCTTGCGATGGCGCATCGAGCAGGTGTTCCGGATCATGAAGAGCGACGGCTTCGACATCGAAGACAGTCAGCTGGAGACCGCCACTCGCCTGATGAACCTCGCCGCGCTCGCACTCGTCGCAGCGGCGCGCACCATTCAACTGGTCGATGCTCGTGATGGCAGTGCGCGGCCGGCCACCGATGTCATTGCGCCGGAGGAGATCGAGGCAGCGGCGGCAATCTCCGCAGCGCTCGAAGGCGCTACCGAACGGCAGAAAAATCCGCACGAGATGGGCTCGCTCGCCTGGCTGTCGTGGATCGCGGCCCGGCTCGGCGGTTGGAATTGCTACTATAAGCCGCCGGGACCCAAGACCATGGCGCGCGGGTGCGATCGACTGATCGATCGCATCGCTGGGTACAGGCTCGCCACGGGACCGCCGAATGTGTGAATCCCGTAGGGTCTTCGCCCGGGGCAGGCGCGTCGGGCGCTTCGCGCCCTCCATACATGACGAGGGGTGATCAGCCGCTGGTCGAGCATGATTTCAGATCCGACTCACTCAGCGCGAACGCGTACGCCTTTCCGCCGTTGAGTTGGACGTTGTGCACCAGGCAGGTGCGGCCTTTGACATCGGACAGCTTCACGTCATAGCGGCCGGGCTGCACGTCCGTCAGGCGAAGCCGTTCGTCCGGATCGACCGATTTGTCGGGATCGTTGGTGCACTGGTCCTTGGTCCAATGATCGGTCCCGGCGGGCGCGAGATAGAGGTGCTCCACGGTGTACTTGGTCAGATTCCAGAATTTCATCGGCCCCGCGGCGTGGGCAGTGGCGACGCCGCCGATCAACAGCAGGACGAGCAGAGCGCGGGTCATGCGGTTCCTCCGTTTGGTTGCAGGTT
>DATNEN010000068.1:0-27291 GCA_035552975.1 Steroidobacteraceae bacterium
GAACCGACTGGCCACCACATCGAACGTGGAGTCAGCGAAGGGAAGAGATTCAGCGCTGCCCTGTTGCACTTGGAGCTGTGAGAGGCCGCGCGCAGCAGCCGCGCGGGTAACCGTCGTCAGCATGCCGGCTGAGGGATCCACTGCGACGACGCGCTTGAAAGCGCTGGCGAGCGCAAAGCTCAGGTGACCCGCGCCACAGCCCACATCGAGCAGGGAGCCGAAGGACCCGCCCAACGCGGTGACGAGCCCCTGTGCGTGAAGCAAATCCGGGCCCTGCGCATGCACCGCGCTATGGAGGTAAGCGGCGGCGCGGGGGTCGAACTGATCGTGAACAGCCTGATCATGGGTGCGCATCCGCGAGGCTCCTCAGGAAAGAGCGGTGGACCGTAGTTCACCCATTATCCGGGTACAAGATGGCTATTTATACTATTATAATAGTCAACCGGCATGCCTGCTCATCCTCAGACCCTGGGCCAGTTTCTGCGCGCGGCGCGACCGCTCGCAGCCGGAGGACTTCGGTCTTTCAGGGGGTCATCGCCGCCGCGCCCCTGGTCTGCGGCGCGAGGAGGTCGCTGCGCTGTGCGGTATCAGTCCCACCTGGTACACGTGGATCGAGCAGGGTCGCACGAGCGCCATTTCCGTCGAGACCCTCGGCGCACTCGCGCGGGGGCTGCGACTCTCACAGGCCGAGCGTACCTACCTGTTCGACCTCGCCTCGCGTGCCGACCCCACCCCCGCGCCCCCCGCAGCATCCGACCCACATCGACTTGCCGATCTGATTGGCGCGGTGAGCACGCCGGCCTATGTGCTCGACCGGCATTGGGATGCCATCGGCTGGAACGCGCCTGCGGAGGAGCTCTTCGAGGACTGGCTCGGCGGCGGTGACGGCGCCCGGCGCAACCTGCTGCGCTACGTGTTCCTGCATCCACGGTCGCCTTCATTCATCAGCGACTGGCCCGAGCGTGCGCGCCGCCTCGTCGCCGAATACCGAGCCGACACGGCCGCCTGGCACGACGACCCGGTCCGCAGGGCCCTGGTCGATGAGTTGAGCTGGGGCAGCGCGCCCTTCGAGGCGGCCTGGCGAGCGCAGAACGTGCTCGGCCGCGAAGGCGGCCTGCGCCGCTTTCAACATCCCCGGCGTGGCCTGTGCCTCTACGAGCAATTCACCTTGCGCGTCGCGCAGCGCGCCGAGCTGAAATTGACTGTGCTGGTGCCGCAGGAGGCGGACGCCTGCCCCTCGCGATAGCCTGCCCGGCCGAAGTCTGCTGCAATACCGACCAATACCGGCCGCAACCGTGATTTGCGCAGGCTGCCTCGTGGATCACCCCCTGCCCTTTGGCATCACCGCAGTGTTCGTCAACGTGCTGCTCAGTCAGCTCGGCTTGCCTGTGCCCGTGATTCCGACTTTGATCCTTGCCGGGGCACTCGCCAATGACGGACGGCTGTCGGGCAGCGCACTCTGCGTGGCCGCCGTGGCTGCGTGCTTCATCGGCGATACGGCGTGGTACCTGTCGGGCCGCCTGTACGGCAACCGCGTGATGAAGCTGTTGTGCCGCATCTCCCTGACTCCCGATTCGTGTGTGAGCCAGACCCAGACGCGCTTCGAGCGTTGGGGCGCCAACGCGCTCTTGGTTGCCAAGTTCGTACCCGGACTGTCCCTGATTGCTCCCCCGCTCGCTGGCGCTACCCGGATGGCCTTCGCACAGTTCGCCGCGTTCAGCGTGGCGGGCTCGGTCGTGTGGGTCGGTGTTTTTGTCGCCGGTGGGGTGCTTCTCGGACCGCAGATCGAGCGGCTGCTGCCGCACATGCGCGCGGTTGGCGGCGCCGCCCTGCTGGTCATCGCCGGCGTCATCGCGCTCTACATCGCCTGCAAATGGTGGCAGCGACGGCGCTTCTTCGCGTTCCTGCGCATGGCGCGCATCACTGTCGGCGAGCTCTATCGCCTGTTGGATTCAGGAGCGGCCCCCGTGATCGTCGACGTGCGCTCGCAGACCGCACGTTCGCTCGACCCGCGGCGAATTCCCGGCGCATTGCACGTCCCGGTGCAAGACATGGAGCGGCACATCAAGGAGCTGCCGCGCGACCACGAGATCGTGCTGTACTGCACTTGCCCGAACGAGGCCTCGGCGGCCAAAGTGGCGAAAACGCTGATGAGCTACGGGTTCGAGCGCGTGCGCCCGTTGTACGGCGGGCTGGATGCATGGATTGCCGCCGGGTACGCAGTGGAAACCTACCCTGACGTCCAGGTCATCATGAAAAAGCCGCCGCAGGCCGCAGAACAGTCTCTGAGCAGGTCACGCAGCTAGCGATGGGTTCGCCCGGCGGCGGACCCCTTACACCAGCGCTTCGCGCAGCTCCCGCAGCTTCGGCGGTTTGCTCAACAGGCGATCCACGCACGGAGGGATTTCACCGCGGCTCGCCAGACGCTGGCCCCAACCCGTCAACATCACGACTCGGGTCGAGCGGGCCGCCTCCTTCACGGCGGCGGCAACCTGCCGCCCGTCGACGTACGGCATGCCCAGGTCGGTAATGACTACGGCGAACGGCTGCCCGCGCTCGAGCGCCGAGCGAAACGTCTCGATGCCTTCGCGACCGCCACCCGCTGTGACGATCGAATGGCCATCGCCCTCGAGGGTGTCGCGTAATGACTTCAAGAGCAGCGGATCGTCGTCCACGATGAGAATGCGCAGCGCGGAAACGGCGCAGTGGACCGGCATCGACTCTGAATCGGCCGCCGACGGCGCCGGAAAGATCAGCCTCACGGTCGTGCCCAACCCGGGCGCACTGTCGATTGCGATCCGTGCGCCACTGTGCTCCACGACACCGTAGACCATGGCAAGGCCGAGCCCGGAGCCGCGCTCGCCCTTGGTCGTGAAGAACGGTTCGAGACATCGGCGCCGCGTGTCCTCATCCATGCCGGCTCCGGTGTCGATGACCTCAATGGTCGCGCAGTTCGGTCCCTCCCCCTCCACTGCGGGAGCATGCCGTGTCCGCAACGTCAGCGTCCCGCCCGTGGGCATCGCATCAACGGCGTTGAAGATCAGGTTGATCAGCGCCTCACGAACCTCACTGGCAACGCCGGAGACCGCGGGCAGATCTTCCTCCAGCTCCATTCGCATCCGCACCACTGCACCGCGTTGCTGGGGGACATCCGACCAGCGCGCTCTGGTGAGGTCCGCCGCCTGACGCGCCAGCTCGTTCAGGCTCACGGGCGCGAGCGCCATCTGCGCTTCCACCGGGCGGTGGAACTCGCGCATCCTCGTCACCATCAGCGCGACATCCGCAATGGCTCTCCTGATCGTCTGCAGATAGTCGCGTGCCCGCGGACTCAAACCCGGCTCGGTTTCCAACAGCGACTCGGTGTACAGCATCACCGGGGAGATCGCGTTGTTGATGTTGTGGGCAGTCCCGCTCGCCATCTCGCCGAGGGCCCTGAGCCTCTCCTGCTGCATCACGGCCTGTTGCGTACGCCGCAGATCGTCGTAAGCCCCCTGTAACGCGCTCCGCAGCTGCGCCTGATTGGCCGCCAGGGCGACGTGCTCACTCAGCTGGCGCAGGAACTCGCAGTCACTGCTGCTGAAGGAGTGCGCCGCGCCGCGAGCGACGATGAGGACGCCGAATACCTTGCTCTCCAGCCGCAGCGGCGCAGCAACCATTGATTGCATACCCGCCGCACGCATTCTCTCCGGGAGTGACGCCGCCACGGCACCGATGTCCGGCTCGTAGAGAAGCTGTCCGCTTACGCAACGCGACAGCTCGTTCTCATCCACGCGAATACGAGCACCCTGCCGCAGGGGCATTTCGGGTAACGCTCCACCACGCTGCCCCAAGCTCATCACCAGCAGCTCGTGAGTGACTGCCTCATAGCTGCAGATGCAGGCCAGCTGAACCGGCAACTCCTGTTCGAGGGTGACGACGACTGCCTGGAATATACTGCCGACGTCCTGTCGCTCGCCGATCGCGCGCGTGATGCGATCCAGCAGCGCGAAGCGGACCAGTTGCTCGCGCAGCCGCGTGTCGGAGCACTCACGCTCCCGTGCCATTTGATCGAGAAGGTGCCCCTTCTCGCTCAGGCGGCGCTCGGTCTCCTGCAGCTCCGCGGCTCGGTCGCGAACCTCAGCCTCCGCGCGCTGGGTCGCCTCGCGCAACGCCTCTTCCGCCCGGCGACGGCCGGCATTGGCGCGCGATATGGCAAATATGGCGATTCCGGTGAAGAGGACCACCAGACCGCCGACCAATATCGCTCCCTCGGGCGCCACGGGGCAGCAGTATAGCTCACGCCTCGATAGCGCCTTGAAATCACCCGTCACAATCCTGACACTGCCGTCCATGGTTAGCGCACTGCGTCAGTTCCTCGCGCGCTCCGAGCGGCTCTTCATCCTGACGGGCGCCGGGTGCAGCACCGATTCCGGCATTCCCGATTATCGCGACGGAGAGGGCAGCTGGAAACGAGTGCGGCCGATCCTGTTCGGCGCGTTCATGGCCGACCCGCACACCCGGCAGCGCTACTGGGCGCGCAGCCTGGCCGGATGGCGCCGCTTCAGTCGTGCGCAACCCAACGATGCCCATCGGGCACTCGCGCAACTCGAGCGCGAGGACCGCGTCGAGGCGCTGGTGACCCAGAACGTCGACCGGCTGCATCAGGCCGCCGGAAGCCGGGATGTGATCGACCTGCACGGCCGCCTGGACTTCGTGCGCTGCATGAGTTGCGGGCAGCGGCTGGCCCGCGATGCCATGCAAGCCCAGCTCGTGCGCTGCAACCCCGAGTGGGCCGAGCTGGACGCGCGCGTTGCGCCGGATGGGGATGCGGATCTTGCGCCTCGCGATTCACTCCGCGCTCAGGCGGCGCCTCGCCCGTCCGGGGCCGCCCTGCCGGGCGTCATCGAGGATTTCTCGAGCTTCCACGTTCCCGACTGCCCTGCGTGCGCGGGAATCCTGAAGCCGGACGTCGTGTTTTTCGGTGAGAGTGTGCCCGCGGAGCGCGTCAGCGCCGCGATGACGCGCCTGGCACGCGCGGATGCGGTACTGGTGGTCGGTACTTCGCTGATGGTGTACTCCGGATACCGTTTCGTGCACGCTGCTGCGCAGAGCGGCAAGCCCATTGCAGCGATCAATCTGGGGCGTACGCGAGCGGACTCGCTCCTGAGCCTCAAGGTGATCGACTCATGCTCAGCCGCACTGGCTTTTCTGCTGCCGACACCCTCGGCAAGCGCCTGCGTGGTTTGAGGACCTCCTGATGTCGATACACGGCTTTGCTCTGTTCAGCCTCGTTTACCTGCTTGCCACCGCGACACAGGGGCCGGGCATCGGTGCCATCCTGGCGCGGGTCATCGCGCGCGGCACGGCCGGCATGGGTTTCTTCATCGCGGGCTTTGTCGCGCTGTTACCCACGGTCATCGATCTGACGAGGCTGTCGTTGACGGCATTCCTGGAAATCGCCGTGACCATGTGCGTCATTCTCACCGCGGTGCTGAGCTCTTACGCGGTGGCGGCCCGACGCGCACGCAAGCTGTTTCGCAGCCAGTCCGCAATCCGCTGGCTGAACCGCGGCACCGGCACAGTCGTGGCCGGCGCCGCCATCGCGGTTGCCACGAGGTAAGGTCCACATCATCATGGTGCCGTTCTCGATTCTGGATCTCGCCCCGGTTGCCGAAGGCGCCACGCCCGGCGATGCTTTGCGCAACTCGCTGCGGCTGGCACAGAAAGCTGAAGATCTCGGCTATCGCCGGTTCTGGTTGGCCGAGCATCACGGCATGGCGGGCATCGCCAGTGCCGCAACCTCAGTCGTCATCGGCTATGTTGCAGGCGGCACCCGCACCATCCGCGTCGGGTCGGGAGGCGTCATGCTCCCCAACCACGCACCGCTGGTCGTCGCCGAGCAGTTCGGCACTCTCGCGTCCCTGTATCCCGACCGAATCGATCTCGGGCTGGGCCGCGCCCCCGGCACGGATCAGTTGACGGCGCGTGCGCTGCGGCGCGATCTGATGAGCCGTGCCGAGGACTTCGGACACGACATCCAGGAGCTGCAGGCCTACTTCGCGCCCGCGGTGCCGGGACAGCGGATCCGGGCCGTGCCGGGAGAGGGACTGAACGTGCCGATCTGGCTGCTGGGATCGAGCCTCTACGGTGCGCAGCTCGCAGCGATTCTCGGGCTGCCGTACGCATTCGCCTCGCACTTCGCACCCGATGAGATGATGCGTGCGCTGGAGGTCTACCGCACCGGTTTCCGCAGCTCGGCGCAGTTGGAGCGTCCGTACGCAATGCTGACGGTCAACATCTTCGCCGCCGACACCGATGAGGAAGCCAGGCGTCAGTTCACCTCGTTGCAGCAGGCGTTTCTGAATCTCAGACGCGGCAGGCCGGGGCGCGTCCCGCCGCCCATCGAGGACATCGACAGCTTCTGGACGCCCGAAGAGAAGGCTGGCGTGGCTCACGCGCTCATGTACTCATTCGTCGGCGGTGCGGAGACGATCGAGCGGGAGTTGAGAGCCTTCCTGGCAAAGACCCGACCCGACGAGCTCATGGTCGCCGGTCACTTCTACGATCCCGCCGCCAGACTCCGCTCGCTGGAAATCACGGCGCAGGTGAGAGACCGCATCGCAAGCTGACGCTTCGGCAGAAGCCAGGCCCAAACCACCCGCTGACGGCTCGGCAGGACATGCCCTGACGCTCGGCAGGCATGGCCGAACCGCGCACTGCGGCTTCAGCCCGGGTATTGGCTTGGAAACACGATGCGGAACGTGGTGCCGCGCCCCCGCTGGGTCTGCAGCTCGATACTGGCATCGAGCAGCTCGCACAGGCGCTTGACGATCGACAGGCCTATCCCCTCGCCCGAGGCCGGACTCCCTTCCAGGGGCGCAGAGGCCGGCGTCGCGCTCGACAGCTGAGCCGGCATCTGATCGGCCTGCCCGGAGATGGCTTGGTCTTCCCGGGTCGCGGCGCTGATCACCTGGGCCAGGGGCGTGTCCGATGCACCCTCGAGCCCGACACCCGTGTCCTGTACACACAGAATCCACCGCTCCACATCCCCCGGCGGGGCGGCGGCACAAGAAACCAGGACACCCCCCCTCTCGGTGTACTTGATTGCATTGAGGATCAGGTTCTGTGCGATGCGGCTGACCTTTACGACATCGCCCTGCACGGGCAGCTCCGAGGGCATCTGGCACTTCAGAAAGAGACGGCGCTCCGTTGCAAGGAACTGCAGTGAATCGCACAGCACCGCGAGAGTGCCGGCGGCATCGAACGCGACCACCTCGCGACGCTCACGGCCCGCTTCCAGCCGTGTCAGCTCGATCAGATCGCTCAACAGAGTTTCCAGCGACTCGACACTGCGCCGCACACGGCCAACGAACTCCGATAGCTGGGACGTCGGCGCATCGTTCCCCGACGACGGCATCGCCACCCGCCCGAGTGCCGTCGCAGCCAGCTTCACGGCGCCAACTGTGCCCCTCAGGTCATGCGCCGCTTCGCGCCACAGCTCCGTGCGCTCGCTATCGAGCGCGCGCAATTGTTCGTGTGCACGCTCCAATTCACTCAAACGGCTCGCTGCCTCAGCACGCTCGAGCGCCGCATGGCTCGAGGCACTCTCGACCATGCAGTCCACGAACAGTCGCGTGAGCAGGACGCGCGCAGTACTGAGTGCTTCTGCCGCGGCCTTGGGCCGGTCCAACGCAAAGGTCTCGAGCTCCTCCAACATGCACAGATGCAGATGACCCCATTCACGCATCGTCTCTCTCGAGTTATAGCCATGCAGCCAGCGGTTCTCGCCGTGGTCGGCTGCTCCCGCGCGCTGCTCGGACTGGGCGACGCGCTCATCCCCGGCATAACGCGCGCGCAACGTGCGCTCGAAGGCATCGAGGATGCGTGGGATGTGGTCGACGAACTGCACACGCGCCAATGACGCCACGGCGCTCACTTTGGGATCGCCGTCAACAGCGACGCGCCAGCGAGCGAGTATGGACTCACGCTGTTTGTTCAAGCGCGCCGCGATCCGTGCGTACTCGGAATGTGGGTCAGATGCCATAGCGTGGTGCGGCGACGCGCCGGTGGAGCGAACGATCTCACCTTACGGCAATCGGATAATGAGGCAAGCTGGGGCCTCAGCGTCGGCTCGGCTCAATCGGGCTCGAATGGTGGCTTTGCGCTCCGATTCGCCCGGCTCTCCCACACGCTGCGCCGAAACCACAGGACTGTAGCCAGCAGCGCGACCAGGTTGGCGATGGGAAATCCCCACCACACCCCGGACAGCCCGAGCATCGTGTGGCGCGCGAGCACGTAGGAGATGGGAATCTGCAGCGCCCACTGCATCAGCAGTGACAGGGCCATTGCCTGCAGCGTCTGCCCTGCCCCGCGGAAGGCTCCCGCCAGCACTTGCTGTGCGCCGATCACACCGAAGGCGGGGGCGACCACGGACACGAAGCCGCCGGCAAGGCGCACGACGGTCTCATCAGAGGGAACCAACACGCGCGCCACTGCGGCGCTGGCAGGCATGAAGAGCAGTCCAGCCACGGTCAGCACGGCGAAGATGAACCAGGCACCCAGACGTCCTGCCTGGCGGGCCCGTTGCGGCGCGCCGGCGCCGAGGTTCTGGCCAACGAGCGTGGCCGTCGCGGTGGCAAATCCGAGAGCCGGGATGAAGAACAGCATGATGATCCGCATTCCCAGGCCGAAGGAAGCCAACGCGCGCGTGCCGAACTGTGCGGCGATGGCGGTCAGCACCAGGCCCCCCAGCGTGCGTGTCGATTGCTCGATGGAGGCCGGCAGCGCGATTCCTGCGGCCATGGCAATGAGCGCGCGGTCGATCCTGAAATCGGCGCCGCGCAGCCGGATGCCATAGCGTCCCGTGAACAGCGGAATGAGCCCCACGGCCGCGGCGGCCGCTTGCGAGGCAACGGTCGCCCAGGCGGCTCCCGCCACACCCAACGCCGGCACGGGACCCCAACCAAAGATGAGAATCGGATCCAGGATGGCATTCAGCACGACGCTGGCGGTGACGACGAGCAGCGGGAAACGCACCTCGCCCGTGCCTTGCAGGATCGACTGGCACATCACGAATGCATAGGAAGCGGTCAAGCCACCGTACGAGATCGCCAGATAAGTGGCCGCACCCTCGAGCACCTCGGGCGCGACCCCAAGCGCCTGCAGCACAGGGCGAGCAGACACGATACCCACGCCGCTCAGGACGAGCGACAGGGCGACGACCATGAGGATCGTCTGGGCAGCGACGCGATTGACCATGGCGCGATTGCGCGCGCCGCTGAACTGCGCGACGAGGATCGCCCCGGCGATCGACAGTCCATTGCCGATCATGAGGAGGAGCACGGTGAGCGGCGTGGTCACCGACACCACCGCAACCGGCACAGCCCCGAGCCGACCTAGCCAGAAAGCGTTGACGAGCTGATAGAGCGTCTGCAGCGTGATCGAGACGATGACCGGCGTAGCGAGCCGCAAGAGCGGCTTCAGGAGCGCACCTTCCGTGAGCTGCCGCGTCTTCTGCTCGAGCGCGTCCGACTGCGTGTTCACCGTGTCAGGGCGTCCCGACGCCGACGCCACCACCGGCCTCAACGCCACCGCCGGCCCCAACGCTACCGCCGGCCCCAACGCTACCGCCGGGCCGAGACTCCCCGTGGGCGCTCACAGCGTGATCGACACCGTTTTCGTTTCGGTGTAGGCCTCCATGCCTTCCCGCCCATGCTCGCGGCCGATGCCCGATTGCTTGAATCCTCCGAAAGGCATGGTGAAGTCCATGCCGGCGCCGCCGTTCACCGAGATGCTCCCCGCCTTGATGCGCGCGGCCAGCTTATGCGCGATGCTCACGTTGCGCGTCCAGATGTAGGCGGACAGACCATAGGAGGTATCGTTCGCCACGCGCGCAATCCGTTCCACCTCTTCATCGTCGAACCGCAGCGCACACACCACAGGACCGAAGATCTCATCGCGCATCACCGACATCTCCGGCCGCACGTTGCTGAGCACCGTCGGCCGCACGAAGAACCCCTTGCCCGGCAACGCCTGCTGGCCGGAGACGATCTGTGCGCCCTGCTGCTCGCCGGCACGAATGTAGCCGGTCACGCGCTCGAGCTGCTGCGCCGAGACGACCGGCCCCATGAAGGTCCCCTGCTCGACGCCGGGTCCGATCTTCAGATTCCTGGCCTGCGCGACGACTCCCTCCATGACGCGCTCGTAGATGCGCTCGTGGATGAACAGACGCGAGCCGGCCGCGCAGATCTGCCCGGTGTTGATGAAGATGCCGTTCGCCGCAGCCGCCGTCGCCGCTTCCAGATCGGCATCGGGGAAGATGATGACCGGCGACTTGCCCCCGAGCTCCAGCGTCACTCTCTTCAGGTTGGAGCCGGCGGCGGCGAGAATCGACTTGCCGACGCGCGTGGAGCCGGTGAAGGCAATCTTGTCCACATCCGGGTGCTCGACCAGCGGGCGGCCGGCGGACTCTCCAGTGCCCGTCACGATGTTGACGACGCCCTCGGGAAAGCCGACCTCCTGGATGAGCTGGCCGAGGCGGATCGCCGACAGCGGCGTCTGCTCGGCCGGTTTCAGCACGACGGTGCACCCGGCTGCCAGCGCCGGCGCAATCTTCCCCACCGCCATGCCGAAGGGCATGTTCCACGCAACGATCTGCCCCACGACCCCGACGGGCTCGGGACGAGTGTAGGTGTGATATTCCCCGGGGCTCGAGACCGGCAATGTCTCCCCCGTCAGACGCATCGGCCAGCCGGCGTAGTAGCGCAGGCAATCGACGGCCTTCGGTACGTTCCACATCTGCGCGAGCCACAGAGGCATGCCGTTATCGAGCGTCTCCAGCAGCGCCAGCTCCCCGGCATTCGCCTCGATCGCATCCGACAGCTTCCACAGCAGGCGGGCGCGCTCGTTGGGAGGTGTCGAGCGCCACGGCCCCTCCTCGAACGCCTTGCGCGCAGCCTTGACCGCCAGATCGATGTCCGCGGCTGCGCCGGCGGCGGCCTGCGCAAACACGTCCCCGGTCGCCGGATCCAGCACGTCGAGCGTCTTGCCGTCGACGGCAGCGCGCCACTGACCGCCGATCAGCAACTCTCGCGGGCGCCCGCGCAGGCTGTGCTTCATGGCGACCGGATCGTGTTGTGTCGGCTGGGCGTTCATGCGGCTCTCCCGATCAGCGCAGCGCGATTGGCAAGGTAGACCTCGCGCAGCGAGGCGGCCGGCCTGCCCGTGATCAGCTGCACGTGGCGCGAGCACACTGCGAAGTACCCTTCGCGGATGGCGCGCTCATAGGACATCATCTCTTCGCTTCCCCAGGGGCCGGTGTTCGCCGGGGCCATGCCCTCGACGAAGCGGCGCGGGATTCCTGCAGCGTCGAATCTCGCCTGCATCTCGTCATGGCTGACAGCCACGCACTCGACGCGCTTACCGGTCACTTCCGAGGCGATTCGTGCGGCGTCGCGAAAAGTCAGCAACTCCGGGCCCGTGATCTCATAGGTCGCATTCTCATGCCCGGGGGTCGTCAGGACAGCCGCCGCCGAATCGACGCAATCGCGCTTGGAGACGAACGCCATGTGGCCGTCGGGGGCGCTCGTCACCCATTGCCCGCTCGCGAGGGCCATCGGCGCCATCATCGTCGCGAGCACCTCGGCGTACTGGCTGTCGCGCATGAGTGTGTAGGTGAGCCCGGTGCGCCGCAACATCTCCTCGGTTGCCAGATGGTCCGTGACCACGAACGCCGGGCTGTGCGGATGTATTCCAACACTGGACGTATACACGATGTGGCGCACGCCGGCCGCAACCGCCGCGTCGATCGCCGCCTTGTGCTGCCGCCGGCGGCGCTCGCCGACATCCAGCGTACTGATGAGCAGGAGCTTCTCGCCCCCGGCGAATGCGGCGACCAACGAGCTCGCATCGTCGAAGTCGGCGTAGCGAACGCTGGCACCGCGCGCGCCGAGGCTCGCAAGCGCAGCGGGGGTGCGGGTCGCCAGCGTCAGCTGTGACGGTGGCACTTTCTGCAGCAACGCCTCGGTGACCATCCGGCCGAACGCGCCCGAAGCGCCGGTGATGACGATGCTCACGACGGCTCCTGCATGTCGACAGCAGCGGCCCGGTCGCCGAGAATCCAGGAGAACAGCATGCCGGGATGATCTTCGGAGCGCTCGACACCGGTGGGAACCCGCAAGCCGGCCGCAGTGGCGACGGACACGGCCGGGCCGGCACAGGCATGGTCAGCCAATCGCGGCAGCGCCGCAGCCAGCCTTGCAGGCCAATCCGGCGCGCTCAGCTCGGCGGCGAGGCCTGCGTAAGCGGCGCTATCTCCGGCAATCGAATGAGTGAGGGTCCTGGAGCCGCGGGAATCGTGTTGCGCGAGAAATCTCATCCTGAGGCCGGCCTCGCGGCCGAGAGACTCCACGATCAGCAGATCCATCGAAGTGCCCACCCCTGCGAGCCGCCGGCGTCCGCCCGCCAACTGCTTGCCCAGAGCACCGTGCCACAGCGTTCCGGCGTCTCCGGCCATCGCCAGCGCCGGCATGCCCAGAGCGGCCAGCGCCTGCGCAAACGCTCGCGCATCCGAGTACCGATCGTTGAATACGACGGCATCGAAAGCTGGCGCCGGGCGTTGCGTGCCGGCTGCGCCGCCGGCCATATTCGGGACGCCGACGCTCGTTTGGCTCGCGGCCGCCCAGGTCCCTCGCGATGCAGTCGCGGCGGCGGCGGCGGCAGAGGCCGCGCCTGTCAGAAAACCCCGTTTGGTGATCATTGCTCGAGGGACCTCGGTCGAGTGAGATAGGCCGCAATCGCGTCCACGTCGGCATCGGAGAGCTCCGTGCGTCGCAGCGGCGGCATGCTGCCGATTCCCGCTCTGACCACGGCGCGAATCCCCGCCGCCGTCAGGTCGGTGCGGTTCTCGAGCACGGCGTGGTCTTTATCCATGCGCCGGGCGAGACGATTCGTCCCCCAGACTCCGGGGGAGTGGCAATAGATGCAGATGTGGTCATACGCCTGCTTGCCCTTCGCCTGCGCAGGTGTGAGTTGATCGGCGCCGCAGGCGCCAGCGGACAGGCACAGCAGTGCCCACAGTGCCAGCCGGCTCTTCATGTGTGTGAGCCCCGCTTGGCAGCGGCGGCTCCGCGCAGCCCCGCCGGCCAGATGCCCTGCTTCCCCGGTGCCAGGATGCCCTTCGGATCCAGCGCGTCCTTGATGCGCTCGTTGAGCCTTCGCAACGCATGGTCGTTGTATCCGTACATGGCGGCGATGTCGTCCATGAAGGAGATGTGCGCGCGGTAGTCGCCGTAGCCCAAGGCTGCGCCGTCTTTGGCGAGCACTCGATATAGCTCGCGACCCTTGCGAGTC
This sequence comes from Steroidobacteraceae bacterium, assembly GCA_035552975.1. Taxonomy (GTDB): domain Bacteria; phylum Pseudomonadota; class Gammaproteobacteria; order Steroidobacterales; family Steroidobacteraceae; genus 13-2-20CM-66-19. The sequence continues at coordinate 13,330 of DATNEN010000068.1, forward strand.
ATCTCCGCGTTGTCCCTGTTGAAGAACGTGACGGCATTGACGACCAGGGCGCGCCGTCCGATGTTGAGCAGGCCGCAGTAGTAGTCGATGCCATACTCGATGAAGCGCTTGTAGATCGCTTCATACAGCTGCGTGACACGCTCGCCGATCGGAGCGATGACCGGAGCGAAGTTGATATGGCCTCCCGGGCCGCCATACCAGTCGACGCCTGCAAGCGGAGCCAGCGCGGGGGTGACCCGCATCCAGGACTCCATCGGCTCGCCGCGATGCCAGCGGTGTGTCTGCAGCTTCGAGCCGGGGACGCGGGAGAAGGCTTCGCGGATCGCCGCCTCGCGCAGATCCAGCCCCTTGTCCGAATCGAACAGATTGAAGCCGACACTCCACATCCCGCGGTTACGCGCCTTGAGCTCGCGCGTGATGAGATCCATCGGCAGGCTGCCGGCTCCGGCGTAGATCGTCTCGCGCGTCTTGCCCTGCATCGACAGCTCATCCATCACCGAGCGGAACGGGTTCTGGATGGTGTAGTCCGCGTTGATCGTGTCGTTCAGCCGCAAGGGGCGCAGCGTGTCCACCAGCACCGCGAGGTCCCGGTAGTCGGGCACGCTGATCGCGTAGTTCGCCACCGCCTCCGGCTGGGGCATCAGCCACACGCCCATCTTGGTGACGACTCCGAAGTTGGACTGGGTGAACATGAGATCCCAGACCGGGCCGTAGCCGTATTTGAACGCCTGCCATTCCTTGCTTCCCTGCACCGCCCCCATGCCCGTGCGCACCACCTCCCCGTCGGCGAGCACGACTTCCATCCCGCAGATGGTATCGGCATGCACCCCGTAGGGGGTGTAGCCGACGCCATGCTCGAGGGCGTTGCCGATGACACTTCCCCAGCCCGGCGCCGGAGTCGAGATCCACAGCTTGCCGCCGGCGGCCTGCAGCGCATCGAACAGAGCGAAGAAGGTCACGCCCGGCTCGACCAGCGCATACCCGAGCTGCTCGTTGATCTCCAGCACGCGGTTCATGCGTCTCAGATCCAACACCACGCTGCCGCGCAGCACGGGCGCCGAGCCGCCGTAGGCGAGATTGCGGCCGGAAGAGACCGGCCACAGCGGAATGCCGTAGCCGGCCGCGATCTTGACGACGGCCTGGACCTCCTCCGTCGACTGCGGCGCGATACCTGCAGAGGAGGCGTGCTGGTCCGCATCCCCTGGCGCGAAGGCGTCCAGATAGGAGTGGCGATCCTCGTCCGAGGCCAGCACCCACTGCTCCCCTACAACCTGGGCAAAGGCACGCAGGGCGCTCTTGAAGTCCGCGGCGCTGACGCCCGGTGGCAATACTGTGGATTGCGGCATGCGATCGCCCCTCACGACACCATGTAATAGCGCAGAAGATTGCCATCGGCCTTGCGCTCTCCGATACCGACAAAGACGTGGCGCATCAGCCAGTCGTGGCGTCCGGTCTCGACCTCGAAGGTCGGCGTCGCGCGCAGGTAGTACTCGGCGGGGTCGACCGTCGGGCCCCCGGCGAACGCCATCTCCCGCAGGCGCTGCATCGTGTCCGGCCGGCGTCCCCAGAGATATCCCCTGTTGTTGAGCAGGATGAGGGTTCCGTCCTCTTCCTGGAGCATGTAGCGGGCGTCGAAAGCCAGCACGCCATCCGGACGGAACAGTGCGTAATCCCCACCGCTGTTGGGTACGGCCGTGCCCCGCAGGCGGGGCCCCTGGAACTCCCCGCTATCGACATAGACAGCTCCGCGCCCGGCGCCACTGGGCATCCCCTGAATGTTCTGTACTCGCGTGAATCGCAGGCGCAGCTCGAACGCGAACTCCAGCCTGGGCCCCTCGGACTCGGGTGACGGGCCGGTCATTTCGGGCTCCCGCGCTTCACGAGCAGCTCCGGCGGGCGCTTGCGGGGTACGCGCTCTCCACGGCCCGGGAAACGCGCGAGCACCGGGCCATCCCAAAGTCGGATGACTCTCTCCTCGAACAGCCACTGGCCACCGGCCTTCACCAGTTGATCGTCGTAGTAGCCGGTAAAGCGCAGGGTGTACGGCGGCTCCCCGCGGCACTCGGTCACGAACGCGAAGGACTTCACCCTGCAGTGCTCCCCGCTGCCTGCGACGATCGACTGGCTCACGTGGTGCTGGCGGCCGGGGAAGCCGGGAGAGGCGGCATAGTGTTGTCCCAGGCGCCGGATGCCTTCATGGCCTTCCCAGCGATCGGGGTCCTCGAACACCTCCTCGATGACCCGCGCATCGGGGGTGAAACAGGCGACCAGGGAGTCGACATCGCCCGTATCGAGCGCCCACGCGTAGCGGGCAATCAGATCCTGGATCGCGATGCGGTCCTCGACCGGGAGCCCGCCCAGTCCGCCAAAACCCTCACCCATGCTGCAAATCCCCTCGTTCTGCTGCAGAAAGTGGACACCGGCCCTTCTGCTGCGGCCTGCTCATTTACACCGCGGCGAGGCCGACGCAGTATGGTCAGCCTGGAAGCCCCGGTGTAGATCAGCGACATATGCTGGTATTGAAAGTACCAGTTTGTTATCGGGGCGCCCATTCAGGGGGTAGCCCGAGACATGAGTAACACCTTGCAGCGTGTGCAACTGTCCGATTTCCTCAAGAGCTGCCGGGCCCGCACGGCGCCCGCTACGGTCGGCCTCACGCCGGCGACGCGGCGCCGCTCGAAGGGCTTGCGGCGCGAGGATGTGGCGGCCCTCGCCGGGCTGAGCGCCACCTGGTACACCTGGCTCGAGCAGGGCCGGGACGTGCACCCCTCGGAGAGGGTGCTGGAGAGACTCAGCGGCGCGCTCGGCCTGTCACCCGCCGAGCGCGACTACCTCTTCATGTTGACGCAGAAGCGTCCGCCCCCGTTGGCGCTGGTCGTCGGGGACGAAGTGCGGCCCGCCGTGCGCCGGATGCTCGACTCGGTGAATGTCCCCGCCCTGGTACACACGCGCCGCTGGGACGTCATCGCGTGGAATCAGATCTGGACGCGCTGTTTCCCGGACTTCGGTACGCGGCCGGCGAACGAGCGCAATCTGTTGAAGATCCTGCTGACCGAAGCGGACTTCCAGCGCGACCCGTCCGAGCAGGAGGACATCGCACGGCGCGTGCTGGCCAAGGTGCGCCTGGACTACAGCCAGTCAGCCGACGACCCCGCTTTCGATCGGCTCATCGAGGAGCTGACGGCGGCTTGTCCGATCTTCCACCGCCTGTGGCGCAGCTCGGAGATCGTGAACTGTTCGGAAGGGGTCTACACGACGAGCTATCCGAGCGTCGGTGAGATTGCCTTCGAGCACACCTCTTACACCATCGAGGGGTCGGCGCACCTGCGACTGCTGCTCTTCTGCCCGGCCAATGCGGCGAGCCACCGGAACCTGGCACGCTTGACCCGCCAGCGTTCCGGCCGCGAGATATCGCAGCCCTAGTCTTGCACGCGCGTCCTGCCGGCCCATTTGCCAGCAGGACGTTGGCTGCGCGCCGGAACTAGCTGTTGCGCGGCGGCGTAGGCGTGGTCTTGTAGTAGTCGAATACCCGGTCGCGATAGGCGAGGCCGTCATCCCTCGTCAGCTCATCGATTGAGCCGGCTGGCGCTGCCTTGAGCTGCTCCTTCGTATAGTCCACGACATAGGAACCGGCTGTCGGATCGTAGTCGAGGGCGGACCACGGAATCGGATGATACTTCTCGGCCATGCCCAGGAAGCCTCCGAATCCCACCACTGCGAAGAGAATGCTGTTGGACTGTTTGTCGAGCACGAGATCCTCGACTTCCCCAATCTTCTTCCCCATGGGATCGGTAACGGTCGTCCCAATGACCCTCTTTGCGCGGATAGCAGATGTGTGACCGGTGGTGGTTGGCATGTCGTTCTCCTGTTGATGATGTCGCGGCGGAGCACGAAGGCCTCCACGCTCGGTTCTCAATGAAGCGCGCCAAGGAAGGTTCCCCGCGAGCAGCGCGAGCACAGCCGTGAAGTTGCACTGCGCCAATCGCCGCGCGCTGCATTCCTTGGCTACTCATCTTCGCGCGCGCGCTCTATGATGACCGGCGTTTCCACAAGTTGTCCGCACCCACGAAGGACCGCAGGTGAAGATCATCAGGCTCGGCGACCGCTACGTCGATGTACACGCACCCCATGAGCAGGCGAGCGCAAGCCCCAACGCCCTCAGATCCTTCCTGGGTCTGATGAGCGAGTGGGACGTGTCCGACGCAGATGCTCGCGTGCTGCTCGGCCGCATCACGAGTGAGGAGTTCGCGCAACTGCGCTCGGCACCACGGGTCCTCGATGCGACCCAACTGAAGCGTATCGCGAGCCTGTTGGGCATCCACAGGGAGTTGAGCCTGCTCTACGGCACGCGCATTGCGAGCGAGTGGGTGCAGTTGCCGAACTCACATCCCATGTTCTGTCGCGTGAAGCCGATCCACTACATGCTGATCGGCGGCGTGCGGGCAATGTCGAATGTGCTGGGGTTGCTTGCGCGGCGGCGGCACGCCGCGCACGACACAATGGCACAGGTCGAGGAGCCGCTTGGGGAGGAAGACCCGCTCAGCCCGCAGCCGCTTCCGCCGCCAGACTGACGCGATTGCGGCCGGAGCGCTTGGCTGCGTACATGGCTGCGTCGGCCCGCTCGATGAGCCCTTCCATGCTCTCGCCCGCCCCTGCTACCGCCACGCCTACGGACAGTGTGACTTCACCGACGGATTCCCGCCCGTCGGCACGATGGATGCGCCCGCGAGAGACCGATTCGCGAATCTGTTCCGCAAGCGTAGCTGCGCCGGCGAGCGTCGTCTGCGGCAGAAGCACGGCAAACTCGTCGCCGCCGAATCTTGCCGCGACGTCGCGTCCCTTGATGCTGGTCTGCAGCACTTGGGCCACGGAACGAATGACCTTATCGCCCAGCACGTGACCGAACGTGTCGTTGATCGTCTTGAAGCCATCGATGTCCACCAGCAGCAAGGCACTGCCGGTCAGACCCGAGTCATCGCGGGTCAGATCCTCGATGGCGCTCTCCAGCCCCCGGCGGTTCTTCAGTCCGGTCAACGGGTCGAGCAGCGCTTCGCTCTGGGTGCGCTGCAGGCTCTCGCTCAGCACGGACACCTCTCGGGTGCTCGACTCGAGCTTTTTCGACAGATCCAGCGCGATGGAGCGCATGCGCTGCGCATCCTTCACCAGCTCGCCGATCATCTTGCGCAGCGCCTCCCCGTCCATCTGGACCGAGAGCTGGGTGATGTGCTCCTGCAGCGTCCGATCGAACTCCGCCGCTTCCGCGCTCGCCGTCGCGGTGCTCTGTGCAGCATCCTCCAGCACCAGGCGCAACCGTTGCTGCAGCGCCTCCAGAACCTTTACGTCGCGCGCCGCAATGTGCTGGGAATACAGGCGTTGTACGTCCTCATCGTTCAGGGCGACGTTCGCGGCCAGGCGCGACTCCAGGATGCGAGTCAGCTCCGGGTTCAGGCCCGCGATGTGCTCATACCAGAGGGTGAAGCTCAGCGGGTGGAAGGCCGCCCGCTGCCGGCTCATCAGCGGCAGAGCCTGTCGCAGGATCTCGATGCTTCGATCGCGGGTCTCGTGATAACGCATACTGCGGTTATCGGCACTTGGGCTCGAGGCTAAAGTCCTTGGCACCAAATCGATGAAAACGATCGACGAACTTCGCAGAGGGCCTCCCGCTTCTATTTCGCGAGCGAGCCCCGCAGGCGCGGAACGGACAGCAGCGAACGCACCAGGGAGAAGGCTTCGGGGGCCGGCATCGGCCGGGCGATCAGGTAACCCTGGATCGTGCTGCAGTGCTCCTGGGCCAGAAACTGCCGCTGCTCCTGGGTCTCCACACCCTCGGCGACGACCTCCAGCCCCAACGCGAGCCCGAGCGCGATGGCCGCACGGCAGAGCGCGGCATCGTGAACGTTTGCCGTGCAGTCCTTGACCAGCGAGCGATCGATCTTTACGCAGTCCACGTTCAGCAGCTTCAGACGCGCCAGGGAAGAGTGGCCGGTACCGAAGTCATCGATCGCCAGCGACACACCGAGCGCCCGCAGCCGGGCCAGGTGCCGAGCCGTCAGCTCCGGTGAGCGCATCGCAACCGTCTCGGTGATTTCCAGCTCGAGCGTCTCCGGCGGCAAGCGCGCCGCAGCCAGTGCGGCGGTAATGCGTTCCGACAGCTCCTCACGCGCGAACTGCAGCGGCGAGAGGTTGATGGAGAATTGCAGCGGCTCACCACCGGCGTCGAGCCAGGCACGCGCATCCTGGCAGGCTCGCTCGAGCACCCACTGCCCGATGGCATCGATCAGGCCGCTCTCTTCCGCGATCGGTATGAACATGCCCGGCAGCGTCAGTCCGCGAACGGGATGGTGCCAGCGCAGCAGCGCCTCCAGCGAGGTGGGCCGGCCGGTTATCGTGTCCACGCGCGGCTGGTAGTACAGCTCCAGCTCGTTGCGCTCCAGAGCCTCGCGCAGCTCCACCTCGATCGACAGCCGGTCGGTGCCCGGGCGCATGGTCGCGTCGAACAGGCGGTAGGAGTCCCCACCCTGAGCCTTCGCGCAGTACATCGCCACGTCCGCGTGCTTGAGCAGCGTCGAGCTGTCTGCGCCGTCCCGCGGCGCGAGACTGATCCCTATGCTGCAGGTCGTATACACAGTGCGGCTGGAAAGGCGGAAGTTGCCGCGCAACTGGCGCAGCAGTTTCTGCACCAGCGCATCTACCTGTGTCTCCTCCGGAAGCCGTCCCAGCACCAGCACGAATTCATCGCCGCCGAGACGCGCCACGATGTCATCGTCGCGCAGCATGGACTTCAGGCGCCGGGCAATCTCCACCAGGAGCTCATCGCCGACATCGTGACCGAGGGTGTCGTTGACGTATTTGAAGCGGTCCAGGTCGATCAGCACGACCGCGAGGGACTGGCCGGTCTCGAGCGAGTTGTCGAGCATCTCCTCGAGCTTCGAGCGCAGCCCGAGCCGGTTCTCCAGTCCCGTCAGCGCATCGTGATAGGCCAGGAACGAGATGCGTTGCTCGGAGCGCTTGCGCACGCTGATGTCTTCCACCATCGACCAGATGTGACGCGTGCCGTCGGTCGAGTGGACGATGATGCCCGTGATCTGTACCGGAACGCGCGAGCCGTCCTTGCGCTTCAGGCTCATCTCGACGGGACCGAAGCGGCCCTCGTGCAGCAGCGACTCGATCCTCAGGGGGCGCTCGGAGTCCGGGTCGGTGATCTCCCACTTCGACCACTTCAGCGCAAGCAGCTCCTCCTGGGAATAGCCGGTGATCATTTCCACGGCGCGGTTGGTCTGCAGAAAGCGCCCGTCCATGTCGTTCAGGGCGATGCCCAGCGGCGACAGATCGTACAGGCTGCGCAGCTTCGACTCGCTGATGCGCAGCTTCTCCTGAGCGTGCTTGCTGGAGGTGACATCCCCGACGTATCCATTCCACACGGTGCTGCCGTCTTCGAGCGTGCGCGGCAGTGCATCGCCCTCCACCCAGCCCAGGTCGCCGTCGGGGCGCATCACCCGGTGCTCGATGTGCCACGGCTGCAGGGATTCGCGCGACCGGTGCATGGAGGCCGCAACGGCCTCGCGATCATCTTCGTGCGCGATCTTCCGCAGCGCCTCGCCATCATTCAGCAACATGTCCGGGCTCAGGCCGTAGACACTCCGTGCACCCGGGCTGACGTAGAGAAACTCCCCTCGGCCATCCGGTGCAAAGCGCCACTGAAAAATCATCCCCGGCACGTACTCGGCGATGACGGCCAGACGTTCGCTGACCAGACGGCGCTGCTCCTCGACCACCTTCTGTTCGGTGATGTCCAGCTGCACGCCGTAGAGGCGCAGCGGCTTGCCGTCCGGGCCACGCTCGAGAACTCCTCCCGCGCCGAGTACCCACAGCCAGCGTCCGTCCTTGGTGCGCAGCCGGTGCTGGCCCCGGAACATCGGCTTGCGGCCTGAGATGACTTCCTGGATAGCCGTATCGCATGACTCGCGGTCGTCGGGGTGACACAGCTCCTGCAGCCATTCGACCCCGTGGATGCGGTCCTCGCCGGAGTAGCCGAGCATGGTGAGGAATACCGAGTTGGTCTCGACCATGTCCGTGGTCGCATCCCATTCCCACGTGCCGATCTTGCCGCCCTCGATCATCATCGATGCGCGGCTCTCGTTGCGGCTGAAGGCTTCCCGCTTGCGCACATCGACGGTCACATCCGAGTGCAGGCAGACCCAACCCCGGGTGACCCCTTGCGCATCGCGCAGGGGCCGCGAATCGGTATCCAGCCACCACTCGCGGCCATCCTTGCTACGCACCTGAATCTCGAAGCGGATGCCGTGGCCGCTCGCGAACGCTCCGCGCGCACGGCGCACGGTCTCCGGATCGGTGCTCGGGAAGAAAAGAAGATCGCCCACCCTGCGGCCCGCGGCTTCGGCCATCGTGTAGCCGCTCATCTCAGTGAAGGCTTCGTTCATCCAGACGATGCGACGGTGCTCATCGTTGATGGTCACGCCATAGCCGGTGACCTCAGGTACGCATGGCACCCAGTCGAGCACGGTGTCGCGGGTGATGTTGCCCAGCGGAGTAGTAGTGCGGCGCCGCCCGCGCCGGAGCGTCCACACGATCGCCAACAACAGGACGAGCCCCAGGAGCGCGTCGACGTAGTTGCCTAGGGTCATACGACAAAACGTGGCTGGATTTACCGTTGTTTCGGCCGGTCTTCAGAGATCTTGACCAGACGCTCCCGGCCCCGACGGAAGTGCGTCACACGCTTGCACCAAATGCGGGGGAGCGCCGGCAATTGTGACGGCGGCGACACCCGGGTGATTTGACAATGCGCGGCCGGGGTGTGCGCCCTGTCTCAGTGCGGCATCGCCGAAAGCGCTGCAGGCCTGGCAGCGGCGTCAGACCCGCCCGGGGGCACGGGACGCCTGCGAAGACACCCACGGTCCCGCGCGTGTCCCGCTGTCAGTCCCGCAGACGCGCGCGCAGTTGCGTGATGTGTTGTTCCGAGAGTCCGATTTGTTGCATGAACGCCCGGATGCCGCCGCGGCTCCCGAGGTATTCGAGCATCCTGTGAGCGCCCTCGGGGGGACACCGCAGCGCCTCCAATATCTCGGCGCGATCGCGATTGGCGTAGCGGATCAGGTAAGCATCGCGCAGATGCTCGGCACTCACGGCATAGTCGTAGGCAATCGCTTCCGGAGTGACGTCCGCGAGCGCCAGCAGCAGCGCCGCGATCACCCCCGTGCGGTCCTTACCGGCAACGCAATGAAAGAGGAGCGGACCGGGCGGGGCTTCCGCGATGGCCAGCAAGACCTCCCGCAACTCGGCGCTCACATGCGTGAGCACCAGACACTTCCAGTGCTCCTTCGGACCCTCCCCGCTCAGGCGCGTCCATCTCCGCTCACTCTGCGCCAACAACGAGATGTGCCGATACCGGATGTGGGACCGCCGAGGAAGCGGACTCGGGCTTGCTGCCACCTCCTCCGGCCAGCGCAGGTCGATGACGGTCTCGAGGCCCAAGTCCAGCAATGCTCGCAGACCTGCGTCAGTGAGCTGCGCAGGATCGTCCGCGCGCAGCAGCGAGCGCCAGCGTGTTGCCGCGCCATCCACGGTTGGATACCCACCGAGGTCGCGGATATTGTGCAGGCGCGGAACGTTCAGGACGCGGCGCGGATCGTGCAAGTCGGAGGTCATGAATCCTCGGCTGCCAGCCTGGCAAATTCCCGTTTCAGCGCATCGACCCGCTCCACGTAGACGCGCGCTTCATGGTCGCCACAGCGTTGGCCGGCGGTCAGCCGCAACCCTCGCCGCGCGTACTGGGTGCCCGCTCCCACACCGCACAGGTGGATCAGCGCTGCCAGATTCTGCTTCTGCTGCAGCGTCGCCCCATCAATGCGGTAGCGCGCCAATATGTCCCTGACGTGCACATCGAGGTACGCCGAGGTCAGCTCGACCGCGTGGCTCGGAATGACCCGGAAGTACAGACTGTTGAACCAACACGAGCGCCAGTCGTCCCAGGGTCCGTCCTCGACAGCCACGTGATGGTGGATGCAGTAGTGCTGCGCCTCTGCGAACGTTCCATCGGTGATCTGGTACATGCCGACGGCGCTGGTTGCCGGCCGGTAGATCTCGAACGGCCGCAGGTTCCATGACCATCGCCAGTAGGTGCGCGCCACAGGGTTGCCTGACCCCTCGACCTGCGCCAGGGCTGCGAGCAGCTCCGGCGTCATTACGCTCGTCGCGTGCTTGCGGAAGATCGGTCCGTAGTCGCGCCAGGTTTCGGCCGGGGTCTTGAACAGCGTCCCGCTGACGGGGAAGAACAGCTCGGTGGGCTTGTGGACGACCTGATAGACCCAGTTAATCGTGAGCGCCACCCCTGCCAGGATGGCGAGGCTCACCGCGATCTGCATTCCTCGCGGCGCACGGCGGAAGGCGCGCAGCCAACGACGTCGCCGGCGCGCGCTCGGCCAGAACCTGGAAAATCGAGACGTACGACGGCGGTTTCTCGGGGATTTCCGCGGCGCCCGTCCAGAGACTGGTCGGCGCGGCATCAGACACGGGGCTCCATGCGGCTATTGTGACAGCGGGGCCGGCGGACGGCCACGCATCGGCTCCAGCAGATGAGGGCACAGAGATCGGCTGCTGCGCTCGCGTGCCCATCAACCTGTAACATCAGCGGCGCGGCGCAGGGATGGTTCATACTTTCTTTCGGCACGGCGGTTGCGCCGGGTGGGTATATGCCGTCGCGAAAGCTCTCGACGTACCGGTCCAAGCGGGATTTCAGCAAGACGCCCGAGCCCAGCGGACGCCAGGGCGTCGCGCGCTCGAAACAGCTGCGCTTCGTCATCCAGAAGCACGCGGCGCGGCGGCTGCACTACGACCTGCGGCTGGAGCTGGATGGGGTGTTCAAGTCCTGGGCGGTCACCCGCGGACCCTCGCTCGATCCTGCACAGAAGCGGCTGGCCGTCGAAGTCGAAGATCATCCGCTCGACTACGGCGATTTCGAAGGGACGATTCCTCGCGGCGAGTACGGCGGCGGGACCGTGCAGTTATGGGATCGCGGCTTCTGGATACCCGAGGGCGATGATTCGCCGGCAGACCAGATACGAGACGGCGAGCTGAAATTTCAGCTCGCAGGGGAGCGCCTGCACGGCAGCTGGGTGCTGGTGCGGATGAAAGGCGACCGCTTCGGCGGCAAGCGGACCAACTGGCTGCTCATCAAGCACCGGGATGAGAGCGCGCGTGCGCTCGCGGAAGCCGAAGCGCTGCTGGCGGAGGATCGATCCGTGGCTTCGGGACGCAGCCTGGCGGATATTTCCGCGGGTACCGGCCGAGCGCCGCAGCCCTTCATGCTGCAGGGGAGATCGGCGGCGAAGGCGGACGCGGTCTGGCACTCCAACCGTGCTGAAGCCGTGACGGCGCCAACGAAACCGGCCGCCACCGCAAAGCCTGCAAAACGCGCACGCTCCAGAACACCGAGCACGATCCCCGATTTCGTGGCGCCCCAACTGTGCCGCCTGGTCGAGCAGCCACCGCCCGGGGATGGTTGGGGCCACGAGATGAAGCTCGACGGCTACCGCGTGCAGCTTCGGGTCGTTGACGGCGTCGCCACTCTCAAGACCCGCAAGGGCCTGGACTGGACCCCGAAGTTCTCCCTGATCGCCCAGGCTGCCTCCGGCCTGCCCGATTGCGTGATCGATGGCGAGGTCGTGGTGCTCGATGACCAGGGGCGCTCGAGCTTCTCTGGCCTGCAGGCGGCGCTGTCCGAGCAGAACCAGCCGGCACTGGTCCTGTTTGCATTCGACCTGCTGTTCCTCGGCAACGAGGATCTGCGGCGGCGGCCGCTCGAGGAGCGCAAGCGGGGGTTGAGGCATCTGCTCGACTCGCTCTCCTCAGGCAAGCAGCAACGGATCCGATACGTCTCCCACGTCGAAGCGGAAGGCCAGCAGGTCTGGAAATCGGCGTGCGACATGGGCCTGGAAGGGATCATCTCCAAGCGTCTCGACTCCCCCTACACCTCGACCCGCTCGGACTACTGGACGAAGGCGAAGTGTCGCGGCGGCCAGGAAGTGATCATCGGCGGCTGGACGACGAATGAGGGTCAGCTTCGCTCGTTGCTCGTCGGTGTTCATCGCGGCGATCGGCTCGCGTACGTGGGACGCGTGGGAACCGGGTTCAGCCAGGCGAAAGTCAAGACACTGCTCGCCAAGCTGACACCGCTGGAGAGCCAGAGCAGCCCATTCCGCGGGGAAGGCGCCCCGCGCAGCGAGCCCGATATTCATTGGGTCCAGCCGAAACTCGTCGCCGAGATCGAGTTCGCCGGTTGGACGGGGGACGGCAAGGTGCGACAGGGCGCCTACAAAGGCCTTCGCGAGGACAAGCCTCCTCAGGAAATCACGAGGGAAGAGGCCGAGCCGGTCGCCGAGGTGGAGGAGAAGGTGACACATTCGCGCGCCAAGTCGGGCAAGAAGAGCAGCGCGCGCTCCAGCCGCGCGCGAGTCGCCCGTACCAAACGGTCGGCCGCAACGCGCACCGCCCCAGCTGCGACTGCCAACAAGGGCTCACCAGTGGTGATGGGCGTAACGATCTCGCACCCTGACAAGCCCTTGTGGCCCGACGCTGGGGACCGCGAGCCCGTCACCAAGCTCGATCTCGCGCGCTACTACGAATCAGTCGGCGACTGGATGCTGCCGCATCTCAAGGGCCGCCCCTGCTCCATCGTGCGCGCGCCGGATGGCCTGGGCGGTCAGGTCTTCTTCCAACGCCACGCCATGCCGGGCACGTCCGAGTTTCTCGAGCTGGTCCGCGTGTCCGGGGACCACGAAGCCTACCTACAGATCGATCGTGTCGAAGGGCTGATCGCGGTCGCCCAGATCGCCGCCCTGGAGCTGCATCCGTGGAACTGCCAGCCGGACAAGCCCGAGGTCCCCGGCCGGCTGGTGTTCGATCTCGACCCGGGTCCGGAAGTCGAGTTCAGCGCCGTGATCGATGCAGCGCGTGAGCTGCGTGAGCGGCTGGAAAAGCTCGGACTCGTCACGTTCTGCAAGACAACCGGTGGCAAGGGGCTGCACGTGGTGACACCCCTGTCCAAAGATGCCAAGGGCAGGGAAGCGAACTGGGACGTGGGGAAGGCCTTCGCGCAGACGGTCTGCACGCAGATGGCCAATGACAGCCCGAATCTCTATGTCATCAACATGGCGAAGAACGTACGCAAGGGCCGCATCTTCCTGGACTACCTGCGCAACGATCGGATCGCCACCGCCGTAGCGCCGCTGTCGACGCGAGCTCGCCCGGGCGCCGCCGTCTCGATGCCCCTGAACTGGACCAGCGTACGTGCAAGCCTCGACCCGAAGGCGTTCACACTGCGCACGGCAGGCGCGCAACTTGCGAAGAGCAAAGCCTGGGCGGATTACGAAGCCGGCGCCCGCTCGCTACGCGAGGCGATCCGCAAGCTGACGCGCTGATCGGTCAGCGGCGCCGACACTCAGTCACAGGAGCGGCCATGGCAAGAGCGATCTGGAAAGGGGCCATTTCCTTCGGCCTCGTCTACATTCCCGTGGAGCTGCATCCGGCCTCGCGCAGCGGAACCCTCGAGCTGCACCTGCTCGACCGCCGCGACTTCGCCCCGGTCGGCTACGAGCGAGTCAACAAACGCACCGGCGAGAGCGTCGCCTGGAACGACATCGTCAAAGGCTACGAGTACAAGAAGGGCGAGTACGTTGCATTGTCGGACGAGGATTTTCGCCAGGCCAACATCAAGGCGTCGCAGACGCTCGAGCTCGAGAGCTTCACCGATGCTCGCGAAATAACGCCCGAGTATTACGAGACACCCTACTATCTCGCCCCCACCAAGGGCGGCGAGAAGGTCTACACCCTGTTGCGTGAAACCCTGCGCAAGAGCGGCAAGGTCGGCGTCGGCAGCTTCGTCATGCGAGGCCGGCAACACCTGTGCCTGATCACGGCAGAAGACCGCGTCCTGATGTTGGTCAC
>DATNEN010000069.1:0-25271 GCA_035552975.1 Steroidobacteraceae bacterium
GCCGTGGTCTGCTTTGCCCATGCACCAGATTGGCGTCGTGGGCCTCTCCTATCGCCATGCCGGCGTCGATGACATAGCCCGGTTCTCGCTTCCCAAGGAGAAGGTGGGTGCACGCCTGCCCAGCTTGCGCGACTGCCTGGGTGCCGCGGAGGTTCTGTACGTCGGAACCTGCAATCGGGTCGAGGTCCTGTACACGACGCTCGATGGCTCACCTGCCGGTGATGCCCGGCGCGACATCTTTCGCGCGCTGATCGGGCGCGAGCCACAGCCCGGTGAGGCAAACCGCATGCTGCGCGCCTGGACAGGCGAGGCGGCGCTCGAGCACCTGTTCCTGGTGGCTTGCGGCCTGGATTCCGCGCAAGCGGGCGAGCAGGAGATCGCGGCCCAGATTCGCGGTGCCTGGGAGACCTCTCGCTCAGCGAACGTGTCCGGCCCCACGCTCGATCGCCTGGTCGCCGAGGCGTTGGGGATGGCAACCCGCGTTCACCGTCTGGAAGCCGGCGTGCCGGCCCCCTCGCTGGCCGGTCTGGCGGCCGACCGGGTGCTGGCGCACATGGGCGTATCAGGGGCAGGGGCAGCGGGCGCAGCATCAGATGCGGGCGCGCCTCCCGGCGTGGGTGCCGGCGTGCAGATCCCGGGCGTGGGTGCCGGCGCGCCCGGCCAGGCCGCCCAGCCCGTGGCCCTGCTCGGCGTCTCGCCAATGACAAAGCGCTGCGCAATGGTCCTCCACCGCGCCGGCCTCCCGCTGGTGGTAGTCAACCGCACCCTGGAGCCCGCGGAGGAATTCGCGCAGGCGGTGGGGGGGCGGGCGTTCTCGCTCGAGCAGTTCAGAGCCGCCCCGATCGCCGTCGGCGCAGTGATTCTGGCAGCCGGTGGAGGCGAGGCGATTCTCGATGCGCAGGCGCTCGGCCGACTTGCTACGAGCTGCGCGGGCCAGCGAGCCCCTCTGCTGGTGGATTTCGGCGTCCCCCCGAACGTCGATCCTCAGGCCGCGAGCACCGCAGGACTGAGCCGGGTGGGCATGAGCGATCTGATTCAAACAGCTCAGGAGCGGCGCCTGTCGGAGCTGATGCGGCTTGCGCCAGTGCGGGCCGCCATCGATGAGCGCCTGGCCTTTCTCCGCGACGATCTGGCGGCGCGTGCGATAGGACGTAAACTCGCCGACCTGCGCGGGGCGTTTGAGCAGATTGCGGCCGACGAAACCGACCGCGCGTTGACGGCAGAGTTTCGTGGCCTCGATGATCTCCAGCGCGAGCAGCTCAGACGTTTTGCGTCCACGGTGGCCCGACGCCTGGCGCACTTGCCCATCGCTGGAATGCGTGCGGTCGCCGCCCACGTGGGCGCCGACGCCGTCGATGCCTTCTTCCGCGAGGCGCGGCTGCGGCGCAATGGGGGTGGCGCGGAGCGCACCGAGGCGGTCGATGCCGCGCAGGACAACGAAAGAGATACTTGAAATGCAGAGCCCCTCATCACACCCCCGCTCCGCCGAGTTGTACGAGCGCGCGTGTCGAGTCATTCCCGGTGGAGTCAACTCCCCGGTGCGCGCCTTCCGGGCAGTCGGTGGCCATCCGCTGTTCGTCGCGCGCGGGTCCGGACAGTTTCTGGTGGACGCCGATGGTCGCGAGTACCTCGACCTCGTCGGCTCCTGGGGCCCGTTGATCCTGGGGCATGCGCACCCTGCGGTGTTGGAGGCTGTCGCCACGGCTGTTCGCAACGGAACGACTTACGGGGCGCCCTGTGCAGGTGAGGTGGAGCTGGCAGAGCGGATAGTTGCCTCATACCCGGGCCTGGAGCAGGTCCGTTTCGTCTCGTCAGGGACAGAAGCGGTGATGAGCGCAATCCGCCTCGCCCGCGCTTTCACGAACCGCGACCTGATAGTGAAATTCTCAGGCTGCTATCACGGTCACGCGGATCACCTGCTGGTGGCCGCGGGATCGGGGCTCGCGACCTTCGGGAAGCCTTCTTCAGCCGGTGTGCCCGAGGCGTTCACGGCCTGCACGCGCGTACTGCCGCTGGATGATGACGCTGCGGTCAGGGAGCTGTTCGCCCGCGAAGGCGGCCGGATCGCCGCCGTCATCATCGAGCCCGTGCCGGCGAACCATGGGCTTCTGTTGCAACGCCGGGAGTTTCTCGAGGAGCTGCGTGCGCTCACCCGCCAGCACCGGGCGCTGTTGATATTCGACGAGGTCATCTCCGGGTTCCGGCTGGCGCGCGGCGGAGCCGCCCAGGTGCTGAGCATCGTCCCGGACCTCGCCACGTTCGGAAAGGTGATTGGCGGGGGCATGCCCGTCGGTGCATTCGGCGGCCGCAGCGCCATCATGGCGCGCCTGGCCCCGCTCGGTGACACCTATCAGGCCGGTACCCTGTCCGGGAATCCCGTAGCCATGGCTGCGGGCATCGCCACACTCGATGTCCTCGTCCAGCAATCCGGATGGGAGCGCCTGGAGGCGTTGGGCGCAGAGTTGGAGCGCCTGCTGCGACCCATTCTGGCGGACGCCCGCTTTCCCGTGCAGCTCGTGCGCGCCGGCTCCTTGTTCTGGCTGGCCTTTCACGAGGGAGATCCGCCGCGGAACGCCGTGTCTTTGTCGACGGCGGCGACTGCGCGCTTCAGCGCTCTCTTCCACGCCATGCTCGACCGCGGCGTGTATCTGCCTCCTTCCGCGTATGAGGCCTGTTTTCTATCGCTCGCTCATCGCAGCGCCGACCTGCAGCGTCTGGCGCAGGCCCTGCGCGAATCGCTCGCCGCCATCTCATGAGCTACGCATGAAATCCGCGCGCGTCTTTCAGCTCACCGCTCTCGCCATGGTGGCCGTCTCGGCCGTCATGGTGGCGTACTGGATGTACGCCTTGAGATCGGGGGCGATCGAGAGGAATCAGGCCGCGCGCGTGCTCTATTCCGAGCAAGTCGCCGCCGCTCAGGCGCTCCTGGCCGCCGGAGTCAGTGCCGAGCGCGTGCACACAACACTGCCCGGTATCCTCGTCAAGGGCGAGGAGGCTTCCCTGGCCCCGGAAGTCGATCGCACGCTCGCCGCCGAAGAGCGACGGCGCATCAACCAGTTCGCGTGGGAAGGCGCCTTCTTCCTTCTGGCGCTGGGGATCTGTATCACCGTCATTGCACGCGCCCTGCGGGCCGAAGCAATGGTGTTGCACGAGCAGGACAACTTCCTTGCGCTCGTGTCGCACCAGTTCAAGACGCCTCTGGCGAGTCTCCAGCTCTCTCTCGAGACGATGGCGCTGCGCCCCTTGTCGCCCGAGCAGTCCGGGGCGCTCATCGAGCGAATGCTCGCAGACCTCGCGCGGATGGAAGCGATGGTGACGCAGATTCTCGAGAGCGTGCGTCTGGAGCGCGGACGTGTTGACCTTCGTCGTGAGCCCGTCGAGGTTGCCGGAGCCGTCGCGCGCGTCGTCGCAAGCCTGGAGGACCGCGCCAAGAAGGAGCGCGTGAGCATCTCGGCGGACCTTCCTCGCGGTGTCTATGTACTTGCCGATCCGCTTGCGCTGGATGTGGTGATGCGCAACCTGCTCGAAAACGCTATTTCTGCAGTTGCTCCCGTTGGCGGTGGCACGGTTAAGGTCGAAGGCCGACGCATGGACGGTGAGGTCGAGGTGATCGTGCGCGACAGCGGTGTTGGGTTCAGGCCAGGCGACGGCGGGCGCATGTTCGAGAAGTTCACTCGGCTTCACCCTGGGGGGGGCAGTAGCTACTTTGGTACTGGACTCGGTCTCTTTATCGTTCGGCGTTTGATGCAACTCGCGGGCGGACGGGTGAGTGCACACAGCGATGGTGTGGGGCAGGGCGCGCAGTTCGTGCTCGCGTGGCCGGCAGCTCCCGCGGAGGCGGCATGAACGCGGCCGTCCAGCCTGCAGCCGCCGTGCTCGTAGTGGAGGACGACCCGCACCTCTCCGCTGGCGTCGTGGAGAACTTGCGCGCCGAAGGCTACTCCGTCCACGCGGTGGGCGACGGGCAGCAAGCGCTCCAATGGCTGGCCCGCGAGCAATGCGCGCTCATCGTGCTCGACGTGATGCTGCCGATCGTTGACGGCTTCGCCGTGTGCCGCACTCTGCGTGAGCAGGGAGACAACACGCCGGTGTTGTTTCTGACGGCCCGCGGCGACCCGGCCGACCGGGTTCGCGGGTTGGAGGCGGGCGGCGACGACTACCTTGCGAAGCCGTTTCACCTGCAGGAGTTTCTGCTGCGCGTGCGCGCGATCCTGCGCCGTTGGGATTGGTATCGAAGTGCTTCCGCGACCCCCGCCAGCGCGGTGCTGCGCTTTGGTGGGAACGAAGTGGACTTCCGCGCCTTCCGCGCACAGTCCTGGAACGGCGTGGAACAGGAGCTGACCGAAAAGGAGGCGATGATCCTGAAGGTGCTGGCCGAGCGCCCCGGTGAGATCGTCTCGCGGGAAGATCTCCTGGAGCGGGTGTGGGGTTACGACGTCTTTCCTTCGACGCGGACCGTAGACAACTTCATCCTGCGGCTGCGTAAGCGATTCGAGCGCGATCCCGCCAATCCCCGTCACTTCCTGACCGTGTGGGGAGTGGGCTACCGGTTCATGATCGAGGGACAGGAATGACTGCGTCGCGCTCTCTTCGGCTCGGTACGCGCGGGTCCGCACTCGCCATGTGGCAGGCAAGGCACGTCGCCGAGCTGATCGGCAGACAACCCGGTGCACCGCACGTCGAGCTCGTGCAGATCCGTACTGAGGGCGATGTGCGTACGGACGTGCCTTTGTGGGCTGTCGGTGGTCGAGCGTTCTTCACCAAGGAGATCGACCGCGCCCTGTTGGCTTGCGAAGTCGACCTCGCCGTTCACAGCTTGAAGGATCTGTCGACGGTGCTGGAGGATGGAATCACACTTGCGGCAGCCCTCACTCGCGAGGATCCGCGCGACGCCCTTGTCAGTCGCGACGGCCTTCTCCTGTCCGATCTTCCTGCGGGAGCGCGCGTAGGAACCAGTAGTCTGCGCCGCAGGGCATTTCTTGCGCGCACCCGCCCCGACGTGCAGCAGCTCGAGCTGCGGGGCAACGTGCCAACGCGCATCGAGCGCCTCCGCAAGGGCGACTATGACGCGATCATTCTGGCGGCCGCGGGCCTGCGACGTCTGGGACTCGAAGGAAACGTGTCCGAGGCCCTGTCGCCGGAAACATTCCCGCCGGCGGTATCCCAGGGAGTCATCGGAGTGTGCGCGCGGGCCAGCGATGCTGAGGCACTGCGGTGGTTGAAGGCATTGGACGACCCCGGAGCCCGCTTCGCGAGCACGGCTGAACGCGCGCTGCTGCGACGTCTGGAGGGCGGCTGTCAGGTACCTCTGGGTGCCCTCGGGACTCTATCGGGGACGTCTCTGCGCTTGCACGCCGCAGTGTGTGCCCTCGACGGCTCGCGCATGCTGGTCGCGCAAGGCGAGACGGTGGCGACGCTGGAAAGCGCGGCGAGCCTGGGGCAGAAGCTCGCGGATGAATTGCTGTCGAACGGCGCGGGTGAGCTCATCGCTCACGAGCGCGATTCCCGTCGCGAGGTGGAAGCCCCGTGAAGCCGGTCGTGGTCACCCGGGCCGAGGGCGCCGACGGGCCGTTGAGCTCGCAATTGCGCGATCTGGGCCTGAGCGTGCTTCTGTGGCCCGCAGTGGCGACTTCCCCGAGTGAGACGGGCCAGCTGGATGCCGAGCTGGCGCGGATCGGCCGGTTCGACTGGATCGTGTTCGCCAGCCGGCAAGCGGTAGCGGCCGTGATCGAGCGTCTGCCAGCGCGTCCGGCGACTCTGAAGGTGGCGGCGGTCGGGCAAGCAACGGCGCAGGTGCTGAATCAACGGGGCTGGAGCGTCGATCTGCTGCCTGATGATTCCAACGCGGCCGCCCTCGTGGCCGCCTTTGAGGCTCAGGTGCCCAATCCGCGCAGCGTCCTGTTTCCGGCCAGCTCGCGCGCACTGCCGACGATTGCGGCGGGCCTCTCGCAGCTCGGGGCCGAGGTCGTACAGGTAGAGGCGTACAGGACGGAACCCGCGGCGCTCGACGTCGATGAATGCAAATCCTGGATCGCGCGAGAGGCGATCGCAGCGGTGACCTTCGCCAGCCCTTCCGCCGTCATCGAGCTCGAGCGCTCGCTCGGCAAAGAGAGCTTCGAGCGGCTGCTGCGGGCTGCGCCGGCCGTCGCCATCGGTCCGACGACCGCGCGCGAGCTGGCGGACCGTGGCCGGGCACCGGTGCTCGCCGAGTCCGCTACTTTGGAAGGGCTCGCGCGAACGACACATAGATTGTTGCAGCCGAGGCACCAAGTCGACCCTTAGCGCACGACTGTGACGAATGACCTCAATCAACAGATCGAGCTCACCCCCTGGGTGGCCTCGCGCACGGAGAAGCAGGATGGGATTTCCCTTACATAGACCGCGCCGGACCCGTCAGTCCGATGTCTGGCGGCGAATGGTGCGCGAGACGCGCCTGACGGCCGATGCGTTCATCTATCCCCTGTTCGTGGTACCCGGCCGAGGCGTACGGCATCCGGTCGAGAGCATGCCTGGCATCTCGCAGGTCTCGGTCGACGAGGTCGTCAAAGAGGCCAAGGCGGTGGCGGCCGTCGGTGTGCCGGCCGTGCTGATTTTCGCCGCGCCCGCGGAGAAGGACCCGAAGGCAAGCGCTGCGCTGGACCCGAAAGGCCTCGCAGCCCAGGCGATCTCGGCGATCAAAGAGGCCTGCCCGAACCTGCTGGTGTGGGCGGACGTGTGCCTGTGCGGGGCGACCGATCACGGCCACTGCGGTCACGTGATTCCCGGCAAGGCCACGATCGACAACGACAGCTCCATCCAGACGCTCGCCCAGGTCGCTTTGAACTACGCCCGGGCCGGCGCGGATGCGGTGGCGCCTAGCGACATGATGGACGGCAGAGTGGGGGCCATCCGGGGGCTGCTGGATCGAGAGGGTCACGCCATGACCCCGATTGTTTCATATGCGGCGAAATATGCCTCTTCTTTCTACGGACCGTTTCGCGAGGCAGCCGAATCGGCCCCGGCATTCGGTGATCGGCGGGCCTATCAGATGGACCCGGCGAACGTCCGCGAGGCGCTGCGGGAGGTGCTCCTGGACGTCGATGAGGGCGCGGATCTCGTCATGGTCAAGCCGGCCGGACCCTATCTGGACGTCATCCGCCAGGTCCGCGACGCCGTGAACGTGCCGGTCGTTGCCTACCAGGTCTCGGGTGAGTTCAGCCTCATCAAGGCGGCTGCGGCGCGGGGCTGGATCGATGAGCGTGCGGCCGCCTTCGAGACCCTGACGGGCATTCATCGCGCGGGAGCGGATCTGATCATCACCTACTACGCGCCGGAGATGGCCCGGTGGTTGAGCGAATGAGCTCCTCCTCGTCCACGTTCCTGGCCGCCTGCCGGCGGCAGCCGGTTGCGTACACCCCTATCTGGGTGATGCGGCAGGCCGGGCGGTATCTGCCCGAGTACCGGGAGCTGCGCTCGAAGGTCGACTTCGAGGACCTCACCCGCCGGGCCGATCTCGCCGCCGAAGTGACCTTGCAGCCGTTGCGGCGCTTCGAGCTGGATGCCGCGATCCTCTTCAGCGACATCATGACCCCCGTTCAGGGCATGGGCGTGGAGCTGGAATTCGCCCCGGGACCCATCGTGCGCCATCCCATCCGGACCGACGCTCAGATCGATGCGTTGCCGGAGCTCGTCCCCGAACGCGATGTCCCCTTCGTCATGGACTCGATTCGTCTGATTCGGCCCGAGCTGCCCCGAGGGGCCCCCCTCATCGGTTTCGCGGGCGGGCCGTTCACGCTGCTGTGCTATCTGGTGTGCGGCAAGCCCTCCAAGGAATTCGGTCCGGCGCGCTCCTTCCTGTATGCCCAACCGGGCTCGGCAGAGCGGTTGCTGGATAAGCTCGCGGACGCCATGGCGGCGTATCTGCGCGCGCAGGCGGCTGCGGGTGCACAGGCCTTGATGCTCTTCGAGTCCTGGGCCGGCCTGCTGGCGCCCCGGGAGTTCGAGCGCTTCGCGTTGCGCGCCGTGCGCCGCACGATGGCCGCTTTGCGCAGCACCGGTGTGCCCCTCATCTACTATGTGAACCAGGGCTCGGCTCTGATGGAGTCCGTCTCCGCTCTGGACGTCGATGTCATCGGTGTCGACTGGCGCTCCCCGCTGAGCACCGTGAGAAAAGTCCTGGGCGCAAGCAAAGCCGTGCAGGGCAACCTGGATCCCGCGGCACTGTTTGCCACAGACGAGGAGCTCGAGCGCGCGGTCGACGCCGTGTTGCAATCGGCAGGCCCGCAACCCGGGCACATCTTCAATCTCGGTCATGGGATCTGGCCGGAGACATCCCCGGATGCCGTGGCCCGGCTCGTCGATTACGTGCACGAATCGAGTGCCTCATGAGCGACGATAGCCTCGCCGCCGTCGCCGCCGCCTGGTTTCGCGATCTGCAGGGGCGGATCTGCAGCGCCTTCGAGTCGTTCGAGCCCACGAGTCGCTTCGAGCCACGCAGTTGGAGCAAGCCCCCGGGGCACCGATTGCAGGGCGGGGGCGAGTCGCGGCTGATGCGCGGGAGCGTGTTCGAGAAAGTCGGCGTGAACGTGAGCCACGTCTGGGGTGTATTTCCGCAGCAGGCTTGGGGTCAGGTCGCCGGGGCCGCGCAATCCGAAGGCCGATTCGTCGCGTGCGGCATTTCCCTGGTCGCGCACATGTGCAACCCGTATGTACCGGCGGTTCACATGAATCTGCGCTACCTGAGAACCAGTCACGCCTGGTTTGGCGGCGGCTCCGATCTCACTCCTACCTTCCCGTTCGCGCAGGACACCGCGGCGTTCCACGACGCGCTGCGAGGTGCCTGCGATTCGTACCGCCCGGATGCCTACGCGGAGTTCAAGGCCTGGTGCGACCGCTACTTCTATCTTCCGCACCGGCAGGAGCCACGCGGTGTCGGTGGCATCTTCTTCGATGATCTCGCGAGCGGGGACGCCGAGGCGGACTTCGCCTTCGTTCAGGCCGTGGGTGAGGCGTTTCTGCGCGTCTATCCGCAGATCGTCGCGGGTCGCAAGGACACACCGTTCGATGCGGAAGCTCGCGAACGTCTGCTCATCAAGCGCGGGCGCTACGTCGAATTCAATCTGGTCTACGATCGCGGCACGAAATTCGGCTTCAGTACCGATGCCGATCCGGATGCCTATCTGATGAGCCTGCCGCCGCTCGTGCGGTGGTGAGGTCGGCGAGTGCGCCCAGCCGCCTCGCCTGCTGACGTAACCAACTCGTCGGGTTGGGCCAGAACAGGCCGCCGGCAGGCTGCGAGCGCGCCGCGCTCCATCGGGAGCTGAACACCTCGCCGATCGCTTCGATCGGCTCCTCGGGTGGCTGCCACAGTGTCAATGTATTTCTCATCCCCAGTCTCCGCGCTCCTTCCCTCGTCTCCACAGGAGATGAGCGCTCCTGGGGGTCGCGAGTTCCAACAAAATGTGTCGCCCCAGCGCGACGCGCGCTCCCGCATGCATGAGTGGTGTGACCGTTTAACGGCGGTTCAGCTTTTTGTCATATCGCACGGTCAGACCAGACCATCGCAGTGCCGCAGATATTCCTGCGGCCGCCGCCTCGCGCTTAAATTGGCGATCACTGACTAAAAAAGGCGACAATGAGCGCTGCAATGAACGCGTCGTCGCGAGCCTTCACACCTGTCAGCGCGAGCGGTTGCTCCGAGCGCACCGAGGGTGTACCCGCCGATGCCGTCCCCGCGGAACGTGGCGTCGCGAATTCCTGGTTCCGGCTCATGGCCGAGAGCTGGCCCGGCGCAGTCATACTTCTCGACCGTGAGCTGAGCGCAGTCTGGATGAACACTCAGGCTGCCACGCTGACCGGGCGCAATGCCGGCGAGCTGGCCGGCGTGCCGTGGAGCGATCTGTCACTTCCCTGGATGGCCGGTGCAGAGCTGCGCGCCAGGCTGCTCTCCGGGGAGCGGTTGCATCTGGAATGTCTGCAGCGAGGCGGACGCCAGGTCTCAGGCACCCTCATTCCACTGCAGGAAGCGGGCGCCGAGGTGAGTGCGATTGCCTGCGTGCTGACGGAGGCCACGCCTCGCCAGGAGCCGGAGTTGGAGTACGCGGCCAGTCAACGCCGTCTGGAGGCTGCGCTCGAGAGTGCGCAAGGCGGCATGTGGGACCTGGACCTGACACAGCGCGCCGCTCGACGCACCGAGTCCTATTTCCGGATGCTGGGAGATGACCCCCACGATGAGCCTGTCGGCATGCGCGCGTGGCGGGCTCGCGTCCATCCGGACGATCTGCAGCGTGTCGAGAGCACTGCGCGGGCGGTGATCGAAGGGCGTCGGCCGTTCTACGAAGCCGAGTACCGGTATCGCCATGCCGATGGCTCCTGGCGCTGGTTGCTGGATCGTGGGCGAGTGACCGATCGCGACACGAGCGGCAAGGCGACGCACATGGTCGGGTTCGTCGTCGATATCACCGATCGCGTGAGGACCCAGCAGGCCCTGCGGCAGAGCGAGTTTCGCTATCGCACCGTCGCCTCCATGGCCCCGGGGTTCGTGTTCGAGCATCGGCTGAGCGAGGAGGGCACGCCGGAGCCGAATTGGGCGAGCGAGGGCATCGAGGCCGTGTTTGGCTGCAAGTACGAGGAGATCGCGGACCACGGCGGCTGGCTCGGCATGATCGACGATCAGTACAGGCAGATTGCGCTGGCACGCCAGGCGCGCCTGTCGATGGGCGAGGCCCAGAGCGGCGAGACCAAGATTCACACCGTGCGCGGCGAGGTAAAGTGGCTGCACGTGAACATGCTGCCGGTGCGCGATTCCCAGACTGGGCGCGTGACGGGTGTTCTCGGCTCAGCCTATGACATCACGACGAGGAAGGTGGCGGAGCAAGCGCTGCTGAACTCCGAGGCCGTGTTGCGCGCCGTGACGCAGAACACGCCCGACTGGCTGTTCCTGGTCGATGCCAACCTCGTGGTTCGCTTCGTCAACCGGCAGTTCGGCCCCCACCAGCCCGGAGCGATGGTCGGCCAGCGGCTGCTGGACTTCGTTCCGGCAGCCCACCGGCAGAACCTGCAGGAGTTGTATCGGCGAGTGCTCGTGTCCGGCAAGCCGGGACAGATCGAGCTGCGCCACAACGATCCCCAGGGACACTCCCTGCATCACGAGCATCGCGTCGTCCCGGTCATCGAGGGAGGCCACGTCCGCTCGCTCTCGGTTGCGGTGACGGATGTGACCGAGCGGCAATCGCAGCAGGACGCGATGCGCACCCAGGTGCGCATCCTGCAGACGATGCAGGAAGGGGTCGTGCTGATCGATGCCGCGAGCGGCCTGATGAAGCTCACCAATCCGATGTTCGCCAGGATGTTCGGCTACGAGTCCGAGCAGGAGCTGCTCGGCCGGTCGGCCGAATCGCTGTTCAGCACGCGCGTCCTGCAGCTCTCACAGGCCGGGCGCGCCGCCGCCGATGCGACTCCCACTGAAGCATTGCCCATGGAGCTGGAGTGCACGCGCAAGGACGGAACCCGGTTCGTCGCCGCGTGCGTCTTTACCCCGCTGCGCATGGGAGGCGCGAACCACTGGCTCGCCGTGTTCAATGACGTGACGGAGCGCAAGCGTCTGGAGCGGGAGATCATCGAGATCTCCAATCGCGAGCAGCAACGCATCGGGAGCGATCTCCACGATGGGCTCGGGCAGGAGCTGACCGGAATTGCGCTGATGCTCAAAGGTGTCGTTGGCCAGCTCCGCAAGGAGGGGTCCGCGGCCCGGTCGGATATCGAGGATGTCATCACCCTGGTGAACAATGCAGTCGAAGGCACTCGCGCGCTGGCGCGGGGCCTGTCGCCTGTGAGCGGCGAACGCGGGGTGCTCGCAGCGGCGCTGCACGCCCTGGCTACGCGAGCCAACGAGAGGTACGGCGTCCGCGTCGCGCTCGACACCGATCCGGATGAGTCCTTGCAATTGAGCGAGAGTGCGGCGACGCACGTCTATCGCATCGTCCAGGAGGCCCTCACAAACGTCATTCGCCACAGCTCGGCCTCCGAAGTGGAGATCCGGTTGTATGCTTCCGCCGGCGACCTGCACCTGACGGTGGACGACAACGGACGCGGTTTCTCCCAGCCCGATCCGGAAAGCCCCGGCGGCCTCGGCTTGAAGATCATGCAGTACCGCACGCAGATGCTGGGCGGGGATCTGATGATCGATACCGGCGTGCGCGGTGGCGCATCGATTCACTGCTCGTTCCCCATGGAACGGGCCGCTGTCCCCGAGCGTGGGCCTGCGCTCCGAACTGAGGAGCGTTGAATCTGATGAAGATCTCAACGCGAGCGCCGACGACGGGAGCGCAAAGGCGTGTTCTCATCGTGGATGATCACCCTATCGTGCGCCAAGGCTTGCGCCGCATGATCGAGCCGGAGCCCGATCTGGTGGTGTGCGGTGAGGTTCAAACGGAGCGTGAGGCGCGTGCAGCGATCCGCGCTCTGTCGCCGGACATCGTGATCGTCGACATCTCGCTTGCGCAGGGCGATGGCCTGGAGCTGGTGCGGGATGTTCATGCGCAACGCCCCGATCTGCCGATGCTGGTGCTGTCGATGCACGATGAGCTGATTTATGCCGAGCGGCTGCTGGCCGCCGGTGCCAGCGGCTACATCATGAAGCATGCGGCCTCGGATCAGCTGTTGATCGCCCTGCGGCAGGTGCTGAGCGGGGATGTCTACCTGAGCGAGTCGCTCGCAGCCAACCTGGGGCGCGCCGGCGCCCAGGGGAGCTCCGGCGTCTCCGGCGGTGGCGATCCCATCGAGCGCCTCAGCAATCGCGAGCTGCAGGTGTTGAGCCTGATAGGGCGCGGACAGTCATCACGCGAGGCGGCGGAGTCACTCGGGCTTTCGGTGAAGACGGTGGAGACGCATCGCCAGAGCCTCAAGCGCAAGCTCAATCTGCTGACCAACGCGCAACTGCTGCAGTACGCGATCAACTGGTACGCCAGCAACAGCAATAAGAGCTCGGCCTGAGCGCCGCGCGCATCCGCCGCCCGCCGCAGCACGTCGGCGCGACCCGTTGGCTCAATAGCCGAACCGCGTGCAGACCGGGGACTCCTGCACGAGCGGCACCTGCGAGCGCGCGCTGATGCGATTACGCGAGCCCTCGATGGTCGAGCGCAAAGGATCCGCAAGCGCATACTCCCTGATCTTGTCGATCTGGCTCTGCGCCTCGTGAATGCAGCCGAGATCCAGCAGTGTCAGGGCAAGCCCGTTGCGGGCGAGAGCATTCGAGCCGTCGATCCGCAGCGAAGTCGTAAAGTCACTGGCAGCCGCCGTTCGGTCGCCGGCCTGCAAGCGTGCGACCGCCCTTCCCATCCAGGCCAGAGGCTCGTCCGGCCAGCGCCTGAGCGCGGCCTCGAAGACGAGCAGCGAGTCTTCCGGCCGGGCGTGGCGCTCGAACTCAATCGCCGCGTGCAGATAGCTTTCCGTGCTGACGGCCGCAGGCAGCTCGCCGGGGCGCAGCACGAGCATTCCCCACCGGTCCGCGTTGCCCCAGGCGCTCATGAAATCCCGTGCTCGCAGTGCACGTCGGCGTCTGCTGGCCTCCCGCACCACGATAGTGTCGGTGCGTACCTCGTAGCCGACGACCACGGCGAAGTGCCACTCGGACAGGAGCGATCGACTGCGACTCAGCTGCACCAGCACCGGATGGCCTGCGGCGAGCTCGACCAGGAGGGCGGGCAGGTCGGGTGCGATCCGGTAGGCCACGCGCCCGAATCGGGGTGGGAGCGCGGCCAGAGCTCCGACGGTATCGTGTAGGGCCGGCGAGTAGAGGAGCGGGCTCAGCTCGGCCGGTGTCGCCGATACCCCTGAGGCGGTGAGCATCATCGCGAGGGCCGCAGCGCCGGGGGAATGGCCCGTCGCGGGATAGAAAGGGGTGGCGCTGATCTCGACGGCGCTGCTCCCTCCAGGAAGAAGAGGAAGGAGGGCGGGCTCACGCGTTGCGCAGCCGCACAGGGCGCAGACGATGGCGACTGCGACAAGGGCACAGGTGAGCTTGGATACTTCCGGCAAGCCACCATTCTCCATCGAACCGGCCCTGATTGGTAAGATTCCAGTCACAACCATGACGCAGAGCCCCCATCGATCGCTCCTCGCCCCGGCGCTGCTGGATTGGCATGCACGCCAGGGTCGCCACGATCTTCCCTGGCAGCGGGACCGGACACCCTACCGAGTGTGGGTGTCCGAGATCATGCTGCAGCAGACCCAGGTGGCGACCGTCATTCCCTATTACCACCGCTTCATGCAGCGGTTCCCCACCGTACGGGAGCTCGCCGATGCACCCGTCGATGAGGTGCTGCATCTGTGGGCCGGTCTTGGCTACTACGCGCGCGCCCGCAATCTGCATCGCGCGGCTGTGCGCGTGCGCGACGAATTCAACGGCGAGTTTCCGGGCAGCTTTGCCGAGGTCGAGAGCCTTCCCGGGATCGGTCGCTCGACGGCCGGAGCGATCCTTGCGTTGAGCCGCGGCGAGCGCTTTCCGATTCTCGACGGCAATGTGAAGCGCGTGCTGTCGAGATATTTCGGAGTGAAAGGAGCTCCGTCGCAGAGCGCGGTCACGGAGCGGCTCTGGGAGCTGTCCGCTCAATGCACGCCGCAACAACACGTCGATACCTACACGCAGGCCGTCATGGACCTCGGTGCGACTCTGTGCACGCGGCACAAGCCCTTGTGCGCGTACTGTCCCCTGGCAGAGGGGTGCTTTGCGCGCGCGACGGGGCGCCAGCACGAGCTCCCTGCGCCTCGGCCCCCGAGGGCGCGAGCGACGCGCAAGGTGTTCATGGTCGTCGCCCAGCTCGCCGATGGCAGTGTGTTGCTCGAGCGACGCCCGGAGAGCGGGATCTGGGGCGGATTGTGGTGTCTGCCGGAATTCGATACGGCCTCGGCGGCGGGCAGTTACATTCGCCAGCAATTGCGCGATGTGCGCACGGAGCCGCGGGCGTTGAGTTGCGTGGAGCACGCGTTCACGCACTTCGATCTGGTGATCACGCCGATGCTTGCGGCCTGCGCGGGGCCCGCGGGAGTCATGGATGGCGAGCGGACGGTCTGGTATAACCCGGCCCAGGTGGCACGCATCGGACTCCCGGCTCCGATCAAGTCGCTGCTGGAGGAGTTGACGTGTCCCGGATGGTTCACTGCCCCATCTTGAAGCGCGAGGCCCCCGGTCTTGCGCGGCAGCCGTACCCCGGCGAGCTGGGCAAGCGGATATTTGAGAATGTTTCGCAGGAAGCCTGGGCGCAGTGGCTGAAGCACCAGACGATGCTCATCAACGAATATCGTCTCACGCCCGTCGAACCAAAAGCCCGCAAGTTTCTCGAAGGAGAAATGGAGAAATTCTTCTTCGGCTCAGGCTCGCAGGCCCCGGAAGGATTTCAACCGCCGAAGTAGCGCTTGGATCGGACGCCACTCGCGGCCGCGGCGTGACATCGGGCTGAACCGTGCGTCAACCTTCGGGAGCGTGCAGCGTTCGGCAAGGATCTGCTCCGCCACGTCGCGGGGCGCGTGGCCCGGAATCGTTTCCCGTTGAGGAGCGCGCATGGAAGTCCAGCCCGGCACCTTCGGCCTCGAGAGCCCGGACGGTGCGTCGCCAGTAGAAAGACCGCTGCGCACATGGGCAGGTCATGGCACCGGTATCCCCTGCAACGCCTGCGGAATGGCCATCGACGAGAAAGACATCGAATACGAAGTCGAAATGCAACGCGGCAGCGCCCGGACGTTACACTTTCATTTCAATTGTTACCAGGATTGGCTGACCGCACAGCGGGATCACGCTTGACGCGGGGCCGCGGAATGCGGCTACAGGCGGATCAAGCCTCGTTTGTGCGCCACCGCGACGGCCTCGGTGCGACTGATGGCGTCGAGCTTCGTCAGGATGGCCTTCACATGAGTCTTGGCGGTGCCTTCGGTGATCTCCAGGCGCCGGGCGATGTCCTTGTTGCTGCGACCTTGCGCGACCAGCTGCAGAACGTCCAGCTCGCGTTGCGTGAGGCTCGGCTTCGCCATGCGCTGCAGCGCCTTGGCGGCGACCGATGAGGAGGTATACGGGCGATCCTCGCTCACGGCGCGGATGGCCGAGAGGATCTCCGTTCGCGGGGCGTCCTTGAGCAGGTAGCCCTTGGCGCCCTGGCTCAGGCACTGAAAGATGTCCTCATCGCCGTCGTAAGTGGTCATGATCAACAGGCAGGCCTTGGGATGGATCTCCAGGACCCGCTGCACCACGGCGACCCCATCCCGCTTGGGCATGCGCAGATCGAGCACCATGACATCCGGGCGATGCTGCTCGTACAGGGCAATGGCCTCTTCTCCATCGCCGGCCTCGGCGACCACTTCCATGTCCGGCTGCTGGTTGACCATGGCGGCGAGGCCGTCGCGCACCACCGGATGATCGTCGGCGAGAATCACCCGGATCTTCTTTCTCAGCACCGCAACCATCACGCTCTCCGCTTGGGCAGCCTCACGCGCACGCGCGTGCCCGAGCCCGGTTGACTGTCGATCTGCCACTCTCCTCCGATTGCTCCGGCGCGTTGCCGCATGCTGGCGAGCCCGAAGCCCTCCTGTGCATACAGCTCCGGCTTCTTTTCCATGCCGACACCATCGTCAGCCACCGTCAGGACCCAGTGCGCGGGCTCGTCCGTCATGGTGATCTTCACCGTGCGCGGGTGCGCATGGCGGACCGCATTGCTGACGGACTCCTGCGCGATGCGCAGCAATTCATGCTCGTGCTCGGGGCGCAGCCCCGTCGCTATCCCCAGGCCCTCGAACGTACAGGTCACTCCACCCGGCACGGTCGACCGCTCGGCGAGCTGGCGCAGCGCCATATCCAACCCGGCGCGGCGCGTCTGATCCATGCGCAACGCCATGACCGAACGGCGCGCCTCCGACAGGCCATCGCGCGCCAGGTCGCGGATGCGGGAGTGGATGGTGAGCAGCTCCGAGTTCTTCTTCTTGCAGGAGGGGAATTCTTCCGCGGCGCCCAGTTGCATCAGGATGCCCGTGAAGGCCTGCGCCAGTCCGTCGTGGATCTCCTGGCCGATGCGCGTGCGCTCCTTGAGAACCGCCGCCTCCTTGGCCGAATGCGCGAGGCGCGTCAGCTCGACGGCAAGGGTTGCCTGCTGAGCGAGCGCCACGAGCAGCTCGCTGTGCTGCACCTCGTGCGCAGGGCGCCTGAAGCTCAGTACGAAGAACCCGACAGTACGGGCGCCAAACACCAGCGGGTGGATGACGACGTTGGTATAGCCCTCGCGCTGGTGGAATGCGCGCACACCGGGCCAGATATCGTGAGTGTCGTGCTCGACGTTCAGATACAGCGGCTTGAGCTGGCGGCCGAATATCAGCGTGAACGGCGATCCGTCGAACGGCACACTCTCCACGAACGGGGCCGGCTCGAGCTTCCCGTCGCGCACGTGCGCGAGCACGCGCCACTCGTGCAGGGAGTGCTTGGCGACGATGACCGCTCCCGACGCCGCCTCCAGCTGACGCGTCGCCTCGAGGATCATGTGCCCCATGAAAGTGTTGAGATCGGGCTCGCTGGCGAGCCGCTCGAGATTGCCGCGGATGACGGCGTTGGCTTTGGCCAGCTGGGTGACTTGCTCCTCTGCGGCCCGTTCGCGCTCGCGCCGAACGTCGTCGACCAGTCGCTCTCTATGCAGCGCGGCGCCGATGACGCCGGCCGCGGTTTCCAATGCCGACAGCTCGGCAGAGTCGATCGCACGGCGCCGGCGGGTGTTGTCGAATCCGACGACCCCCGTGAACTCACTGGCAACGAAAATCGGGACGATCGCCTTGGTCTTGGTGCCGATGCCCTCGAAACCCGCGGAGCAATAGGCGGCAGCCGAGTCGCTCTTGCTCAGACAGACACTGCGGCCCGCGCGCAGCTCCCTGCACACGGCCTCGAAGTTGCGCTCATCGCAGGTGCACATCTCGGGCTCGCCCAGATGCGGTGTGACGCCGTCGGCGACCCACTCGTTGACCATCACCAGCAGCGGCTCTCCCGCGGGACCGGTCTGCGCGAGCATCAGGTTGACTCGATCGACCCGCGCGGCTTCCCCGATGACCTGCAGCACGTCGGGAATGACGGCGCGTACATCCGGAGTCTCCAGCAGCAGCCGGCTGGCTTTCGCGGAGGCGGCCAACAGGCTCTCGCGGCGCTCGAGAGAGTCGTTGATCTGGCTGAGCTCTTCGGCGCACGAGGACACCGGCAGCTCCGGGTCCAGGAGCGCGGCGGCGAGCGAGGCGACCGGTCCCTGGGCGGGCTTGAGGAAGTCCGCGCCGGGCCCCGGGTAAACCGCGGCCGGCCCCTGTGCGGGGTTGCGGATGTCCGAGGTTTCTTCCAGCAGTTCGGGCGTCAGAGTGGCATTCATGCACAGTCCTTCAGCGGCTAGCCGCCTGAGTGTAACGCGGGGGGGCCGCGCCCTCCCAGCCACCACCCAGCGCTTTATAGACCGCGACCAGGCTAGTCATGGCGTCGGTTCGGCTGACTGCAAGCTGGTCCTCGGCCTGAAGCTGAGTCCGTTCCGCATCAAGGACTTCCAGGAAGTCGACGATACCGCCCTCATACCGGGTCCGGGCCAGGCGGGCCGCCGTGGCGCTCGCCCGGGCGGCGTCGTCGGCGTTCCGCAGGTGGTCGCGTGCACGGGCATGAGTTACCAGGGAATTCTCGGTGTCCTCGAGGGCCAGAAGCACCGTTTTCTGGTAGGAGGCCAGCTCTACATCCGCCTGAGCATGGGCGGCCCGCACCTGAGCGGCGATCCGGCCGAGGTCGAAGGCTGCCCATGAAATGCCGGGAGCAATCTCATAACTGCGAGCACCGGAGGATCCCAGCGCGCTCGTGTCATTGGACATATAGCCGAAGTTGCCCGTGAAGGAGACCTTGGGAAACAGGTCGCCGACGGCCACGCCGATCCGGGCGGTGGCCGCAGCCAGCTGGCGCTCGGCGACCCGGATGTCGGGGCGCCTGCGGAGCAGGCTGGCGGGGTCGCCCACGGCGGCGAGTTGCGGCAGGTCAGGGAGGTCCTTCCCGGGGCCCAGGAGCGAGGTCAGTGCGTTCGGGTCACGTCCTGTCAGGACACCGAGGCGATGGATCGAGCGGGAGATCGAGGCCTCCAGGGGCGAAAGGGTCGCGAGGGTTGTGCTCAGCTGCGCCTGTGCGCGGGAGGTGTCGAGCTCAGTCCCCCGGCCGGCGCTTAGGCGTTCGGAGGTGATGCGCAGACTCTCCCGCTGGTTCTCTACGTTGCGGCGGGCAACCGCGAGCTCGTTCTGCGTGCCCCGCAGCTCGAAGTAGGTGCGCGCGACCTCTGCAATGACAGAGACCTGAACGTCATGCAGGTTGGCCTCTGCGCCTTCCAGATCCGCGCGAGCGGCCTCGTTTTCTCGCCTGATGCGGCCGAAGAGGTCGAGCTCCCAGGTGGCATCGAAGCCGGCGTCGTACAGCTCGTACTTGTACCCAGCCCCGACGGGGCTGGCGGCCGCGGGGACTCGCTGTTTGGTGTAGCCGCCATCGGCGGTGACAGTGGGCCCGAAGTCGAACAGCGCCTGATGGCGGGCAGCGCGCGCCTCGACCAGGCGTCCGAGGGCGATGCGCAGATCGTGGTTGGCATCCAGGGCGTCGTCGACCAGCTGGTCCAGCGTGGGGTCGCCGAACTGCTTCCAGAATTCGGCCTGCACGTTCTGGGAGGTGTAGATCGGCTCCTGTGCGCTCTGGAAGCTCGCCGCCACCGGCGTTTGAGGCTTCACATAGTTGGGACCCACCGCGCAGCCGCCCAACAGGGCGGCCAGCGACACGAGCACCAGAACACCCAGGAGGCTGCTCCCGAGCCCGACGAACAACGACCTTCTGACTTTAGACATGGTGAGTCTCCGCTCCGAGGAGCTGCACAGGGGCGGCGGCTGTCCCTGCGGACGAGGCGCTCGTGTCCTCCCGGGCAGGGCGCCGCTCCGTGAGCCGGCGGATGAGAACGTAGAAGACCGGCGTGAGCAGGAGCCCGAAGAAGGTCACTCCCAACATTCCGGCGAACACCGTCACCCCGAGTGCGTGACGAATCTCGGCACCTGCACCCGTCGCGAGCATCAACGGGACGACGCCCATGATGAAAGCGAAAGAGGTCATCAGGATCGGCCGCAGCCGCAGCCGGGCCGCTTCGAGGACTGCGGAGACCGCGTCGTGGCCCTGCTCCTGCAGGTGTTTGGCGAACTCGACTATCAGGATCGCGTTCTTGCACGCCAGCCCGACCAGCACGATCAGGCCGACCTGCGTGAACACGTTGTTATCGCTGTGGTCGATCAGCAAGCCCGCAATCGCGGCCAACAGCGTCATCGGGACGATCAGGATGATCGACAGCGGCAGCGTCAGACTCTCGTACTGAGCCGCGAGGACCAGGAACACGAACAACACGCACAGCGGAAAGACGTAGGCAGTGGTACTGCCCGAGGCGAGTTGCTGATAGGCAAGGTCGGTCCACTCGAACGTCATTCCTCGCGGCAACGTCTGCTTGAGAATGCTCGCCATCGCGGCCTGCGCCTGACCGGAGCTGAATCCCGGTGCAGCGCCCCCGCTGATGTCCGCAGAGCGATAGCCGTTGTAGCGCTGCACCGTCTCAGGTCCGAAGGTCTGGCCGATGGTGAGCAGCGACCCGAGCGGAACCATCGCACCCGCGGCGTTGCGAGTCTTCAACGGCAGGATGTCATCGACATGCGAGCGGTACGGCGCATCCGCTTGAGCCATCACCTGATAGGTACGGCCGAAGCGGTTGAAGTCGTTGACGTACAGAGAGCCGAGGTAGACCTGCAGCGTCTGGAATACATCGGAGAGCTTCACATTCTGCTGCTTGACCTTGGTGCGATCGATGTTGATCTTGAGCTGCGGCACGTTGATCTGATAGCTGCTGAAGACGCCGGCGAGAGAAGGCGTCTGGTTCGCCTTCTTCACCGCATCGTTGATAGCGGCATACAGAGCCTGTTCCCCATGATCGCCCCGATCTTCCACCTGGAGCTTGAAGCCCCCGAGAGTGCCGAGGCCCATCACCGGAGGCGCCGGGAACACCACGACGAACGCGTCCTGCACCGAAGCGAACTTCTGGTTCAGGGTCGCAGCGATGGCCTTCGCGCTCAGGTTCTTGGACTTGCGCTTGTCGAAGTCATCGAGCGCAAAGAAGTCGATGAGCGCACTGGTCGTGGGCGTGTAGTCGTTGACGGACATCCCACTGAACTGCACGGCACCGGCGACACCGGGGGTTTTCAGGCCGATCTCGGCCAGCTTCCGCGTGACCTCATCGGTCCGCTCCAGCGAGGCAGCCGCCGGAAGCTGGGCGATGGCGATCACATACTGCTTGTCCTGATCGGGGATGAACCCGCTCGGGACCGAATTGAAGCCGATATAGGTGAGGCCTATCAGACCCGCGTAGACGACGAGTGCGATGGCGCTGCGCCTGACGGTGTGACTCACCACCCGGGAGTAGGTGTTGCCGGTGCGCAGGAAGCCGCGGTTGAAACGCTTGAAGAAGCCGCCCAGCAGCCGGTCCATCACACGCGTCAGCCGATCCTTCTTCGCGTCGTGCGGCTTGAGCAGCACTGCCGCGAGCGCCGGCGACAACGTCAGGGAGTTGAACGCCGAAATGACCGTCGAAATCGCGATGGTCAGCGCGAACTGCCGATAGAACTCGCCGGTGAGGCCACTGACGAACGCCACGGGCACGAACACTGCGCACAATACGAGCGTGATCGCGATGATCGGCCGGCTGACCTCCGCCATTGCCGACTTGGTGGCTTCCCTGGGACTCTGTCCGCTGGCTATGTGCCGCTCGACGTTCTCCACTACCACGATGGCATCGTCCACCACGATACCTATCGCTAACACCAGTCCGAACAGCGACAGCGTGTTGATGGAGAACCCGCAGGCGAGCAATACCGCGAATGTGCCGATGATCGACACCGGCACCGCCACCAGCGGAATGATCGAAGCGCGCCAGGTCTGCAGGAACAGGATCACGACGATCACGACCAGGAGCACTGCTTCGAGCAGGGTGTGGACCACCGCGTCGATGGACTGGCGGACGAAGACCGTCGGGTCGTAAACGATGCTGTAGTCCAGGTCCTGCGGAAAGTCCTTCTTCAGCTCCGCCATCGTCTTGCGCACCGCATCCGAGAGCTGCAGCGCGTTAGAGTTGGGCGCCTGATAGATCGGGAGAGCCACGGTATTCTTGTTGCTCAG
Organism: Steroidobacteraceae bacterium; assembly: GCA_035552975.1. Lineage (GTDB taxonomy): Bacteria > Pseudomonadota > Gammaproteobacteria > Steroidobacterales > Steroidobacteraceae > 13-2-20CM-66-19. Next base: position 22,208 of record DATNEN010000069.1, read on the forward strand.
GTACGCCTTGATGGCGTACTCCTGCGCACCCAGCTCCACGCGGGCAACATCGCCGAGGCGGACGATCTCGCCCGTGTCACCGGTCTTGATGATGATGTCGCGGAACTGCTGCTCGTCGGTGAGCCGACCTTGCGCGTTGAGCTGCAGCTGGAATTGCGCATCGCGCGAGGGCTGCGCGCCGATCTGACCCGCAGCGACCTCCACGTTCTGCTCGCGAATCGCGTCCACAACGTCGCCGGCCGTCAGGTTGCGAGCGGCCAGCTTCTGGGGGTCGAGCCAGACGCGCATCGCGTAGTCGCCGCCGCCGAACACGCCCACCTGGCCCATGCCGGGCAGGCGAGCCAGAACGTCGCGCACGTTCAGTACTGCGTAGTTCCGCAAGTACAGAGCGTCATACCGATTGTTCGGCGAGATCAGGTTGACGACCATGGTCAGGTCCGGCGAGCTCTTGGTCGTCGTCACGCCGAGAGCCCGTACCTCCTCGGGGAGCCTCGGGAGCGCTTGGGAGACGCGGTTCTGGACCTGCACCTGCGCCCGATCGATATCCGCTCCGACCTTGAAGGTCACCGTGAGGTCGAGGCCTCCATCAGTCGTCGCGGTCGAGGACATATAGAGCATGTCTTCGACGCCGACGATCTGCTGCTCGAGCGGCGCCGCGACGGTGTCAGCAACCGTCTTGGGGTTCGCGCCAGGGTAGGAGGCACGGACGACCACGGTCGGCGGCACAACCTCGGGGTACTCGCTGATCGGCAGTTGAAAGAGCGCGATAGCTCCGCCGATGGTGATGAAAGCGGACAGGACCGCCGCAAAGATCGGCCGGTCGATGAAGAAGTTGGAAAGTTTCATCGGATGTCCTTGAAAGAGTTCTGGCTGCCCTCGGGGCGCCTGGTCGTCGCGCCTCGCCTATCGTCAGCGGTGGTCCGGCCCCTCGCGGGCTCCTGCTCGCGGCTCGCTGCCTGTTCGACGCGGGCCGATGCGAGCTCTCCCCTGGGGCGTCGGCTCCACTTGGAGCCACGGCTGCAGTAGCGTCGTGTCGTCGTCCTTTGCAACGCCGTCCTGGCGCTGCATCTGATCACTGCAACCGTGGCCCCTTGTGTACCTCGTGTATCTCCTGTGCTTGCGCGACCTGGTCCTGCTGCAGGCTAGTTCTGCGCGAGCATCGTGTTGCCGTCCGAATCGCTGCCATTCCCGTGATTGCCGTCGCGGCTGCGCTCACCCATCGCGACCTTCTCTGGTGTGATGGGAGCGCCCGGGCGCACGCGCTGGAGGCCGTTCACAACGATCGTTTCGCCTTGCGACAGGCCCTCGCGAATCACTCGCAGTCCGTCCACGATCGGTCCCAGCTTCACCGGCCGGTACTCGATCTTGTTGTCCGCACCGACCACGAACACATACTTCATGTTCTGGTCCGTGCCGACGGCGCTGTCGTTGATGAGCAGGGCGTTGTGCTTGTCCCGGCCCAACAGCTTGATGCGGGCGAACAACCCGGGCGTGAAGATGCGGTCGTGGTTATCGAGCTTCGCGCGACTGCGAATCGTCCCGGTGGCCGGGTCGAGCGCGTTGTCGACGAACACCATGACACCGCTGTGCGGGTAGTCGCTTTCGTTCGCCAACCCGACGAGCACGGTGTTCGCCGAGTTACGCGAACTGGCGTGATCGCCGTCGCGCGCCTGCTTCGCGTACTTCAGGTAGGCCTGCTCGTCGTCATCGAAAGTGACGTAGATCGGATCGAGCGAGACGATCGTCGTCAGCATCGTCTGACCGGAGGTCACGAAATTCCCTGCTGTGACCTGCGCCCGGCTGATGCGGCCGTCGATGGGCGCGGTCACTCGCGTCCACGTCAGATTCAGCTGGGCGGAGTCGAGAGCAGCCTGCGCCGCATCGACGTTCGCGCTGGCCTGATCATTGCCCGCGGTTCGGGTGTCGAACTCCTCCTGGGAGATCGCATGCGACTGCACCAGCTTCGCCGCCCGCTCGCGCTCGGACTTGGCGAGGCTCAACTGCGTGCGCGCCTGCTCCAGCTGAGCCTTGGCTCGCTTGAACTCGGCCTCATAGGGACGGGGGTCGATGATGAAGAGCACATCGCCCTTCTTGACCTCACGGCCTTCCACGAAGTTAACGGAGGAGATGTATCCCGACACTCGCGGACGCAGATCGACGTGCTCGATGGCCTCGAACCGGCCCGTGAACTCGTCGAACTCGTTCACGGGCCGCTGGACGACCTGAGCCACGCTCACCTGCGGAGGCGGAGCGGCGGCCGCAGCGCTTGCGGACTCGGCGGCTTCATTCCTTGCGCAGCCAGCCAGGGTCAGCGCAATAACGGTGGACATGAGCAGTGACGGAAGAACATTGCGCATAAGGACTCCCTGGTTCGGCTTCAACTTCAGTTTCGTTCGGTGCTCTCGATCGCTTCTTCGAGATGCGATCGAGCCGCCTTCTGGATGCACTTCGTGAGCTGCATTCGGTCGGCGGCTACGTGCTGCAAAGTGTGGTCGCCCGCACGTCGAGTTCACATTTGCCTGACGGCAGGGTGGAGTGGTGTCCGGCGATGGGGGAGCGGGTCTCTCAATGGGGGGAGGGGTTACTTCATCGCGTGGAAGGAAGTCGCTCGCGAGGCGGCGGATGCGGGGATCGTGCGGGCGTTCGCGAGTGCGCGGCGCGTCGGTCAGGGATGCGCGGACAGTGGGGATTTTGCGTGCGATGCGATGCATGGCGGCATCGTAGAAAGGCGGGGCGCGGGGCTGTGAGTAACAAGGTGGTCGCGAAATCTCGTCCGCACTCGGGCGTCCGACCGGGGCAGGCATGCGGAGTGATGCGCGTGACTGGGAATTTCGCCGGGCGGGTCGGTGGGCGGGCGGATCCCGAGCTGGTGTGCGGCGCGCGACAGGCGGAATTGGTGGCTGGGAAGCACTCTAAATCAATGACTTAGAGGGCTGGATGCTTGACGGGGTAGGGGGGAGCCGGTCTAATACGCGCCCCCACTCGGCGGCCAGGTAGCTCAGTTGGTAGAGCAGCGGACTGAAAATCCGCGTGTCGGTGGTTCGATTCCGCCCCTGGCCACCAG
>DATNEN010000070.1:0-2528 GCA_035552975.1 Steroidobacteraceae bacterium
CGCCACCAGTTGCCCATCGGTATGACGCTGTTCGGCCTGATCGTGCTGTTGGGCCCGCTGCTCGGGCCGGTGCTCGGCGGCTGGCTCGCGGAGAACATCGACTGGAGCTGGTGCTTCTTCGTCAACCTGCCGGTGGGCATCGCGCTGGTGATGCTGCTGTACGCGGGCCTGCCGAAGAGCAAGCCGGACTGGCATTCTTTCGTGAACGGCGATTGGCTGGGCATCGCCGGCCTCGCGGCCGGCCTGAGCTCGCTCACGGTGGTGCTGGAGGAAGGCCAGCGCGAGAACTGGTTCGACTCGCGCATGATCACCTGGCTGTCGGTGATTTCCGTCATCGGCATCGCCACGCTGGCGGCGGGGCAGTTCGTGGCGAAGAAGCCGGTCGTGCGCCTGAGCCTGATGAAGAACAAGAGCTACGCGAGCGTGATCTTCATCGTCTTCACCATCGGCGCGGCGCTGTACAGCATTTCCTACCTGATTCCGCAGTTCTTGAGCAACATCGCCGGATACAACGCGGAGCAGGCGGGCGGCATCATGCTGCTGTCGGGGCTGCCGGCATTTCTGCTCATGCCGCTATTGCCACGCATGCTCGGCACGCTCGATGCGCGCGTCATGGTCATCGCCGGCCTGCTGTGCTTTGCGGTGAGCTGCATGTTCGACATCTCCTTGACGGCCCAGAGTGTCGGACACGACTTCTACGGCTCGCAGCTGCTGCGGGGCGCCGGCCAGATGCTCGCGTTCATGCCGCTCAACCAGGCCTCGATGTCGGCCGTGTCACGGGAAGAAGCCGGCGACGCTGCCGGCCTCTACAACATGGCACGCAACCTCGGCGGATCGGTGGGCCTCGCCCTGCTGGGCGTCTATATCGATCGGCGCAATGCCATGCACGATGCCTTCATCAGGGAGTCGGTCACCGCCAACTCCCTGCTCGGTCAGAATCACCTGGCCACGACCGCAGCCGGTTTCCTCGCCCAGAGCGGCGATCCCGCCTTCGCGCATCAGCAGGCGCTGGGTCAGCTTGCGGCACAGATGGCGCAGCAGGCTTCGGTCATTACTTTCTCGGAGACCTTTTACGTGCTGGGAGTGGCGCTCTTCATATGCATCCCCCTCGCGCTCCTACTGAAAAAGTCACCGCAACAGCAGCCTTCCGCGCCGCGCGAGGCGGCGCACTGAGGATTACGAGTGGCGCAGGTCCGTAACAACGCGTGTCCCCGCATACCAGGCCGTGTCGCCGATGACTTACGCACTCGCACCTGGACAGTTGGAGTCGCCGTACTCGCGATGCTGGCCGGTGCTGTCGGGACACTGACCGGCTGCACCGTCGGTCCCCGCTATCAGGGGGCTCCTGCCGTTGCACCCGACGCGGTGAAAGCCCCAACCTTCGTGCGTGCGCCCAGGGACGGGGTGTCCTCTTCCCCTGCTGCCTCTCAGTGGTGGCAAGCCCTTGGAGATCCCGAGCTCGACCGCCTGATCCAGGCCGGGCTGCAGAACAGCCCCGACATTCGTGCCGCCCAGGCGCGTCTGGTGCAGTCGCGGGCGGGTCTGACGGAGCAGCGGCGCAACGCCCTTCCGAAAGGCTCGGCCAGCGGAGCCTATCTGCACGCCCACATTCCAAGCTCCGCGCTCTCCATCGGCTCCATCGACTTCTACAACCTCGGCTTCGATGCGACCTGGGAGGCCGACCTCTTCGGCGGGACGCGGCGTGCCATCGAGGCTGCGTCCGCCGAAGCATCCGCCGTCGAGGCCGACCTCGCCGATACCCATGTGCAGCTCGCCGCTGAGATCGCCCAGGTCTACGTGGACTTGCGAGATCAGCAGCAGCGTCGCGCGCTGGTGAACAGGTCTGCGGAGGTCGAGGAGCAGATTCTCACACTGACGCAGCAGCGCCGCGGACAAGGCGTCGCGTCCGACCTCGACGTCGAACGCGTGCGTGCTCAGGTGGAGGACACGCGTGGCACGATCATTCCTCTCGACGCGCAGATTGCCGAGTCGCTCGACCGCCTCGCCGTGCTGACTGACCGCGCGCCAGGTGATCTGGACTCGGAGCTGGCGGCGGCCGGTGCACTTCCGACCCTCCCCCAGACCGTCGCAATCGGCGACCCGGCAAGCGTTCTGCGACAGCGTCCCGACATACGGGCCGCAGAGCTCAGGCTCGTCTCGAAAAATGCCGTGATTGGCGAACGCATCGCCGACTGGTTTCCCAAGCTCACTCTGATAGGCGACCTGGGGTTCAGCTCCGCCGATCCCGGGCACCTCGTGCGCAGCCAGAACTTTATGTGGATCGGGGCGCCGTTGCTGCAGTGGAATGCGCTGGACTTCGGTCGCACCAAAGCGCGTGTGGATCAGGCGAAGGCGGGCCTGGACGAAGCCGAAGCGAAGTACGAGAGCACAGTTCTGGGAGCGCTCCGCGACGCCAATGTGTCGCTCTCGCGTTACGGCCATCAGCGCGAGCGTGTCACCAATCTTCGCGACATCGAGACTTCAGCCACTCACGCCGCAACGCTCAGCGAGCAACGCTACCGCGCCGG
>DATNEN010000071.1:0-7229 GCA_035552975.1 Steroidobacteraceae bacterium
GATCTGGGGCTGAGCATGCCGCTGTCGAAGGCCAACCAGGAGCAGTGGCATCAGTCTCAGGGGGAGATTCCCGCCGGAAGCAGCGTCAGCGAGCTGGTGCGCAGAGTGGAAGCTCGCGCCCAGGTGGAGCTGTCGTTCCCGGCGGAGAGCGAAGGACAGTCTTGAGAGTCATGTGTGTGTGAGTGAGTGACGGCCGGAACGCCGGCCGACTCTGGTCCGGATATGCTTAAGGGGGAATGACGATGAAGCGCTCAGCGTATTTCAGCATCCCTGCGCAAGTGGGGCTGCGACTGCAGACTGCGTTGTGCCTGGCGGCGCTGACGGCGGTCTCAGGCAGTGCACTGGCGGCTGATGAGGATGCCAATGCCACGGCGGACGCCGGGCAGCTCCAGACAGTCACGGTCACGGCGCGCTACCAGCAGGAAGACCTGCAGAAGACGCCCATCGCGATCTCGACGACGTCAGCCGAGCAGCTGAAGTCTGCGAACGTCGCCAGCATCAATACCATCGGGCAGCTCGTACCGAATCTCTACACCTATCCGCCCGATGCGGACGAGGGCGGCGTGCCGACCATCGTCATGCGCGGTGTAGGGCAGAACGATGCCAGCTTTGCTCGTGCTCCGGCTGTGGCGATATACGTGGATGACGTTTATCACGCCACGGCAGTCGGCTCCGAGCTCGGCCTGACGGACATCGATCGGGTTGAGGTCGACCGCGGCCCGCAGAGCACGCTGTCCGGTAACGCCAGTATCGGCGGCGCCATCAAGCTGTACACCAAGCAGCCGATGGGCGACGACAGCGGCTTTCTGACTTTCACCTCCGGCTCCTACAAGGAGATCGGGACGACCGGCGCGTTCGACACGACGGTAGCCCCGAACCTGTTCGTGCGCGCCTCCGGGCACTTCCACCGGCAGGACGGCTACGTCAACCTGCTGGACTTCACCTGCGAGATGCACAAGCTCGGTACGCCCAATCTGGCGGGCTCGTTTCCGACCAGCCAGCCGGATGTGGCGGCACACGATTGCAAAACGGGCGAGGAGGGCGGCGGATCGGAAGCCGGCGGCCGCATCAAGGCCCGCTGGGTGCCCACCGACCGGCTCGAAGTCAACCTGGGATTCAACATCGAGCGGGTGGACGACCAGGGCTCCCCGGAGCTGATCGTCGGCGTCACCAACCCGTATCCGAATCCGAGCGGCCTGATCAACGCATACAACGTCGCGATCCAGAATCAGTTCGGCGTGCAGTACGACAACCGCTTCCTGCCGCCGCCCGGACACCCGTACTCGAGCTATTCGACGTTCTGCCGTCCGCTGCTGCAGGGCACCGTTCAACAGGCTCCCTACCAGCCGGTGCCCTCCGGGATCTGCTACCCGAACCAGAAAGAGCAGGACTCGCAGACCTATTCGGGCAAAGTGGACTACCAGATCGCCGACAACGTCCACCTGACCAGCATCCTGTCCTACTCCGAGTATGGGGATAACTTCGTGCAGAACGGCGATGAGTCGCCGCTCGGCTACGTGTTGTCGAAATTCTCGCAGCGGGTGGTCGAGAGGACCGCCGAGGTGCGCCTGAACGGCTCGCTGTTCGACAACAGCCTGAGCTGGGTGCTGGGATCGTTCGCCGACAGCTATGACGGGCAGTCCAATGGCTTCATCGGCTACATCACCGACAACTTCAACGAGTTCGACAAGGCCTTCAACGAGTCCGCCTCGGGCTTCTTCCACGTCGATTACAAGCTGACCTCGAAGTGGCGCGTGTCCGGCGGCGCCCGTCTGACGACCGGCGAAGTGGAGTACCACTTCAATCACCCCGGCCTGCTCGTGATCGATACGCCGTTCACGGCGAGCGAGCACCGTTGGGACTGGCTGTTGTCCTCGGACTACCAGATCACCGACAACATCATGGGCTATGCCACTGTGGCCACCGGGTCGCGGCCGCCGGGAATCACGACCATCGTGATCACGGCGCAGCAGATGCAGAGCACGCCTGCCGAGGATCTCACCTCATACGAGCTGGGACTGAAGAACGAGTTCTTCGATCACCGCCTGCGTCTGAACGTCGACGGGTTCTACTCGGACTACAAGGCACGCTCGACGACGGAAGTCGGCGTTCAGTGTCTCGGCCAGCTTCCCGGCGCTACCTGGCAGGCGAGTGGCGCCACATGCGCTTCCCTGTATCCGGGAAATCCGGCGACCGTACCGTGGTACATCACCGTCGGTACACCGGCGACGATCACTGGCGCAGAGTTTGATCTGACCGCGGCCCCCATCAAGGGCCTGGAGATCTCCTACTCGGGTGGCTACAACCACTTCTCCTCAGGCGTCACGACCCCGGGGCTGCCCGGCTACATCCACGCGGGCAATCATCTGCAGCCCGAGTTGAACATGCACGCGGACGTGCAGTACGCGATCCCCTCGCAGTTCGGCACGACGACCCCGAAGCTCGACTGGTCCTGGCAGTCGCAGCAGGACTTCGACCCGGCCCCGGGTGCCGAGGCGCCGCAGCCGCAGTTCATCATTCACCCCTACAGCCTGCTGAATGCCCAGGTGGAATACATCCCGCCCAAGGGCAAGTGGTCCTTCATCGCCTCGGTCACCAACCTGACCAACAAGTTCTACTACTACTACCTGTTCAACGGCGGTGCAGTGAACATCTCCAGCAATGTGGCCCCGCCCCGGGAGTTCCATTTCACGCTCAGACATGACTTCTGATGCGCGGGAGTTCATGCTTTCCCCCAGGCTCCTGCAGTGCGTTCTCGGGTGCCGACCCTCAAGACGCACTGCAGGGGCCTTCTTCAGAGGGGCTCGCCAGGAAAAACGGGGTAGGTCATGAGATCCAAGCCAGTGCTGGTCGCGTTCGTGTTGCTGATGATGGCGGGCACCGTGAGTGCTCAGCGACTGCCTTCCGGTCCGAGCATGCGGGGCGACGGTCCGGCGCCGGCACCGAAGCCCTTCAGCCTGACGAGGGCCGATCCCGGACTGGACGCCCTCATTGCTCCGGATGCCAAGATGGAGCTCGTTGCCAACGGATTCGGGCTCGATGAGGGCACGACCTGGGTGCGCGACGGCGGCTTCCTGCTGCTCGGCGGCCTGCTGGACAATGTCCTCTACAAGATCACCCCCGACAACAAGGTATCGGTCTTCATGGAGAAGGCCGGCTACACGGGCGATGACCCCGAGAGCGTCGGTGCGCAGACTCGCGCGGGCCGCTCGCATGTACTGCTGATCGGGCCGTCCTGCTCGGGTGTGGACCCGCAGGGCAGAATTCTCTGGTGTGCGGATGATGATCGTAAGGTCATGCGCCTGGAGAAGGACGGCAAGCACACCGTGCTGTCCGATGGCGCAGGCGGCAAGCGGTTCAACGGTCCCAACGACATCTCGATCAAGTCCGACGGGGCCGTGTACCTCACCGACAACGACTTCGGGCTGCGCGGGGCGGGCAAGAGTCCCCTCAAGGAGATGGACGATGCGGTCTGGCTGATCAAGGACGGCAAGACGACCAAGGTGCTTTCCGACAAGGATCTCGGCGGCATCCCCAACGGCATCACCCTCTCGGCAGACGAGAAGTACCTGTATCTCTCGGCCTTCGACAAAATGAAGCGGTATGTCGTGAAGGCGGATGACACCCTCGGCGCAGGAACGCTCTTCACCCAGGGAGCGGGCATCGGCGATGGCATGAGGTCCGACACGAAGGGCAACATCTATTCGACCGGTGGCGCAGGACCTGGGACCGTTCGAGTGACGGCACCTTCGGGCAAGCTGCTGGGCACCATCAACCTGCCGATCCTGGGCGCGGAGCCGAAGAAGCAGATCTGCTCGACGAACGTTGCCTTCGGCGATGCCGACGGCAAGACGCTGTACATCGCGGCCTGCGATGCCGTCTACAAGATACGGCTGAAGGTCGCCGGAGTCCTCGAAGGTCCTCCGCCCGCCGGAGCTCGCTGAGGATGGGAATCGCACCGGCGCAGGGAGCACCCGTGGTGTTCTCCCTGATCGTGCTCGCCCTCGCATTGGCTCTGGCCGTCGGAGGGGCGGAGCTGGCCTGGCTCGGCGGGTCGCTCTACTACATCATCACCGGCATCGTACTTGGAGTCTCCGCCGTACTCCTGTGGCGGGCCCGCAAGCTCGGGATGTGGGTTTATCTGTTGGTATTGGCGTACACCTTTTTATGGTCTCTGTGGGAGACCGGCCTCGATGGGTGGGCTCTCGCTTCGCGCATGGGGCTGCTGGTGCTGCTCGCGCTCTACTTCCTGTTTCCCGGGGTTCGCCGGCGACTCGCATGAGGGCCCGCACTGCAGTCTGGTCGCTGCTGACAGGGGTGCTGGCCTGCGTTCTCGCGTGGTCGGTGACGCATGTGTGGGCTGCCGACGGTGGTCGGAGTGGTGCGGTTGGCGCCGCCGCCGCTGACGCCGCCGCCGCTGACGCCACGGGCACCGGCGTCGCGGGCACGACGGCCGCGGGCGTCGCAAGCCCCGGCGCGGACTGGGAGAGCTACGGAGGTGACGCGGGTGCGTCACACTACTCACCGCTCACGAGCATCGCCTCCACCAACGTGTCGCAACTGAAGCTCGCCTGGAGCTACAAGGTCGAGTGGCCGCGGGGCAAGCCGACAACCTTCGAAGTCACTCCACTGAAGGTCGGCGAGCTGGTGTACGTCTGCCTGCCGCTGAACGACGTGGTTGCGCTCGATGCGGACACGGGCGCGGTGCGCTGGAAGTACGCGGCCCATGTGCGTGATTGGGCCGGATCTACGATCTGTCGCGGACTCTCCTATTACGAGGCGCCCGCCGGCACAACCGATTGTCCGCAGCGGTTACTCATGGCGAGCGGGGACGCGACCCTGCGCGCCATTGATGCTCACACGGGCGTGCCTTGTCGGAGCTTCGGTAACCAGGGCCTCGTCGATCTGCTCGACGGGCTCGGCCCCATGAAAAAGGGCGTGTACACGCCCACATCACCACCCGCGATCATTCATGGCCTGGCCGTGATTGGAAGTGGCGTTCCAGACAACGGAGAGGTGGAGAACCCTTCCGGTGTGGTGCGCGCCTACGACGCTACGACCGGCAAGCTCGTGTGGGCCTGGGATCTCGATCACCCGGACTGGCACGGGGAGCCGCCGGCCGGTGAGCACTACTCGCGCAATACGCCCAATGCCTGGTCGCTGATGAGCTCCGATGAGAATCTCGGCCTCGTCTATGTTCCGACAGGTAACAGCAACCCGGACTACTACGGCGCGCATCGCTCGGCTCAGTCCGAGAAATACTCGAGCTCGGTGGTCGCTCTCGATGCCGCGACCGGCGCGGTCCGCTGGTCCTTCCAGACGGTGCACCACGATTTGTGGGACTACGACGTAGGCGCGCAGCCGGTGCTGGCGAACGTCGGCGACGTTCCTGCGCTGATTCAGGCAACCAAGACCGGTCAGGTCTTCGTGCTCGACCGGCGTGACGGCCATCCTGTGTCGAAGGTGGAGGAGCGGCGCGTTCCACAGGGTGCGGGGAAAGGCGACTGGACTGCCCCTACGCAGCCTTTCTCGGTGGAGATGCCCCCGTTCACCGGTCCGGATCTCAAAGAGTCGGACATGTGGGGTCTGACTCCGCTGGATGCGCTGTGGTGCCGGATCAAATTCCGCAGCGCCCGCTACGACGGCCCGATGACACCTCCGTCCGAGCATGGCTGGATCTACTCCACGGGTTTTCTGGGCGGCATCGACTGGGGTAGCGTGGCAGTCGATCCCTCGCGCGACATCATGATCGTCAACTCCTTCCGCATGGCGAACCGCAATCGCTTCGTGCCGGCCTCGGAGTTCGGCAACGATTCCAAGGCGAAGCTGCCTTTCCCGTTCTTCCATCAGGAAGGCTCGCCGTACTTCGCGGTCTACACCGCGGTGTTCCGCTCGCCTATCGGCATGCCGTGCCAGCGACCCCCGTACGGCATGATCAGTGCGGTGGACCTGAAGACTCATCAGCTGCTGTGGAATCGCCCGCTCGGGACTTCACGCAACGCCGGACCCTTCGGCTGGCAGTTGCCGTTCGGTCTGCCCATGGGCGCACCCAACATCGGCGGCTCGCTCGTTCTCGGGAGCGGGATCGCGTTCATCGGTGCGACTCTCGACGAATACTTTCGCGCGATCGATGTGCGCAGCGGCAAAGAGCTGTGGCGCACTCAGCTTCCCTCACCGGCCTTCGCGAATCCCATGACCTATCTCTCGCCACGCACGGGCCGGCAGTATGTGATCATCGCTTCGGGTGGGAATTCACTGCTTTCCAAGGACCACGGGCTGTTCGTCATGGCCTATGCCCTGCCATCGGGTCAATCGCAACGCGCACCGGATCCGGTACGGCGGGAATGAGGCATGACGGTCGCTGCGGCAGGCACACCGTGCCTTCTCATGAGTACGCCTGTTCGATGCGATGGGCTCACTGCGTGGCGCCGTCTGATGGCCGTTGCATTGGTCGCGGCATCCGCCGTCACCTCCGCTGCGGCGACGTCCGCTGCGGCGGCAACCGCTGCGGCGGCGGCCGCCTCCCCCGTCGTCGCCACCGTTGAGTCCCCGCCGCGCGACCAGCCTTTCTCCATAACGCGCGCCGACCCTGGGCTCGACTCGGTCATCGCGCCCGATGCGCGGCTCGAGCTCCTGAGCGATCGATTCGGCATCACCGAGGGGCCTGTCTGGGTCCCCGATGGCGGGAAGGGATACATTCTGGTCAGCGATCTGACCGCGAACGTCATCTACCGCATCGCGCCTGACAAGAAGGTCTCCATCTTCCTGGAGAAGGCCGGCTACAGCGGGACGCAGCTCGACCAGGCCGGCTTCCAGTCCCGCAGCGGCCGGATGGCCGTGCTGCTCATCGGGCCTTCCTGCACCGCGATCGATTCGACGGGGCGGCTGTTATGGTGTGCCGACAACGACGGCACCATCATGCGGCTGGAGAAGAACGGGCAGCGCACCGTCGTTGCCGACAAGTTCGAGGGCAAACGCTTCAACGGCCCCAACGATCTGGTGCTGACCCGTGCGGGTGCGATGTTCTTTACCGATCCGGACTTCGGGCTGCGCTTCGGCGCGAAGAGTCCCCTCAAGCAGCTCGACTCCGCCGGCGTCTGGTACATGAAGGAGGGGCAGCTGCGCAAAGTACTCGACGAGCACCAGCTCGGCGGGCCTCCGGACGGCATCGCCCTTTCCCCTGACGAGCATTACATGTATCTGAGCGCGGGCCTGCGGCGCATCAAGCG
>DATNEN010000072.1:0-9890 GCA_035552975.1 Steroidobacteraceae bacterium
AGCGCGCCTGCAGAATCTCCACGTCCTCCCTGCGCAGCAGCGCCGACAACACCAGCAGGTTCTCCTCGATGTCATCGACGAGCAGGCACTTCACGTCAGCAGTCATCGGCACGATCTCCACCGCATCGTAGTCATCCTCCCACCACGGGACCCTGCAGGGCACACCGACAACCCCCTGGCCGCGCGGCTCGCGGCCAGCTCGACAGGGGCCTCGGAAGGTATATGTATTTGATTGTATGACGGTTTGCGCTTTCAGTAGAGCAGCGATCAGAACCCGAAACGCCGCGCTAGCGCTCACGCGAACGCCGTTCCGCTGCGCTCCTTGGGTTGCAAGCCGTAGCAAACTTCAGGACGGGAGCGCGGCGCGCCGGAGTGCGACCAGAGATCGGAACAAAGACAGCTCGCACGCGGGAGCTTGAATGGGTCCAAAGTCTCGATGACAATCCTCGCACGCGCCAGCGGAAGGCAGCGTTACTGACAGGACGCGAGCTGCGATTTCGTTGCGCAAGGGGGGCCCCGTGGGCAGTGATCCAAGCCGTGAGGTGACGGAGACGGTCGATTGCCCGCAGGAAACGCCCGCCGTTGCGAGCGGGACCCCGGGAACCTTCACACAGCAGCTCGAAGAAGCCCTGGAGCGCGAGCGGGGCCTGCTGCGCACCATGATCGATTCCCTGCCGGCGAAGATCTACGCCAAGGACACCCACAGCCGCTTCATCGCCTGCAACTGGCCGGTGGCGCGCGAGATGGGCACCACCCCGACCGAGATCATCGGCAAGACCGACTTCGACTACTTCCCCCGGGAGATGGCCGAAGGTTTCTTCGCCGACGAGCAGGCGGTCATCCGCTCCGGGGAGCCGTTGATCGATCGTGAGGAGTTGGTTCTCGATCAAATCACCGGGCAGACGCGCGAGATCTCGACCACCAAGGTGCCCTTTCGCGACCGGACGGGAAAGGTCATCGGGATCGTGGGCATCGGGCGCGACATCACCGAACGCAAGCGCTACGAAGCGCGCATCCGTCATCTGGCGACCCACGACCCGCTCACAGATCTGCCCAACCGCAGCCTCTTCAGTGAGCACCTGAACGCGGCGATCCGTGAGGTCTGCGCCGCGGGTGGGCGCTTTGCCATCCTCTTCGTGGACCTGGACCGCTTCAAGTTCATCAACGACTCGCTCGGTCACGAGGCCGGCGATGCCCTGCTGAAGCAGATGGCCGCCCGGCTGCGCGAGTGCGTGCATCCGGCGGACGTCGTCGCTCGTCTGGGCGGCGATGAGTTCGTGCTGCTGTGCCGGGAGCCCACCGAGCTTGCGGACATCGACGCTCTGGCGGCGCAGATCCTCCATGCCGTCATCCGGCCGGTCGTGCTGCTCGACCAGGAATGCCGGGTCAGTGCCAGTGTCGGCGTGGCGATGTGCCCGGACGACGGCGACACCGAGCGGGCGCTGATGAAGAGCGCGGACACGGCCATGTATACCGCCAAGCAGGACGGCAAGAACAATTACCGCCGTTTCGCCAAGGGCATGAACGCCGACTCCCTGGAGCGGGCGATGCTCGAGAACGAGCTGCGCCGGGCGATCGAGCGGCGCGAGCTCGTGGTGCACTACCTGCCGAAGTTCGATCTGAAGTCCCGCGCCATCACCGGGGCGGAGGCGCTGCTGCGCTGGTCGCATCCGGATCTGGGAATGATTCCGCCGCGCCGCTTCCTGCCCATCGCGGAAGAGTCCGGACTGATCATCCCGATCGGTGCGTGGGTGTTGCGGACCGTCTGCACGCAACACATGGCGTGGCGCGCCGACGGCCTGCCGCCGATGTGCATCTCGGTCAACCTGACGTGGCGGCAATTCAACGACGAGCAGTTCGTGCATACGGTTCTGGGGACGCTGCAGGACTCTGGCATGGCCCCAGGGATGCTCGAGCTCGAGTTCTCCGAGCAGCTGCTGTTGCAGCATGCCGCGCGTGCCTCGCAGATTCTGGGCGAGCTGAAGCGTGCCGGCCTACGGTTGGCGGTGGACAACTTCGGCGCCAGCTACCTGTCGCTGGCGAGCATCCAGAAATTTCCGATCGACACGCTGAAGGTCGATCGCTCGCTGCTGCGGGAAATCGACGATGCGCAGAGCACCGCCATCACGGATGCGATCGTCGCGGTCGCCAAGTCCCTCAGCCTCACGGTGATCGCCGAAGGGGTCGAGACGGTCCGTCAGGCAGCCTTCGCCCGCGAGCACGCGTGCGATGCGATGCAAGGCTTCTATGTCAGCGAGCCGACCGGCCCCACTCAGTTCGCGGAGCTGTTGCGGCAGCAGCAGCGCATGCGCGCGGGCTCCTCGAGCTGACCGGCGCTCAGCGGGAGCCTGACTGCCCCAGTCGCCTGAAACGGCGCCCTGGCGCCCTCGAGGCGGCTCCGATCGGGCCTCACACGTTCCGCACGGCTTCAGGGATGCTCGTGCAGCAACACCAGCGTGCCCGTCTCATAGACGGCCGAGCTCCACGGGACCCAGATCGCAAACTCGGGTTGCTCGTCATCGCGCCCACCGCGGCCCTTGCGATCGTCGGGCCTGGAGCAATGATCGATGCTCAGAGTGAATGAGGCCGTCGCGCTGCCACCGGCGGCAATGTCCCCGAGCACGACGGGGTACGCTGAGGGCGGCGCGATCGCCACCCGGCAGCGCGGCCCGGCGACCTGGGCGATCTGGAAACCGTTGATCTGAGTGCTGTAGGCCACACCGGAGCTGGGGTTGGTAGCGGTGAGGGTCCACACGCGCGCATTCGCAGGTCCGGCGCGGCTGGTCACGGCAAGGGACAGCCCGAAGCCCGGCAGCTGGCTCGGATCGATCATGCCCCAGTAGGCCGGCTTCGCCTGCAGGCGCGTATCCCACGCAAGCGGCGCGTCCAGGCGCGTGATCGGGAAACCGTCGAGCCAGGTCTCATCATCGCCCAGGCCCCAGAAGGTGACCGCGTCCAGCTTGCCCTTGAGCCTGCGCAACTCCCGGAACACCTTCTCGTACAGCCATCCCTCTTCCGCCAGCACCGCCGCCGGCACATCTGCGCCGGTCGCCCCGAAGTTCGAGGTGTTGTCACTGGCGTGGTAGACACTCATGTCGAGCTCGGTGATCTGCTGATGCAGGTGCGGGAAGATGCGGTGGAAATCCTCGATTGCGTCGAAGACGGCAAACGCCGAGGGGTTGTCGATATGGTTGTGCATCTCATGGCCGACGCCATCGAGCGGCACGCCGCGCTTCTGCAACGCCTTGACTACGGTAACGAGGCACGCGAAGCGCTCCTGATCGGTGGTGCTGAAGTCGTTGATGAACAGCTGAGTCCCCGGCGGCGCATACTGCCGCGCCGCCTGCAGCGCGATGTCGATGTAGCCGGCGCCGAGCACCTCATAGAACGGGCCGTGGCTGAGGCAATCCGACTGGCTCGGATCCAGCGGCTCGTTGACGACGTCCCAGACATAGAGGGCGCTGCCGAAGTGCTGCACCTCGTTCATGATGTGGTTGCGGATGCGCTGGGTCAGCAGCGCAACGTCCGCGGGGTTGGACGCGGACAGCGGCGTCTTCCGGTCCGCCTCCTGGAACACCCAGGCGGGCGTCTGCGAACCGTTGGCCCAGACCAGGTTGTGGCCACGCATTTTCATCGCGTTCTTCTGGGCGAACGCAACCTCCTGGTCCGCGGCGGTGACCGTTCCGTTGGCCCATGCGAACTGACCCTCCTGCGGCTCGACGGCGTCCCACTTCATGTCGTTGCCGGACACGATGCTGACGTAGTGCTTCGCGAGCAGCTGCGCGTGCGGCCCGGTGAGATCCGCCGTGTCCACCTCCGCGCCGACCGGGAAGAGATCGGCAAACGTCTGGGCGATCGACGGCAGGTCCGTCTGTATCTGGATCGGCGGCAGGAACGTGAGCTTGAAGTCGTCGATATAGAAGTCCTGCGTGCCGCTGCTGGATTCCACATACAGGAACGCCTGTCCGGGATCGTAGGCAAAGGCCATCGTGTAGACGCGGGCGATCAGCAGGACCCAGTTGCCCCGGGTCACGGGCGTGTTGTTGACGACGGTATGGAACGTCGTGCTGCCGGCTAGCTCAGTCTGCAGGCTCACCCTCAGCGTGTCGTCCGCAGTCGCCGTCGGTGCGAGCTTGACCCACACGCTGACCTCGTACTGCGAGCCGTTGTACATTTTGTTGCTGACACTGATCTGCGGTCCGTCGAAGTCGTGCGTGCGCCCCGTGACGAGCAGGCTGTGGGCGCCGCCATCGGCATCGGCAGTGGAGTTGGTGAGGGTGCTCCCGGCGCGCGAGCTCCACCCGTCGAGACCTCCGTCCTCGAAATCAGCGGCGATACCCGAGTTGTCCTGCGGGCCGCCGGGCGGTCCGGCAATTTCGGTGATGACGACGTCATCGAGGTAGAAGGACTGTGCGGTCGTTGCACCTTCCAGCTGGGCATACAGCACGAGTTGCGTGGCCGTGGTGCTCACTGTGTAGGTGCCGCCGATCTGCGCCCACGAAGTCGCGGAGACCGGAACCTGAAAGGCGCCCACCGTGTCGAAGCACGTGCCGCCGGAACAGCCCGGATCCTGGCGATCGACGGTGAAGTTGGCTGCGACGGCGGCCTCGCCGCTCGTGAGCATCAACTGCCCGGTGATCTGATAGGTGGCTCCGGGAAGCAGTCCGCTCAGCACGATGCTCGGGCCGCTGGAGGTGCCGCTGGGGTTGGTGGTCGTCAGCAGGCTGTGCGTCCCGCTGAACGCGGCCGCTGTCGAGTTGGCCGGCGTGGTCGCGTTGTTGAATGAGCCCCATCCCTGGGTCGATCCGTCCTCGAAATCGTAGCTCGCGACCGTCTGGGCCGCCGCGGGAGTCGCCTGCAGCAAAGCGAGCACGGCGGCGGCGGGAACCCAAGCCAGACAGCGGCGCAGCGCCGCACCCGATGAGCCTGTTGCGCAACGAAACATCATGTTTCTCCCTGGATGCGCGTCTTTTATGTTTCGCTACCTCGGTTCTGGTAGCGTTACCAACACCATACGCCCGACATACGAGCCTTGTCAAAGAGACGCTGGTCGCAACGTGCGCGTGTGGGGACGCATGCCGCAATGGCGCACCGGATGCGTTGGGAACGCGGCCCTGGCGGGTGCGATGTGGGTGGCGCGTTGGGAACGCGCTGGCGCGCGCCAGTGTTACAGGCCGGGCGCCGGCCTCATACCCGCGTCCGCAGGCGCAAGCTCTCCCAGCTCGCATCCGCCAACCAGCCGCCATCGACCGTCAAAGTCGTGCCGTTGACGAATCCGCTGCGCTGGGTGTCGGCAAGGAACGAGATGGCCTCCGCGACATCCTCAGGTCTTGCGAAGCGCGCCTGGGGCACGCGGTCGACGATGTCACGGTCGGAATAGGCACCGCTTCCCTGGTCGGTGGCATCCATCTCGGTCTTGATCCAGGCCGGACAGACGGCGTTGACGCGCACACCGCGCCCGCCCCACTCGGCCGCAAGGGTCCGGGTCAGCCCGATCAGTCCGTGCTTGGAGGCGTTGTACGCGCTTCGGTGGGAGATGCCGGCGAGGCCGGCCACCGAGGCCACGTTCACGATCGACCCGGCCCCCCGCCGGAGCATCTGCGCGCCCAGATATTTGCACAGCAGAAACGGGCCAAACAGATTGACGCCCATGACCCGCTGCCATTGCTCGGCGGTGGTGTCCTCCGCAGGTGCGATGCAGCTGATCCCTGCGTTGTTCACCAGCACGTCGAGCGCGCCATGCTCGCCCGCGATGCGCGCAGCGAGCTCGCGAACGAAGTCTTCTGACGAAATGTCACCGCTTATGCCGACGCAGCCGCCACCATCAGATCCGATGCGAGCGAGCGCGCCCTCCAGGGGCTGAATGTCGGTTGCGACGATGTGGAATCCGCGCCGCGCCAACAGCGCCGCCGTCGCAAGGCCGAGGCCCTGCGCAGCACCGGTAACCAAGGCTACTTTCAAGCTCGCTCTCCCGCCGGAGCAACGGCCGCGAGTCTACCAGCGCTCAAGATCGATGCGTCGAGGCGGATGGCGACGCTCCGGTCCCGCACCCGTGGATGTCGCGAAATCCGGGGCAGGCAGCGCCGCACGAGGGGCGGTCAGTCGGGCACGTACGCCAGAAAGATGCTGCGGTAGGCGCCGGCCAGAAACTCGCTGGGATCGCCCAGCTCGTCCTCGTGAGCCCTGAGCGGGCGCGCCGCAACGACGTCCTGGGGACCGAAGCCCTTGTTGAGGTAGACGAACAGCTGTTTGAACAAGGCCTGATAGATGTCGCGGTGGCGGACGATGTCCGCTCCCCTCAGCACACGGCCCTCGGCCGGGACGATGCGGGTATCGGGCTTGACGAGCGCCGCCAACGTCTCATGCGCCCGCACCAGCCCCCCCAGCCAGCCGCCGTTGCGGATGTCCAGAATCGGCCAGCGCTCGGCAGACACCGGACCACCGGCGGCGACGAGGTTCTGCTCAGGAAAATGGATGTACAGATCCCCGTCCGTGTGGGCAGCAGGCAGATAAG
Organism: Steroidobacteraceae bacterium; assembly: GCA_035552975.1. Taxonomy (GTDB): domain Bacteria; phylum Pseudomonadota; class Gammaproteobacteria; order Steroidobacterales; family Steroidobacteraceae; genus 13-2-20CM-66-19. Next base: position 6,515 of record DATNEN010000072.1, read on the forward strand.
CGTAGTCGATGTGCTGCCCGGCAAACTCGAGGGAATCCTTCTCACGTGTGGTCTTCGTAGGCCGTGCCTTGGGAGGCAAGGGCCCGTATGTGCCTGCATAGCAGGCCGACGGAGAGGAGCGCCCGAGAAACAGCCGCGTCGTCTCGTGAGAGATGATCAAGCCGCCGTCGCTGCCGATGCGCTCATTGGAGCCGGTCTGTGGCGGATGCCAGTGAGTATTGATGAGCGTGCTGACGCGACGAGTGCCGGTAGCAGCCTCCGCTGCCTTCACCAGCTCGCGCGAATTCGCGGCAAGGCCGCCATCGATCAGCAGCGAGCCTTCGGGGCCGCTCATGGCGACTACGTTGCACCCGGCGCCTTGCAGCAGGGTAAGACTGCCCGGACCCTTGGTCGAGGACAGCGGGGTCGCAGTAATGGTGGGGGCGCTCTTGGCGTGCGCTGGTGCCATGCCTACGGCCAGCGACGCAGCACCGAGCACCTGGAGGCCGCCACGCAGAACATCCCGCCGCGAGAGTGGGTTCATGACTGAGCCGGGCTCCTCAAATCACAGCGGCCAGATGGTCGCTTCGTATCCGATCGGCGGGCCCACCGGCGGCCAGTCGGGAGTCTTGGCGAGCTCGACCGTTGCGCCATCTTCACGCAGCAGCTTCGCCAGGTCCATGCGAGGCGGTTGTCTCTGAGCAAGGAACGGCACATAGCCGCGCGCCATTGCGTAGTCCAGCGCGGTGAGGCCGTCCGGATCCTTGGCATTGACATCGATGCCGAAGGACACGAGCTCCGCGATGACCTTCTTGAGCCCGGCGCGCACCGCGACGTGCAGGGCGCTGCCGCCTCGCGTGCGCTGCAGATGGTGATACTTCGCCACGACGTTTACATCCGCACCCGCGTCATGCAGGACCTTCAGCATCTCGACGATGGTGTCCTCTTTCACACCCCGCGCCCCGATCGCCAGCATCATGGGTGTCTCATCGTCCGCCTGCCGTAGATGGACATCAGCACCATGGGCCAGCAGGGTCTTCACGAGCGCGACGTCACCCTTGGAGCACGCGACCATGAACGGCGTCGTCCCTCGCGATCCGCCGGAGACGAATCCCGGCTCACGCGGGGCGCGGAAGTACATCTGCTGATTCGGATTCGCTCCCCGCTCGACCATCATCTGGATGACTTCCTGGGGCGTCGCCTTGTTCGGCCTGTCGATCGACTCGCCCATGCGGCGACCGAAAAAGCCCGCGCCTTCTCCGGTCTCCATCTCGATGGCGACGTGCAGCGGCGCCATTCCATACATGTCCCATTCGTTGACGTCGGCGCCGGCGGAGATCAGGAACTTGGCGACATCCCAGTTCTGGTTCTGTATTGCGACCGTCACGGGCGCAACGCCATCCGGATCCGCCATGTTCACATCAGCGTGGTACTTCACGAGGATCTGCGCGCACTCGAGACAGTTGTCGCGCGCCGCGTACATGAGCGGCGTCAGCCCGCCGCTGTTGGTGTCCTTTGCGCGGCCCTCGGCCGTGATGTGACGCTGCCACTCACGCACAATGGAACGGCCGTTGACCTCTGCGCCTTTGGACGCCAGCAACTTCACCATTGCCGGCTCGCGGCGGGCCGCCGCCCACATCAGCGCGGTCTGTCCGCCGAACTGTTCGACGGCATTGACCCGCGCGCCGTGCTTGAGAAGCAGCTCAGCGGCCTCGACGTTTCCGGTACGAGCCACTTCCATCAGCGCCGTCTGGCCGTCCTCGTTCGGCGACTCGACGTCGGCGCCGGCGTCCAGCAGCAGCTTCATGACGGCCACATTGCCCGTAGTCGCCGCAAGCTGCATCGGCATCGCGCCGTAATCGTTCGCTTCCGACACCTGGGCACCCGCAGCCAACAGACGCTTGACCTCGGCGGCATCGCCCTTATATGCGGCCCACTCCAGCGGAGTGCTGCCGTCGGGTCCGCGCTGCTCGACGTTCTCCGACGCCGCCTGCGCGGCTTTGCCGGCTGCGGCCGCCGCACCCACAAAGCCCACGACCAAGACCGCAGCAGTAGCGATATGACGGAAACGCGGCATGATCAGACCTCCGCGAACGCTCCGCTGCTGTCGGAGATCTTCTCCACCGGCACGCCCGCGCGCTGCAGCATCGTGACCAGGATGTTCGAGTGCGGCGTGTCCTGCGGATAGTGCAGATGCTGTCCGCCTTTGATCTTGCCGCAGCCCTTGCCGATGATCGTCTGCGGCAGGGGATCGTTGTTGTGCCGGTCGCTGTTGGCCATGTTGCTGCCGAACAGGATGATGGCGCTGTCCAGAATGGAGCCCTCGCCGTCCTTCATCCCCTGCAGCCGCTTGGCGAACTTCGCCATGCGCTCGGTGTGGAAGGCCTGGATGCGTACCAGCTTGGTGAACTTCTCGGGGTCCTCGCCGTGATGCGACAGAGGATGGAAAGCCTCCTGCACGTTGACCATGTTGTACACGCGCATGGTGGCCTCGTTGGCCAGCTTGAACGAGGCGATGCGCGTCTGATTCGTCTGCCACGCGAGCGCCATCATCTCGAATTGCACGTCGAGCAGCTCGGTGAAGTCATCCGGCGCGCCGAGCGGTGCATTCGGCAGGTTGCCGAGGGATGCCTGGCTCGCTTTCAACTTGTTGACGCGACGCTCGATCTCGCGCACGGAGTCCAGATAGTCGCCCACCAGTGCGCGGTCGCTCGCATCGAGCCGGCGGTCGAGGCTCGCAGAGGCGTCCTTGACGTAATCCAGCAGGCTTCCGGTCGTGCTCAGGATGTCGTGACGCTCCTCATTGGTGTCGCCCTGGCCGAACATGGTGTAGAAAATCTTGCGGGGATTGCCCTCCATGGGCATCTGCTGCAGCGGTGTCCGGTACGAGACGGAGCTGTAGCCGCCGGGCTCGCCGCACAGCTCCAGCGAAGGCAGCGGAGTCTCCTGGCCGATGTGCCGGGCGGCCAGCTGGTCGGCGGAGACGCCGTGATCGCCGGTGGGCTGACGGGCGACCGGAGGGACACACGTCAGCCAGGTCGACTCGATGATGCCGTGCGGATCCGCGCTCTCCGCCGGCTTGTTGCGCAGGCCCGTGACCACCGTGACGTAATCGCGCAGGGGCTCGAGCGGTTTGAGAATCGGGGAGAACTTGAAGTCGCGCCCCGTTCCCTCGGGCGTCCAGAACTTCTGGATCGCGCCATGCGGAAAGTAGACGTAACCGAGCCGCGGCTTGGGAGCGGCCGCGGTGCTCGCAAGAGCGGTGCCTGCGGGAATCATCGCATCCAGCAACGGGAGGGCGATAGTGACGCCCGCACCCTTCAGGACGGTGCGGCGCGAGAGATGCTTCTTCGTGAGGAACATAGTCTACTGACCTCCGGTCTGGGCCGACGTCTTC
>DATNEN010000073.1:0-11723 GCA_035552975.1 Steroidobacteraceae bacterium
CTGGCCAACGCCGCTGACCGGGTCGGAAGAGACGTTCGACAGCCGAAGCTGCAGGAGCAGGGGGCGCGCGAGATTCGCGACGCGGCGCGTGCATTCAACACGATGCAGGACCGGCTGCACCGATATCTCGATAGTCGCACGCGCGTGTTGGCTGCGATGTCGCACGATCTGAAGACGCCGCTCACGCGACTGCGCCTGCAGGTGGAGACTCTGGAGGATCCTGAGGCTCAGGCGCGCATTGGGACGCAGCTCGACGAGATGGAAAGCATGGTGAGGGGCGCACTCGCGCTGTTCCGCGGTCTCGACGACGACGAGGCGCTCGCGCCGGTGGACATCAATGCCCTGCTTGCGACGCTGCAGGCGGAATTCACCCAGATGGGTGGCAAGGTGAGCGTGCAAGGCAGCGCGCAGAGCGGGCTCGTCGGCAAGCCGCAGGGGCTGAAGCGTTGTCTGACAAACCTCATCGAGAACGCAATCAAATTCGGCGGCAGTGCGCGGGTGTACCTGCAGGACGCAGGGACGGCCGTCGTGATTCGAATCGAAGACGACGGGCCCGGCATTCCTCCCGAGGAGCTGGAGCGTGTGTTCGAGCCCTTTTATCGAGTGGAGTCCTCGCGCAATCGGGATAGCGGCGGCACCGGTCTCGGATTGAGTATTGCGCGAGATATCGCGCAATCCCACGGCGGCTCACTCGTGCTGGGGAATCTGCCGCAGCGGGGCCTGGAGGCCGTTCTGACTCTTCCGCGGCAACACCGATGAAAGGTTGCTGACGGATTGCCGTAAGCCCGCTGACGACATGCCTCGGTAGAATTTCGTTTCTCCCGGTATGACGTGCGCGGATGGCTCAGTCTCACTTCCCAGTCTCGCAGCGCGCCTGGCCTGTACGCAGGCAAGTGCGTGTCGTGCTCTTGGTCGCGCTGGTCGCGGCGGCCGCTGTTTTATTTGCAGCGGGCACGCTGCGCGCCCATCCTCAGACGCAGCCTCAGGCGAGCTCTGCCGCATCGAGCGCATTCCGCCTGACGAACGCGCAACTCTCGACGCTCGAGATCCAGCCCGTCGTGTTGCGCACCTTTCGCAGTGAAGAGCTCACCGAGGGGCAGATTGCACTCAACGGCGATACCGCGACGCAGGTGTTCTCGCCTTTTTCCGGGCGCGTGCTGAGCGTGATGGCGGGGCCCGGCGAATACGTGAGGAAGGGGACACCGCTGCTGCGGATCGATGCCTCGGAATTCCTGCAGGGCCAGAGCGATCTGCTCAATGCGGGGGCGGCGCTGAAGCTCGCGCGCACCAACGAGGAGCGCAAGCACGCCGCCTACGAAGGCAAGGGCGGCTCGCTGCAGGACTGGCAGCAGTCCCAGGCGGAGTTGGCCGCCGCTCAGACCACTTTCGCCGCAGCGCACGATCGCTTGCGCATCTTCGGCAAGACGGACCCGCAGATCGAGGCGATCGAGCGTGCGGCGAAACCCGATCCCGTGACTGACGTGCTCGCTCCGATAGACGGCGTCATCACCGATCGCCAGGTGGGCCCGGGACAGTACATCCAGGCGGGAAGCTCGACTCCCGTGTTCACGATCGGAAATCTGTCGACCGTATGGCTGATCGCGGCTGTGCGCGAGACGGACGCTGCGTTCATTGCTCCGGGGCAGAGCGCCGAAGTGCGTGTGCTGGCATTCCCTGACCAGGTATTCGACGCGAAAGTGACAGTGGTAGGACCCCAGGTCGATCCGGTCACGCACCGTATTCCGGTGCGAGCGACGCTTGCCAATCCGGGCGGGAAGCTCGAGCCGCAGATGTACGCGAGCTTTCACATCATCACCGGGGAGCCTTCAGAGGCCGCTGCTGTGCCGGAGGAGGCGGTGGTGCGCGAGGCAGACCAGGCGCATGTGTGGGTGGTGCAGGACGACAACGCGCTCACCCTGCGACCCATCCGCACCGGCCGCACGCGTGGCGGCATGGTCGAGGTCCTCCAGGGACTGAAGCCCGGCGAGCGCGTCGTCACTCGTGGCAGTCTCTTCATGGATCGCGAAGCGCAGCCGGGATAGCGCTTCGCTTCAGGCATGAATTCCATCATTGCAGTCGCGCTCAAGCAGCGCGTGTTCCTTGCGATCCTGCTCCCCCTGATTCTCCTGGGCGGGATCTTCGGTTTCCGCCACCTGAACATCGAAGCCTATCCGGACCCCGTGCCGCCGCTCGTCGACATCGTCACCCAGAGCAGCGGCCAGTCGGCGGAGGAGATGGAGCGATACATCACCGTTGCGATCGAAGTGCAGATGGCCGGCATTCCGCACGTCACGACCGTGCGGACCATCTCTCTGTTCGGGCTGTCGGATGTGAAGGTGCAGTTCACCTACGACTTCACGTACGAGCAGGCCGAGCAATGGGTCATCAACCGCCTGTCGCAGCTTGCGAAGCTCCCCAACGGCGCGTTGCCGCAGATCTCACCCACCAGCCCCATCGGGGAGATCTATCGCTATCGCCTCGCGGGCCCTCCCGGCTATTCGGTGACCGATCTGAAAACGCTCCAGGACTGGGTGCTGGAACGGCGCTTCAAGGCCGTCCCCGGTGTCATCGACGTCACCGGCTGGGGCGGCAAGACCAAGACGTTCGAGGTCATCGTCGATCAGCAACGCCTGCAGCAGCAGGGGCTGGCGCTTGCGCAGGTGCTGCAGGCGCTCAACAACAGTAACGTCAACGTCGGCGGCCAGACGGTCAACATCGGTCCGCAGGCGGCCGTCGTGCGCGGTGTCGGCCTGATTCACTCGATCGAAGAGATCCGCAAGACGATGATCGCCGCCCCGCATGGCGTGCCGGTTCTGATCGGAGATGTGGCGACCGTGGAGGCCGGTCACCAGCCGCGCCTGGGTATCGCAGGCCAGGACGTCGACGCCGACGATATCGTCGAAGGCATCGTGCTGATGCGCCGTGGGGAGCAGAGCCTGCCGACCATCGAGCGCGTGAAAGCCGAAGTCGCCGAGATCAACCGCTCGGGAATTCTGCCGCTGGGAGTGCGGATCGAGCGGATCTACGATCGCTCCGATCTGATCCACCTCACCACGCGCACGGTGTTGCACAACGTGCTCGCCGGAATCCTGCTGATCTTCCTGCTGCAGTGGGCCTTCCTGGGCAATCTGCGCAGCGCGATCATCGTCGCCTGCACGATTCCGTTCGCCCTCACCTTCGCGATCGCGCTCATGATCCTGCGGGGGGAGTCGGCGAACCTGCTGTCGGTCGGCGCAATCGATTTCGGCCTGATCGTGGACGCCTCGGTCATCATGGTCGAGAACATCTTCAGGCACCTGAGCGAGAGCGCCGAGGCGCGCCGCACGGGCGGCACTCTGATGCACGTCGTGCGCGCGCCGAGCCTCTTTCGCGGCAAGTTCGCCGTCATCGCGAATGCGGCGGCTGAGGTGAATCAGGCAATTCTGTTCGCCGCCGCGATCATCATCGCGGGGTTCGTGCCGTTGTTCACGCTGAGCGGCATCGAGGGACACATCTTCGGCCCTATGGCGAAGACCTACGGATATGCGATCGCCGGCGGCCTCATTGCCACCTTCACCGTCTCACCGGCGCTGAGCGCGCTGCTGCTGCCTGACAGCGTTGCCGAGACGGAAACGGCCGTGGTGCGCGTCCTGCGCCGCCTCTATGAGCCGGTCGTGGAATTCTGCCTCGCCAACCGGGTCGTGACGCTCGGTGTCCTGGGCATTCTGATCGCGACCGCCGGCGTCGCGGTGCATTCGCTGGGGCTCGAGTTCCTGCCGAAACTGGAGGAGGGCAACTTCTGGATCCGTGCGACGCTGCCCGAATCGATCTCGCTCGAGGAGGGCAACGCCTACGTCAACGACATGCGGCGGCTGATCAAGAGTTTCCCGGAGGTCGAGACCGTCATCTCCCAGCATGGCCGGCCCGATGACGGCACCGATGCCACTGGCTTCTTCAACGCGGAGTTCTTCGTGCCCTTGAAGCCGTTCGAGGCCTGGCCGCGCCGCCTGGACAAGGGCAGGTTGACTCAGCAGCTCACGCAGGCGCTGCAGGAGCGCTTCCCCGGCGTGGAGTTCAACTTCTCGCAGTACATCGAGGACAACGTGGAGGAGGCCGCCTCGGGGGTGAAGGGCGAGAATTCGATCAAGCTGTTCGGCAACGATCTGCAGACGCTCGAGCGAACCGCCAAGAGAATTCGCGACGTGGTGCGGAGCGTGCCGGGTGTCACCGACCTGGCCGTGTTCGATGCACTCGGCCAGCCCACCATCCGCATCGACATCGACCGGACGCGGGCTGCGCGGTTGGGGCTTGCCCCGGGGGATATCAATGCGGTGGTGCAGGCGGCCATCGGCGGTCAGGCCGCGGGCGATCTGTATGAGAGCGGCAGCGATCGACACTTTCCCATGATCGTGCGGATGGCACCGCAATACCGCGCCGACCCGCAGGCCATCCGGCGGATCACCATCGCCGCTCCCGACCCTTCCGGTTCCGGAGGCACGGTGCAGGTGCCGCTCGCGGACGTGGCCGATGTGAGCTTGATCTCCGGTCCCTCGTTCATCTATCGCGAGCACCAGGAGCGTTATATTCCCATCAAATTCAGCGTTCGCGGCCGGGATCTGGGCAGCGCGGTGCTGGAAGCGCAGCGCAAGGTGGCGCAGGAAGTGCGACTGCCCGCCGGCTACCGCCTGGAATGGGTAGGTGAGTTCGGCAATCTCCAGGACGCGCTGCAGCGCCTTACGGTGGTCGTGCCGTTGAGCATTGCACTCATCTGCATCCTGCTGTTCATCCACTTCGGCTCCCTCACCGATGTGTTGCTGGCGGCCAGCGTCATTCCCATGGCGCTGATCGGCGGCATTTTCGCGTTGGCGCTGACGGGCATGCCCTTCAGCGTCTCGGCGGCCATCGGCTTCGTGGCGCTGTTCGGCATCGCCACCATGGACGGGATCATCGTGCTGTCCTACTACAATCTGCACATCGAGCAGGGACTCGATGCGGGAAGTGCGATCCTAGAGACGTGCCGGGTACAGATGCGCCCCGTCATCATGACGTGCATCGTCGCGTGCGTTGGGCTGGTGCCAGCGGCGCTCTCGACGGGCATCGGCTCGCAGGTCCAGCGGCCCCTGGCCATCGTGGTGGTGGGAGGAATGCTCCTCACGCCGGTGCTGGTGTTGTTGGTTCTGCCGCTGCTGATCCTGATGTTCTCACGCCGCAGGCCGATCCCGGACGAGCGCGCCGTGCAGGAGGCGCGGGCATGAGCCGCTTGCTCGTTGCAGCCATCGCCACCGGCCTGCTCGGCGGATGCGCCGTCGGCCCCGACTTCAAATCGCCCGCGCCTCCGCAAGTCTCGGGGTACTCGAAGGAGACGCTGCCACCGCGCGTGGGGAGCGCACATGCGGAGGTGCAGCAACTCGTCGCGGGCATGGACATCCCGGGCCAGTGGTGGACGCTGTTTCACTCGACCGCACTGAACGAGCTGGTGGGGGAAGCGCTGCAGAAGAACCCAACAGTGGCGGCCGCGCAGGCGGCACTGCGCGCGGCGAACGAAAACACCGCTGCGCAGGGCGGCACATATTTCCCCGGCGTGCAAGCCGACTATGCGTTCAGCCGCCAGCGCAATCCGGTCGGTACGCTCTCGCCGACGCTCAGCTCAGGTGCCTCGATCTTCAATCTGCACACGGCCCAGGTCAGCGTGTCCTACGTGTTCGACGTGTTTGGCGCCAAGCGCCGCCAGGTCGAGTCGCTGCAGGCACAGGCGGACTCGCAGCGCTATCAGCTCGAGGCGACGTACCTGACGCTGGCCTCGAACGTAGTCACCGCCGCCATCCAGGAGGCCGCGCTGCGTGCTCAGATTGCCGCGACCAACGACATCGTTCGCAGCGAGCGCGAGGCGGCCGAGATCCTGGGCCATCAGTACGAGTTGGGCTCGATCGCCGGGACCGACGTCATGGCCCAGGAGGCTGCGTTGGCGGCCGCGGAGGCGACGCTGCCGCCGCTGCAGAAGCAACTCGCCCAGCAGCGCCATCTGTTGACCGCTCTGGCAGGCCGCTTTCCCGATGAGGAGCCCGGCGCCGAATTCGAGCTGTCCGCACTGATGCTGCCGCAGGATCTGCCTGTCAGCCTGCCGGCGCAGCTGGTGCGGCAAAGGCCGGACGTGCTGGCGGCGGAGGCGCAGATGCATGCGGCGAGCGCCGCGGTCGGCGTGGCCATCGCCAATCTGTTGCCGCAGGTTACGCTGACGGCCTCCGAGGGAGGCACTTCCACGGTGCTCGGCAATTTGCTCGCCTCGGGAAACACGTTCTGGACGGCAGGGGCGGGGCTGACGCAGACCCTGTTTGCCGGCGGGGCTCTGGTGCATCGCAAACGGGCGGCGGATGCCGCCCTGGACGCGGCGGGGGCTCAGTACCGGGCCGTGGTCCTGGCGGCGTTTCAGAACGTCGCCGACTCCCTGACGGCGCTGCGCTCGGACGCCGACGCCGTCAATGCCAGCTACACGGCGGAGCGGGCCGCGGCGAGCTCCCTGGAGGTCGTTCGTCATAATCTCCAGCTGGGCTCGGTGAGCTATCTGGCCGTGCTCAATGCCGAGCAGACCTACCAGCAGGCGACGCTGGCGCTCGTCCAGGCCCGGGCGAGCCGCTTCGCCGATACGGCTGCGCTGCTGCAGGCCTTGGGCGGGGGGTGGTGGAACCTCCGAAGTGCGACCGCCGCCACGCCCGGGACCCCACCGTAACCAACCTCCAGGCCGTGCCGGACGGCGCGATGAATTTTACGATTCATTACGGCCCAATTCCGGATCCGTCGGTACCGTTAGGTCCGTGAAAGGTCGCCGGTGGCCGTGGCAGACACCCTCGCCGTACGCGGAACCGTCAATCAACTCGGAGAGCCCCATGAAATCGAGTTTGCTAGCTGTCGTTGCGTTGTGCGCTGCCGCCACCGCAGCGGCTCAACCCCCCAATCCGCCGACGCCCCAGCAGCCGGCGGCCTGGGAAGCCAAGAGAATGGACCGCCTGGCCCTGCTGCTCGACCTGAACGCAGCCCAGAAGTCCGAAGTGCAGATGATCCTGCAGACAGAACGCTCCAAGGCCGAGGCGGCCTTCACCCAGTTCAGGTCATCCGGCACGCGCCCGACGCGCGAGCAGCTGCAGGCGTTGCACGATCAGATCAAGACCGACACGGACTCGCAGCTGTCGGGTGTGCTCTCGCCGCTGCAGGTGCAGAAGTTCAACGCCCTGCATCAAGGCTTCGGCGGACCGCGTTTCCGCCACCACCGGCACGGCCCGCCCCCGGGGAGCCCGCCGCCGTCGAACTCCGGTACTCAGAACTGACGTAGTTCCTGCCGCGTGCTGCGGGGGTGCAACGCCTCCGATATCACGACCCGCGGCGCTCGCGTGATTTTCACGAGCGCCGCGGGAGCTCTCGAAGCTCGTAGCGTCCGTTCTCGTTCCACAGATAGCTTCCCTGCTCGTACCAGGCGCCCAGCACGATCCGCTGCGCGGGCTCGCCTTCGATCACCAGCTCCTGCACTCCCGGACGATGAGTGTGTCCGTGAATGATCCGGCGCACCCCGGCGACGCGGAATGCGGCGATGACCGCATCCGGATTCACATCCATGATCCGGTAGGAAGTGTTGGAAGTGTGCTGCTTGCTGCCCGCACGCGCGCTGTTGGCCAGCGCCTCCCGAACGGCTAGCGGTAACGCGAGGAACTGGCGCTGCCACTGGGGTGTGCGCACGATGCTGCGCAGCTCCTGGTAGGGATGGTCGTCGGTGCACAGCGCGTCCCCGTGGGTGATGAGGACGCGCTCGCCGTCGAGGTCGGCGACGATCGGGTCCTGCAGCAGTCGGCACCCCGTCTGCGTGCAGAAGTCCCGCCCGAGGAGGAAGTCCCGGTTGCCGTGGAGGACGAAACAGGCCACACCGCTTCGCGTCAATGCGCGCAGGCCGCCCTGAACTCGTGCCTTGGCGGCATCGCGATCATCGTCGCCGATCCAGGTCTCGAATAGATCGCCGAGAATGTAGAGGGCCTCGGCGCCTGCGGCGTGCGTAGTAAGGAAACCGAGGAACTGCTCCACGGCCTGCGGTGATGCGGTATCCAGATGCACGTCCGAGACAAACAGCCGAATCATACTGTTTACACGGACGGGGCTGCGCTACTGGGGCGACAGGATCGTCGTGTTGCCCGTTGGGTTCGCGGTCGGTGCCGGCGCAGACGTCGCGGGTGTCGGCGTGCTGGAATCCAGAAACGTGATCTTCTGGATCACGACGGGTGTCAGGGGCGCTTCGGACTTGAACGGCCCGGCGGCTCCCGTGCCCGTCACGCCGATCCGATCGACGACGTCCATGCCCTCCACCACGTGCCCGAAGACACAGTATCCCCAGCGAGTGGGCAGCGGATCGAGGTCCGGGTTGTCCACCAGGTTGACGTAGAACTGCGAGTTGCCCGAATGTGCCGCCGTCCCACGCGCCAGCCCCACGGCGCCGCGCTTGTTCTGCAAGCCGTTGCCGGACTCGTTGAAGATCGATTCGTGCGTGGGTTTCAGCTTGTAGTCCCCGGCCTCGTAGCCGCCCCCCTGGATGACGAAATTCGCAATGACGCGATGAATGACCGTTCCGGAGTAGAAGCCTTCCTTCACATAGCGCAGGAAATTGGCCACCGTCAGGGGTGCGCGGTCGGGGGCCAGCTCGATGGTGAAATCACCCATGCTCGTGCTCACCCGGACCCGCGGGGGCGGGGCGGAAGCGGCGGGAGTCGCAGGCTCATCGGCCGCAAAGGCGCTCGGGTGGGCCAGCAGGCTTGCCAGCAGGAGGGCGGCCGGCATCCAGGTTCGCAAGTAATGGCGCATCGATTCTCCATGGAGGCCCTCGAGAGCGAGGCAGCCCCGCGATTTCAGCCCCTTATCTTAATGGCCGGGCCATGCATTAGGGGGAATTTGAGTAACATGACCCCATGAGCGCAATGGACATCTCATCCGCCCGGACGTTCGCCGCCGGACAGACTGCACGCTTCGCCCCGAGCCCCACGGGGGAGTTGCACCTGGGAAATGCCCGTACGGCGCTATTTAACCTCCTGCTGGCGCGGCGCTCCGGCGGGCGATTCATTCTGCGCATCGAGGACACAGATGCGGAGCGCAGCAGCGAGGCCCATACCACGGCCCTCATGCAGGACCTGCGGTGGCTGGGCATCGATTGGGACGCGGGGCCGGATCGCGAGGACGACCGCGGGCCGTACCGCCAGTCTCAACGTGCGAGCGTGTACGCTGGCTTTTTCGATCTGTTGGAGCGCGCAGGGGCGGTCTACCCGTGCTTCTGCTCGCCGCTCGAGCTCGAGGTTTCCCGCAAAGCCCAGCTGGCCGCCGGCAGACCCCCGCGCTATGCCGGAACGTGCCGCCATCTCTCACCGGAGCAGCGCGCAAAGAAGCATCAACTCGGTGCTGCGCCCACGACTCGTTTCCGCGTTCCAGCCGGCCGTCGGATCGAGTTCGTGGACTTCGTGCATGGGCCGCAGAGTTTTTTGTCCGATGACATCGGCGATTTCGTCGTTCGACGGACGGACGGATCGGCGGCGTTCTTCTTCAGCAACGCAGTCGATGACGCTCGCATGGGCATCACCCAGGTGCTGCGCGGGGAAGATCACCTCGCGAACACTCCGCGGCAGCTGTTGATCCTGGAGGTCCTCGGCCTGGCGGCGCCGAGCTACGGCCACGTCTCCCTGATCGTCGGCGCCGACGGGGCGCCTCTGTCCAAGCGGCACGGTGCCACCAGCGTCCGCGAGTACCGCGAGCGAGGGTTCACTCCCGAGGCACTGACCAATCACTTGTTCCGCCTCGGACATTCCACGTCGGAGCACGGCTTTTTGAGCCTCGAGGCGATGGCGCGTGCGTTCGATCCAGCGCATCTCGGGCGCGCGCCCGCCCGCTTCGATGAGCAGCAATTGCACGTCTGGCAGAAGGAGTTCGCGCACCACATGCCGCTCGATCGCGCACGCAGCTGGTTGGCCGCGGTGCTGCCGGCAAGCGCAGACGCGAGCTCGGTGAATGCCTTTATCACCGCCGTACTGCCCAACATCGTGCTCCCCGAGGACGCGCGCCCCTGGGTCGATGTAGTCTTCGGAGGGCCACCGGCTCTCGGGGCACCCGAAGAGCAGGGCGTGCGCACGGCCGGTAGCAGTTTTTTCTCCGCCGCGGCGCAGGCCGCGCAACGCAGCGGCAACGACCTGAAGGCCATTGCCGCCGCCGTGCGTGAGGCGACCGGCCGCAAGGGGGCGGACCTGTACATGCCGTTGCGGGCGGCGCTGACCGGGCTGACGCACGGTCCGGAGCTTGCGCCGCTGTTGAAAGCCATGCCCCCCGGTGCCGCCTATGAGCGGCTCGTCAGATTCGCGTGAGTTTGCAATGACCGCCACCATGATCCGAATCCACAACTCCCTCACCGGCGAGAAGCAGGCGCTGCAGCCGATCGTCCCCGGCAAGATCGGGATGTATGTCTGCGGCATGACCGTCTACGACTTCATCCACATCGGGCACGGCCGCATGCTGGTGGTGTTCGACACCCTCGCACGGTATCTGCGTCATCGCGGCTACCAGGTCACCTACGTTCGCAACATCACCGATATCGACGACAAGATCATCAACCGCGCGGCTCAGAACGGAGAGAGCATCGATGCCCTGACCTCGCGGTACATCGCGGCGAACAACGAAGACTTCGAGCAGCTCGGCCTGGTGAAGCCGGATGTCGAGCCGCGCGCGACCCAGTATCTGTCGCAGATCGTCGCCATGATCGAAAGGCTGGTCGAGCGCGACTATGCCTACGTGGCCGCCAGTGGCGATGTCATGTATGCGGTGGCGCGATTCGAGGGCTACGGCCAGCTCTCCGGCAAGGTGCTGGCCGACCTGCGCGCCGGTGCGCGCGTCGATGTGGATGAGTCCAAGCGCGATCCGCTGGATTTCGTGCTGTGGAAGCGAGCCAAGCCCGGCGAGCCCTCCTGGGATTCCCCCTGGGGAGCGGGCCGGCCGGGCTGGCACATCGAGTGCTCGGCCATGTCGACCGATCTGCTGGGGAACACTTTCGACCTGCACGGCGGCGGCATGGATCTGAAGTTCCCGCACCACGAGAACGAGATCGCCCAATCCTGCGCGGCCACCGGCGAGCGCTTCGTCAATCTGTGGGTGCACAACGGGTTCGTCAACGTCGACAACGAGAAGATGTCGAAGTCGCTCGGCAACTTCTTCACCGTCCGCGAGGTGTTGAAAACACTGCGCCATCCGGAGGTGCTGCGGTATTTCTATCTCCTCAGTCACTATCGCGGACCGATCAACTACTCGCTGGACCAGCTCGAGCAGGCGGACGCGGCGCTCGGGCGCATCTACACGGCATTGCGGGATCTGCCGACGGCGCCGGCGGTTGCGAGCGAGTACACCGCTCGCTTCCTCTCGGTCATGGATGATGACCTCAACACCCCGGAAGCGCTTGCCATCATTCAGAAGATGACCCGTGAGATCAACTCGGCGCGCGACAAGGGCAAGATGGACAAAGCCGTGGCGCTGGCAGCGGAACTGCGGGTGATCGGCTCGCTACTGGGATTGCTGCGGGTGGATCCGGCGGAATGGTTCCGGCGGTCGGCGCACATGCCGGTGGCGGCGGGCAGTGAGCAGAGGCCCGTGCTGGCGGATGCCGAAGTCGAGCAACGAGTGGCGGCGCGGCTCGAAGCCCGCAAGGCCAGGAACTTTGCAGAATCCGACCGGATCCGCGA
>DATNEN010000074.1:0-11915 GCA_035552975.1 Steroidobacteraceae bacterium
GGGCCCCAGTCGTAGAACTCGAAGCCGGCGGTGCGCAGGGTGCGTTTGCGCTCGGCGCCGAGGCGCAGGAAGACCTCGTTGGCCTCCACTGGATAGAGGAGGGAGGTGCCGGCGGCACGCGCGATCTGCTGGGCGAGGGCGTTTGTGCGGAGCGCGTTGCGACGCCACACGCCTGTTTCGACATAGGCGAGCAGCTGGGCCGAGACGTATCGGGACTTGGAAAGCAGGTGACCGGCGCGCTTGCGGCGCAGCTCGAAGTCTTTCACGGCCGTGGGATCGAAGAACACGACCGCTTCCGCTCCGAGCGCGCCGTTCTTGGTGGCTCCGAAGGACAGCACGTCGACGCCGGCGCGCCAGGTGACATCCGCGGGATGGCAGTCGAGGAACGCCACGGAGTTGGCGAAGCGGGCGCCGTCCATGTGTACCTTCACTCCGCGTGCGTGGGCGACCTCGCTGATGGCGGCGAGTTCCGCAGGGCGGTAGGTCGTTCCGTATTCGGTCGCCTGGGTCAAGGAGACGGCCGCCGGCTGAACTGCATGGACGGACACCGGATGGGCATCCAGGACGGCCTGCAGACGCTCGGCCGTCACTTTGGCGTGTGCCCCAGGGAGCACCGTGAGCTGTGCGCCGCCGGAGAAAAAGCCGGGAGCGCCACATTCATCGCACACGATGTGCGCTTCCTCGTGCGCAAAGATGGCCCCGTAGGGAGGGCTCAGGGTGGCCAAACTCAATGAGTTGGCCGCGGTCCCGGTCGCCACGGCGAACGCCCGGACGGGCCTGGCGAAGAAGCCGCTCAGCACCTCATCCAGGCGACGCGTCCAGGGATCATCGCCATACGCCTTCTCGAGGCCACGGTTGGCGGTCGCGATCGCATCGATGATCTCCGGGCACGCGCCCCCGGTATTGTCACTGAAAAAACGCATGGTCAGTCCTCACTCGATGCGCCAGCGGAACGACCAGGCGCCGAAGGCAAGGAAGGCGACTGCGGTCACGCCCAGGTAGATCAGGTGCGGCACGATCTGCGCCACGCCGGCGCCATCCAGCATGATAGCGCGCGCGGCTTCCAGTAGATGAGTGAGCGGGAAGATGCTCCCCAGCCACTGGACCCATTGCGGGGAGCCCTCGAGTGAGAACCAGATTCCCGACAGCAGCATCATCGGCCACGTCAGCAGATTGAGCAGCCCGGCCACCAACTCCTCGCTGGCGAAGCGCGCAGCGATGGTGAGGCCGAGGGCGATCATCGAGAGTGAGGCGAGCACCGCGAGCACCAACAGCAGCAGCAGGCTGCCCGCGGAGTGGAAATGGATGATCGAGGCGATGCCGATGTACAGCAAGACCGTGACGAACAGGATCAGGCACAGCCGCGAGAGGACCTGGGCGCTCAGGAATTCAAAGGCGGTGAGGGGAGTCGCATGGAGGCGCTTCAGAAAGCCGTTCTTGCGATAGCGCAGCACGACGTAGCCGACGCCAAACAGGCAGCTGAACATCATGTTCATCCCCAGGATGCCGGGGAACAGCCAATCGATATAGCGCGTCGCGGTGCCGGTCACCCGCTCGCGTCTGGCGGTAGGCGCGGATGCCAGCAGCAGCTTCTCGGCGATGTAGCCCTTGGGAGAGTCTGTGTTGACCCAGTAACGCGGCGGCCCCGGAGGGTCGCCCGCGCCAGCGCCAGCGCCCGCGCCAGCGCCTGCGTTCGCGCCCGCACCGGCGCCCGCGGCCGCGCCGGGGTTTGCGCCTGCGCCGGCACCCGTGCCGGTGGTCACGCCACGGTGCGTCAGGTCCAGCAGCAGATCGATCTGCTGGTGCGTGACCTTGTGCAACCCGTCCGATTCGCTCGCGATGGGTACGAAGTCGACGAAGCGCTCATGCAGGAACGGATGAGCGCTCTTGTCGAGCGGTGCGGCGCTGAGCACGCCCACCTTGAACAGCGGCCGTTCCTGGCCGCCGAACACGAAGCTCATTCCCACGATGAGCATCACCGGCATCACCAAAGTGAACAGCAGCGTGCTGCGATCGCGGACGAACTCGAGATTGCGCGCGTGCCAGACCGACAGCAGCCGATTGATCATGCGCGCAGGGCCTTGCCGGTCAGCTCCAGGAACAGATCCTCCAGGTTCGGCGGACGAATCCGCAGATTCTGCAGGGGGACGCGGGCATCCATGAGCGTCCGCAGCGTCGCATCCAGGTCGTTGGTGGTGATTTCGATGCGGTCGGTGGCCTCGATCACCGTCAAGGGCAGGTGCCGGGCGGCCTGCGGAAACTCGTGCCGCGGCAGCTCCAGCAGCACTTCCGCAAAGTGCTCGTTCAGCAGTTTGCGCGGGGTTCCCTGGGCGATGATCTTGCCGTTGTCCATGATGGCGATCTCATCGCACAGCAGCTCGGCCTCCTCCATATAGTGCGTGGTGAGGATGACCGTCTTGCGCCGCGCCTTGATGGACTGGATGAGCTCCCAGAAATTGCGTCGTGCCTGAGGGTCCAGGCCAGTGGTCGGCTCGTCGAGGAAGATCAGCGCCGGATCGTTGACGAGTGCGATGGCCAGCAGCAGCCGCTGCTGCTGGCCGCCGGAGAGCTTTCTGTTGTCCCGGGCGGCGAGCTTCTCCAGGGCGCAGAGCTTGATCAGTTCCTCGACTTCCAGACCGCGGTCGTACAGTCCCCGGAACATCGCGAGGCATTGCCGTACGGTCAGGAAGTCCTGGAGTGCCGTTTTCTGGAAGAGGATGCCGGCCTCTTCGCGAAACCGCTGGCCCAGCGGCTCTCCACGGTAGCGCACCTCCCCGGAGGTAGCGCTGAGAATCCCCTCCATGATCTCGATCGTCGTGGTCTTGCCGGCGCCGTTGGGACCCAGAAGCCCGAAGCACATGCCCTCGGGCACGCGGAAGGAGACGTCGCTCACCGCCGTGACGGCGCCGTACTGCTTCACCAGATTGCAAACTTCGAGGATGGGTCCGGTCATCGTTTTCTTGTCCATCCTGGGTGCGCACTCGCCGCGCGATGCTAGCAGATTGGGTGCGCGATCGAAGCTACGGTCGTTTTCGGTGCATCTCACTGCGATGGCGCTCCGGCTGCTATGATCGGTCACCTGCGGCGGCTCGGGCTGCGACCCATTGGGACGCGCGAGCAGCCTTTCCGTGTGAATCATGCTCGAGATGGTTACGCCCCAGTTGCCGCTGTGGTCCGACAAGGACGCGACCAATGGCTGGCTCGTCCGTGAAAGCGATCGGGCGCGTCGGCTCACGGTGCGCGTATTTCACAGCGGCCGCGTCGAAGTCGTCGTGCCGGCGCGCACCTCAGCGCGTGCGGTCGAGCGCTTCATCGAACGCCATCGCAACTGGATCGATCGCAAACGCGAAGAGGCGCTGCGCAGAGCGGCGCCGCCGGCACCGTTTCCTCCGGCGAGAATAGATCTTCCGGCGAGCAACCAGAGTTGGCGAGTACACCTTGGCGGCGGCGGACACGGAGCGCGGCTGCACTGTGGCGACGGGCTTCTCACGCTGACCGGCAATGTGAACGACGGCCACGCGGTGCGGGTGTTGCTGCGCCGCTGGCTGACGGACAAGGCGCGCGAGTTTCTCGGCCCCACCCTGGAGAGGTGCGCGCAGGAGCTGGGATTCGAGTACGAGCGGATACTGGTCCGGCGGCAGCGCACGCGCTGGGGAAGCTGCTCGACGCGCGGCACGATCAGCCTGAACTGTTGCCTGCTGTTCCAACGCCCCCCGGTGGTCCGCTACCTTCTCATCCACGAGCTGGTGCACACCCTGCACATGAACCACTCCCACAGCTTCTGGCAGCGCGTCGCACGGCATTGTCCGGACTACTCCGGGCTCGACCGGGAATTGCTGGACGGCTGGCGACGGGTCCCCGCGTGGGTCTTCGCAGACGAGCGCTCACCATGACCACGACACCCCCGTACGACAAGTCCGCCAAAGTCGATCTCTCGGACGAGGCCGTGCACTGGGAGCTCGGGTCCTCGCTGTCCTACGGTGAGTACCTGCACCTGAACAAGCTGCTGGATGCACAACGGCCGCTCTCCAACGAGAACGACGAGATGATGTTCATCATCGTGCACCAGACCTCTGAGCTGTGGATGCGGCTGGTACTGCACGAGCTGGACGGTGTCTTCAAGTGCGTGCAGCGCGATAACCTCGGGCCCACTTTCAAGAGCCTTGCGCGCATCTCACGTGTGCAGACGCAGCTCATCGCCAGCTGGGACGTGTTGTCGACCATGACGCCGTTCGACTACTCCGCGTTTCGCAACGCGCTCGGCCGCTCCTCGGGGTTCCAGTCGTTCCAGTACCGGATGCTGGAGTTTCGCCTGGGCAACAAGAACGCAGACATGGTCGCGGTGCACAAGCGCGACGCTGAGGCCTATGAGGCTCTGCAGGCGGCGCTCGCAGCGCCCTCGCTCTACGATGAGGTCCTGAGGTTGCTGAGCCGGCGCGGCTACGGTATTCCGGACGACTACGTCGTGCGCGACTTCCGGGAGCCCTACCGGGCCAGCAAGCAGGTAGCCGGCGCCTGGCTGGGTGTCTATCACAACGCGGAAGCCGACTGGGATCTGTACGAGCTGGCCGAGCGCCTGGTCGACCTGGACCACAAGTTCCAGCTATGGCGCTTTCATCACCTGAAGACGGTCGAGCGCATCATCGGCTACAAGCCCGGCACGGGGGGCACGGGCGGCGTGTCGTACCTGGCGAAGGCGCTGGAGCTCAGTTTCTTTCCTGAGCTGTGGCAGGTGCGGACGTCGATGTGAGCTTGGTGCGGGCCTGCTGGCTGCGCGCGCGCTGGCGCCGCCAGCGGACATAGCGGTATCCGAGCAGCACCGCCAGGATCGCTACGTACAACAGAGGCTCGCGCACGTCGCGCTTCACCTGCCAGTAGTAGTGCCACACGCCCAGCACCGCGATGAGGTAGATCAGGCGGTGCAGCTTCTGCCAGCGGCGACCCAGCCGCCGCATCATCCGGTTGGTCGAGGTGATCGCGAGCGGAATCAACATCAGCAGCGCCGCAAACCCGATCGTGATGTAGGGCCGCTTGGCGACGTCGGCGAGCACGGAACGGAACGCGAGCTCCTGGTCGAGCACCACGTAGATGCTGAAGTGCAGCAGGACATAGAAGAACGCGAACAGGCCCAGCATGCGGCGCAGCCTGAGGACGTGCGGCCACTTGGCCAGCTCCCGCAGCGGGCTCACCGCCAGCGTGCCCATGAGGAAATTCAGCGCTGTCTGGCCGCAGAAGTGCTCCAGGCGCTTCACCGGGTCGGGTCCGAGGCTCTGGCCGAGCCAGCCGAATGCGCCGCACAGCATCCACGCCAGCGGCAACAGGCTCGCGATGAACACGACCGGCTTGTAGAGGAATCGGTAGCGCTGCTCGACGTTCAACACTTCAGCTCCGTTCGACCAGCAGCTGCAGGCGTCCGAGGGACTCATCCCACTGCCGGGAGATCAGATCGAGGTAACGCCGGGCTTCCTCGAGCTGCCGCGGCTCCACTTCCCAGACACGTTCGCGGCCATTGCGCATGCCGCGCACGATGCCCACATCGGCCAGGACGGTCAGATGCTTCGTGATCGCCTGACGGGTGACGGCGGTGCCATTGGTCAGCCGCGCGATCGAGAGTGGCCCGGCCGTGCACAGCCGGGCCACCAGCTTCAGACGGGTCTCATCTCCCAACGCAGCGAACAGGTGCGCCGCATCCGCGCTGCGCGGGGCCTTCAGGAAGATCTGTTTCTCGCTGCGATCGGTGTTTCTCATATGCAACCCCCGAGTTGCATATTATCGGCGACTCGGCGCCGAATGCAACGAAAAGGTTGCATATCTCAAGCTCACGCACAAGCTAGAAGTAGCGCCGCAGGTCCAGTCCCTTGTAGAGGCTCGCAACCTGCTGCTCGTAGCCGTTGAACATCAGCGTGGGTCGGCGCTCGGACAGGAAGGGCGCGCCGATCCGCCGCTCCGTAGCCTGGCTCCAGCGCGGGTGGTCCACATGAGGGTTCACGTTGGCGAAGAACCCGTATTCGTTCGGTGCCGCGATGTTCCAGGTGGTGCGCGGTGCGCGCTCGAGGAAGCTGATCTTGACGATGGACTTGATGCTCTTGAAGCCGTACTTCCAGGGCACGATCAAGCGCAGGGGCGCACCGTCCTGGTTGGGCAGGACCTTCCCGTAGAGACCCACGACCATCAGTGTCAGGGGGTGCATCGCCTCATCCATCCGCAACCCCTCGACGTAGGGCCACTCCAGGATCGGCTGGCGCTCGCCCGGCATGTTCTTGGGGTCCATGAGAGTGGTGAAGCCGACGAATTTCGCTTTGCTGGTGGGCTTGAAGCGCGCCACCAGATCGGCCAGCGGGAAGCCCACCCACGGGACGACCAGCGACCAGGCCTCGACGCAGCGGAAGCGGTAGATGCGCTCCTCGAGCGGATGCGGCTTGAGGATGTCCTCGAGTGCGAACTTGCCCTTGACCTCGGCCTCGCCGTCGATCGTGACGCTCCAGGGCTCGGTCTTCAGCGTATGGGCGTATTGCGCCGGGTCGTCCTTGTCCGTCCCGAACTCGTAGTAGTTGTTGTAGTTCGTGATCTCCTCGTACTTGTTCGGCTTCTCCGTCACCGAGTACTGCGGGTTGTTCTTGTATTGCAGCGCGCCGCCGGCGGGCGGAGGCGAATCGCCTGCGTGCACCAGGGCGCTCGCGCCGCTCGCCAGGGCGCCGGCCAGGAGCTTGCGACGGTTGAAGAACACCTCGGGAGGAGTGATTTCAGACGGAGCGATCGTGGGGAGCCGGACGGCCATAGGTTTCACCCGTAAATGTAATCAGAGCACACGCATTAGACCTGTCTAATGACCAAAAGGTTACAGCGGCGAGCGGATCCCGTCAGCGCCAGCTCACGCAGACGACGCCCACGCGGGCGGCCATCTGGCGGGCAGCAGGCGAGCCGTTCACGAGAACGCCCCGCGTAGCGGCCTGCAGGTGGTCGATATCGCTGCTGGCGTTGCCATAGGCCACGCTCGGGAGGTGCGGGTAGCGCTGCTGCAGCTCCTTCAGGCAGCGGGTCTTCTCCGGGCCGCGACAATTCGGCGTGGCGAGGTCGCCCCGCAGCCGGTCGCCGTCCCAGCGCACGCCCGTGCAGACCACCTCATGAAAGCCCAAGGAGCGAGCGACAGCGGGCACATAGAGGTCGGTGCTGGCGCTCATCAGGACCAGCCGATCGCCCGCTTGCCGGTGGGTCGAGATCTGCGCGCGGGCATCCCCGAAGAGACCGTCTTCGAGCAATGCCCGCACGAACTTTTCGGTCCAGTTGGACAGTTCCGAGCGCGTGCTCCCGGCGAGCGTCGACTTGATGAACGCGGCCTTCAACTGACCGTGGTCGGTCTTGCCCAGCGCAAACCGTCCGACGGTCGGAACGACCCGTAACATCCCCGGCCAGCCCCACCACCGTTGCCGGTTCAGGTAACCGGTGACGTAGGGAAGGAGCGTATCGCGACGAGTGATGGTGCCGTCGAGATCGAAGACTGCGAGCTGCACGCGCGATCCGGTTGACTCACCCAGCTCCTAGGCAGCGCGTCCAGGCGCCGCCAGCTGCCGGAGTACGTACTGCAGGATGCCGCCGTGACGGAAGTATTCACGCTCCTTCGGTGTGTCGATTCGCACCCGTGCCTTGAACGTGATCGGCTCGCCCCGTTCAGGAGTGGCCGTCACCGAGACCTCCTTCGCAGCCGGATCGCCGAGGCCGGTGAGCTCGTAGACCTCCTTGCCCGTGAGCCCGAGAGATTGTGCGTTCTGGCCCGGTTGGAACTGCAGCGGTGCCACCCCCATCCCGATGAGGTTCGAGCGGTGGATGCGCTCGAAGCTTTCCGCAATGACCGCTTTCACGCCCAGCAGCATCGTGCCCTTTGCCGCCCAGTCACGGGATGAGCCCGTGCCGTACTCGCGCCCCGCGATCACGATGAGAGGAGTTCCGTCCTTCTTGTAACGCATCGCCGCGTCGTAGATGGAGGTCTGCTCGTTGCTCGGCAGATGGATGGTGACTCCGCCTTCGACACCCGGCACCAGCAGATTGCGCAAGCGGATGTTGGCGAACGTGCCACGCATCATCACCTCGTGGTTGCCACGCCGTGCGCCGTAGGAGTTGAAGTCCACCGGCTGCACGCCCTGCTCGATCAGATAGCGGGCGGCAGGACTGGTCTTGGCGATGTTGCCGGCAGGGGAGATATGGTCGGTCGTGACCGAATCCCCGAGCACCGCGAGCGCGCGGGCACCGTGAATGTCGCTCAGCGCCGGCGGCGTCATGGTCATGCCCTCGAAGTAGGGCGGGTTCTTCACGTACGTGGACTTCGTATCCCAGGTGTAGCGCTTGCCGGCAGGTATCTGGATGCGAGTCCAGTTGTCATCGCCGGTGAACACCTTCGCGTAGCTCTGGCGGAACATCTGCGAGTCGATGGAGCGCCTCAGCAGCGCCTGCACTTCCTGGTCGCTCGGCCAGATCTCCGCCAGCATCACCGGCTTGCCGGAGCTGTCAGTGCCCAGGGGCTCGCGGGTGAGATCGATGTCCAGGGTGCCCGCCAGCGCGTAGGCGACCACCAGCGGCGGCGAGGCCAGGAAATTCATGCGGACTTCGGGGTGCACGCGGCCCTCGAAGTTACGATTGCCGGAGAGCACCGAGCAGGCGATGAGATCGCCGCTTTTCACGCCCGCGGAAATCTCCGCCTTCAGCGGCCCGGAGTTGCCGATGCAGGTGGTGCAGCCGTAGCCGACCACGTCGAAGCCGACCGAAGCGAGATCGTTGAGAACGCCGGCCTTGGTGAAATAGTCGGTCACCACGCGCGAGCCGGGCGCGAGGCTGGTCTTGACCCACGGTTTGGCCTTCAGGCCGCGTGCATGGGCCTTGCGGGCGAGCAGGCCCGCTCCGAGCATGACCGAAGGGTTCGACGTGTTGGTGCAGCTCGTGATGGCCGCAATGAGTACCGCGCCGTCCTTCAGCTCGAACGTCTGCCCATCCAAGGACACCTGGGCCGCGCCCTTGCCGGCGGAGGTGTTCTTCGCAGCGCGCTCCTCGGCCGATTTTTTCAGGTGGGTGCCGTAGATGCTCTTGGCCGACTTCAACGGCACACGGTCCTGCGGCCGGCGCGGGCCCGCCAGGCTCGGCTCGACGCTCCCCAGGTCCAGCTCCAGGACATCGGTATAGACGGCCGGCTGCTCGCCCTGGTTGCGCCACATGCCCTGGTGCCTGGCATAGGCCGTCACCAGGTCGATGCGCTCACGCGTGCGGCCGGAGAGCTCCAGGTAGCGCACGGTCTCGGCATCGATGGGGAAAATGCCGCATGTGCTGCCGTACTCGGGCGCCATGTTGGCAATGGTGGCGCGGTCGGCGAGCGGCAGGTTGGCGAGGCCGTCGCCGAAGAACTCCACGAACTTGTCGACGACACCCTTCTTGCGCAGCTGCTCGGTGACCGTCAGCACCAGGTCCGTGGCCGTGGCGCCGGGCTGCAGCTGCCCGGCCAGCCGAAAGCCGATGACCTGCGGGATGAGCATCGTGACCGGCTGGCCGAGCATGGCCGCTTCGGCCTCGATGCCCCCGACGCCCCAGCCGAGCACGCCCAGGCCGTTGATCATGGTGGTGTGCGAATCGGTGCCGACGAGGGTGTCCGGGTAGGCCTGGTGCTTGCCGTCGAGGGCGGCGTCGAAGATCACCCGGCCGAGGTACTCCAGGTTCACCTGGTGCACGATGCCGGTGTTGGGCGGCACGACCTGGAAGTTGCGGAAAGCGGTCTGGCCCCAGCGCAGGAATGCGTAGCGTTCCCCGTTGCGGGCAAACTCGATCTTGTTGTTGGCAGCGAGGGCGCCCGCGGTGCCGTACTCATCGACCTGCACGGAGTGGTCGATCACCAGCTCGGCGGGCGCCAGCGGATTGACTCGCTCGGCGTCGCCGCCGAGTCGCACGATCGCATCGCGCATCGCCGCCAGGTCCACTACACAGGGCACCCCGGTGAAGTCCTGCAGAATCACCCGCGCCGGCGTGAAAGCGATCTCGTACGAGGGCGTCGCCGCGGGGTCCCAATCCAGCAGCGCTTCAATGTCCTTGCGGGTGACGTTCACCCCGTCCTCGAAGCGCAGCAGGTTCTCCAGAAGAATCTTCAAGGAATAGGGCAGGCGGGCCACCTTCTCGCGAGGCAGGGCCGCCAGGCTCCAAATCTCATACGAGCGATCGCCCACCTGCAGGGCCGAACGTGCCTTGAAGCTATTCGTCATGGAACCTCCGCTGTGACAAGCGCGGAATTATACCTGTGCTCGCGATGACTCCGCCCCCAAGGCACCGCTCTTCCTGGTACGCCACGGCGTACTGCCCAGGCGTGACTGCTCGCTGGGGGCGCTCGAAGACGATCCTCGCCGAGCCGTCTTCTCGCGGCTCGAGTGTCGCGGGCTGGTCCGCCTGCCGGTATCGCACCTTGACCGTGCAGCGCAGGGGTGCGGCGGGGCGAGCGGCGAGCCAATGCATCGCTTCCGTCGTCAGCTCAGTGCTCGACAGAAGCGGGTGATCGTGGCCTTGGACCACGATCAGCGCATTTTTATCGGCATCTTTGGCGCCCACGTACCAGGGCTGCTCGGTGGCTCCGCGCCGACCGCCGATCTGCAGGCCCTCGCGCTGACCGAGAGTATAGAAGGGGAGACCGCGATGCGTGCCGAGACGCTCGCCCTCGGGAGTCTGGATCGGTCCTGGTGCCTCGCGCAGGAACTGCGCGAGAAACTCCCGGAAGGGGCGCTCTCCGATGAAGCAGATTCCGGTGCTGTCGGGCTTGTCGAACACGGGCAGACCTGCCTGACGCGCGCGCTCGCGGACGGCGGCCTTCTCCAGCTCCCCGAGCGGCATCAGCGTGCAGCCCAGCAGGCTGGGGTCGACGGCGTGCAGAAAGTAACTCTGATCCTTGGCAGCGTCCCGGGCTTTGTGCAGCTCGACGCTCGATCCTCGTTTGAGGATGCGCGCGTAATGGCCGGTGGCAAACAGCTCACCCCCGAGCCTGCGCGCGTAATTGAGCGCCACGCCGAATTTGATTTCGCGATTGCACAGCACGTCGGGATTCGGGGTGCGCCCGGCCTCGTGCTCGCGCAGGAAGTGTTCGAACACCCGCGCGCGATACTGTGCGGCGAAGCTGACACGGTGCAACGGTATGCCGAGCTCTCGGGCGACCGCGCGGGCGTCCTGGAAATCCTGAGCCGCCGTGCAGTAGCCATCGTCGTCCTCGTCCCAGTTGCTCATGAAGAGCCCCTGCACATCCCAGCCCTGTTCCTGCAGGAGCAGGGCGGCGACGGCGGAATCGACCCCGCCGGAGAGGCCAACGATGACGCGGGTGGAGGGCATGGCAGGAATTCTACGCGGGCTGGACCAAAACGTCGGCGACGCTCCACACGCGCGACGCCGACGCGGGGCGGGCCCGGGACGGCGACGCAGGGCGCGGGGCGCGGACGCGAGGGGACGTGGGCGGGCGCGGGGGGCGGACACAGGACGCGGGCGCGAGGGCGCGGGCGATACAGAGGCGTCGTCGTCCGAGCCCGTCGGCCTCAGATCGACTGGGCGGTGACCGTCGCAGCAGTGGCGAGATTCAGCTTCCCGACGGAGGCCAGTGGCTTGCGCGTCCCATCGAGATAATCCTCGATGCAGCGCATGACGAGGGGGCTGCGCAGCTGGGGTTCACGTGCCAGCAGCTCCGCTCGGGACAGCCAGTGGGTGCGCACGATGCCGCGGTCCAGCGGCTGGGTGGCGTCGTGATCGGCGACCGTGCCGGTGAATGCAAAACGCAGGTACGAGCGGCCGGAAGCAGGATTGCGCCACAGATACACGCCGATCAGCGCTTTGGGCTCGAAACGCCAGGCGGTCTCTTCGCGCACTTCGCGAACGACGGCCTGAAGAAGAGTCTCGCCGTGCTCCACGTG
>DATNEN010000075.1:0-3456 GCA_035552975.1 Steroidobacteraceae bacterium
CACCCCCTCGCCGTACCTGACCTTCTCGATCCACCTGGACGGCAGCCGTGAGCGGCACGACGAATCGGTGTGTCAGGAGGGCGTGTTCGACAAGGCGGTCGCGGCGATCAAGCTCGCGCGCTCCAAGGGCTTCCGCGTCACCGTCAACTGCACGCTCTTCAGCGGCGAGAATCCCGATGACGTGGCGGCCTTCTTCGATGAGGCGATGACGCTGGGGATCGAAGGCATCACCGTCTCTCCCGGCTACAGCTACCACCATGCTCCGCGGCAGGATGTCTTTCTCGGGCGCAGCGCCAGCAAGCGGCTGTTCCGCGAGATCTTCAAGCGCGGGCGGCGCACCGGGGCGCGGCTGGGCGGCGCGCGTACCCGCTGGTCGTTCAATCACTCCGGGCTGTTCCTGGATTTCCTGGCGGGCAATCAGGCCTATCAGTGCACGCCGTGGAGCACTCCGACCTACAACCTCTTCGGTTGGCAGCGGCCGTGTTACCTGCTCACCGACGAGGGGCACGCGAGCAGCTTCAAGTCGCTGATGGAAGAAACCGCGTGGGACAAGTACGGCGTGGGCCGCAACCCCGCCTGCGACAACTGCATGGCGCACTGCGGGTTCGAAGGCACGGCGGTCAACGACGCGTTCACTCATCCGTTCAAGGCACTCAAGGCGGCCCTATGGGGCCCGGAGCTGACGGGTCCGATGGCGCCCGAGCTGCCTGTGACCTATGGCGACGGCGAGCATGTACGGCGCACCGTCGCGACGGTCGCCGTGCAGGATGTGAAGTTGTCCCACCGGTCCGCCGATCGAGGCTCGCGGTTGCCATGATGCGTGTAGCGGAAGCGGGGACGTGAACAGCGCGGCACCGGCGCAGGGCGCCGGACCGGCTCAGCCGGCCAAGCGCGACGCGTTTGCGGCGCAGCTGGAAGAATGGCGTGTGCGGATGGAAGCGGCCCTGGAGGCCCGCCTCCCGCACGCCGATGCGATCCCCACGCGCCTGCACGAAGCCATGCGTTACAGCGTCCTGGGTGGGGGGAAACGGATTCGTCCCGCACTGGTGTTTGCCACGGCACGCACGGTGGGGCTGGAAGACAGGCAGGTGGAGGCCGCCGCCTG
Organism: Steroidobacteraceae bacterium; assembly: GCA_035552975.1. Classification (GTDB taxonomy): domain Bacteria; phylum Pseudomonadota; class Gammaproteobacteria; order Steroidobacterales; family Steroidobacteraceae; genus 13-2-20CM-66-19. The sequence goes on from DATNEN010000075.1 coordinate 1,106, forward strand.
CGCGATCGAGCTCATCCACGTCTACTCCCTGGTGCACGATGACCTGCCGGCGATGGACGATGACGACCTGCGCCGCGGCCGTCCCACCTGCCACAAAGCCTTCGACGAGGCGACGGCGGTGCTGGTCGGGGATGCCCTGCAGACGCTGGCGTTTCAGGTGTTGGCTCGCGATCCAGCCCTGCCGGACTCGGCCAGCACGCGGCTGCGGCTGGTGGATCTGCTGGCGGAGGCCAGCGGCACCTTTGGCATGGCAGGTGGACAGGCCATCGATCTGGCGGTGCAGGGCAAGCGGGTCGGCATCGCGCAGGTCGAGGAGATGCATGCGCGCAAGACCGGAGCCCTGATCCGCGTGAGTATCATGATGGCCGCGGCCTGTGCGCCGGCACTGGATGCCCGCCTGCACGAGGCGCTCGGCTACTTCGCCGACCCCATCGGACTGGCATTCCAGATCCAGGATGACCTGCTGGACGTGCTCGGGGACGTCTCGACGCTGGGCAAGGCGACCGGCGCGGACAGCGAGCGTGGCAAACCGACCCATCCGGCCGTTATCGGCATCCCGGCCTCGCAGGAGCGAGTCCGGTGGCTGCACACCCAGGCCCTGGAGGCGCTCACGCCGTTCGGGGCACGCGCCGAGCCGCTGCGCTCGCTGGCCGGTTGGCTGCTGGCCCGTAGCTATTGACCGGCCTCCAGGGCGGCGGATTGCGACGGCGCAGGTCCTGCGAGACACTCACCACCATGGATGCCAGCACCTCCGATGAGGATTATCAGGATCGGATCCTGCCGCATGTGTCGCGCACCTTTGCGCTGACGATTCCGCAGCTGCCGGAAGCGTTGCGCACGCCCGTTACGAATGCTTACCTGCTGTGTCGGATAGCCGACACCATCGAGGATGAGACGACCGTCTCGGCTGCCGCGACGCTTGGGCTGTTGCACCGCTTCGTCGGGGTGCTATGCGGCCGGGAGGAGGCGGGTGCGCTGACCAAGGACCTGCTTCCGGCCCTGTCGGAGCGGACCCTGGCGGCCGAGCGGGACCTGGCTTTGAACATGGGACGCGTGGTCCGGGTGACCCGCACTCTGGGTGAGCAGCAGCGCCTCGCCATCCAGCGTTGCGTCGAGCTGATGTGCAGCGGGATGCATCAGTTCCAGCAGACCGCGAGCCTGCGCGGCCTGCCGGGCTCGAGCGACCTGAACGACTACTGCTACTACGTTGCGGGCGTCGTCGGGCAGATGCTCACGGAGCTGTTCTGCGCCTACTCTGCGCGGATCGCCCAACGCCGCAGCGCGCTGCACGAGCTGGACGTTTCCTTCGCCCAGGGGTTGCAGATGACCAACATCCTGAAGGATGTCTGGGAGGATCGCGCCCGGGGCGCATGCTGGCTTCCACAGGAAGTGTTCACCCGCCACGGGCTCGAGCTGGAGACGTTGCGCGCCGGCGAGCCGGATGCGCGCTTCGACGCCGCGATGAGTGAGCTGGTCGGAGTTGCGCATGCGCACCTGCGCGATGCCCTTGCCTTCACTTTGTCGATTCCCCGGAACGAGACGGGAATTCGCCGCTTCTGCGTGTGGGCCATCGGCCTTGCCGTGCTGACGCTGCAGAGGATTCACCGGACGCCCGGTTTCACCTCCGGCGCGCAGGTGAAGGTGTCGCGCCGCGCCGTCGCCATGACGCAGCTCCTGACCAACGTGGCGATCCGCAGCGACTGGATGTTGCGGCGCCTGTTCGATCGCGCAGCCCGCGGCCTGCCGCTGGCCTCGGTGCTGTCCCGCCGTCCGCCGCGCGCCGCCGTTCACCTCGTCAAGACCGAATATGGGCACGGTGCGCTGCATGTCCCCCAGGACCGGTCAGCCCGTCGATCCGAAGGGAGATCTGGCCTTTGAATAGTTCTCCGGCTCGCGATGCGAGCATCGCCCAGTTACGTGTCCCCCGGCGTGCCGACCTCGAAGAGCTCAATCGAGTGGCCGTGCTCGACCGGGCGATGCGTGGCGCCCGTGGTGCCCTGACCAACCGGCAGGACGGGTCGGGCTACTGGACATTCGAGCTCGAGGCGGACTGCACGATCCCCGCCGAATACATCATGATGCTCCATTACCTCGGGGAGCCCGACCCGCCGCTGGAGGCCAAGCTCGCCGCGTACCTGCGGGCGCGCCAGGCGGATCACGGCGGTTGGCCGCTTTACTACGGCGGCGATCTGGACATCAGCTGCACGGTCAAGGCGTACTTCGCGCTGAAGCTGGCCGGTGAAAGTCCGGATGCCCCGCACATGGCACGGGCGCGGGCTGCCATTCTCGAGCGTGGCGGAGCCGCACGCGCCAACGTTTTTACGCGGATCGCATTGGCGCTGTTCGGCGAG
>DATNEN010000076.1:0-3311 GCA_035552975.1 Steroidobacteraceae bacterium
GGCGAATTGCGGCAGCCCGGGCGTGAGCTACGTGCCGATGTTCTCCATTCCCGATGGCACGACCCTCACGCTGCCCGCGCTGCCGGGCGGCACGTCGACCCCGCTGGTCGTGAAAGCCCTGCAGGGCGCCATTCTGCTGAAGAGCCTCGGCAGCAACGCGGCGCAGTGCTCCAACATGGCACTGACGCCGCTGAGCCTGCCCTCGGGCGGGCTGCATGATCCGAGCGACTCCGCGGACAGCGAGTACCTGGGCACGATGCCCACGGTCACTGCGGCGCCGAAGGTCATCGACGGCGTGAAGCAATGACATGAGGGCCGCCCGCTCTCCCTGACCGGGGGAGCGGGCAGGCCTACTCGGCGTCCCCGGCCCTCCGCAGGGCAATCACACAGCGTTGCTCGCCGAGCCCGGGCACCTCGATCGGCCGGGCATATTCCACTTGCCAGCCCGCAGGCAGGCGCTCGAGCTCCTGAGCCGGCCACTTCCCCTTCATCGCGACTACGCGCGTATGGCGATCGCACAGCGCGGCAATCGCCGGGAGCAGGTCGGGTAACGCGGCGAACGCCCGGGCAATCACGCTGTCGAATGGCCCGATGACCGATTCGACTCGGGCGTGCCGGGCTTCGACGTTGGTCAGCTCCAGCAGGCGCGCCGCGTGCGAGACGAAGCGCACCTTTTTGCCGTTGGAGTCGATCAGCGTGAACCGCCGGTGTGGATGCACCACGGCGAGCGGCAATCCGGGGAAGCCGGCGCCCGTACCCACATCCGCGACCCTCTCGCCCTGCAGATCCGCATGTATGGCGAGACTGTCCAGGAGATGGTGAGTCACCATCTTCTCAGGTGTTCTGATGGCGGTGAGGTTGTACGTCCGGTTCCAGCGCGCCAGCTCGTCCAGCAGCTTGACGAGACGCGCGGCGTCCCGCTCCGACAGGTCCAGGCCGAGCCGGAGAGCCTCGGTACGCAGAGTGGGGGGAGGGCTCAGGATAAGGCTCCGGCCGTTGACAGTAGCGCCAGGACCTTGGATTTTGTCAGAAAATGAGACTGCTCCTGGTAGAAGACGACGCGATGATCGGCGAAGCGATTCGCACCGGCCTGAAGCGGGACGGCTTCGCGGTCGATTGGGTCTACGACGGCGACTCGGCCGACCGTGTGTTGCGCACGGAAGGGTTCGACCTGGCGTTGCTGGACCTGGGCCTGCCGCGCAAGGATGGCCTCCAGGTGCTGCGAGCTCTGCGGGCGCGCCGTCAGTCCTTGCCGGTGCTCATCATCACCGCCCGGGATGCGGTCTCGGACCGTATTCAGGGGCTCGATGCCGGAGCCGACGACTACCTGGTGAAGCCCTTCGACCTGGACGAGCTGGCCGCGAGGATCCGGGCCCTGCTGCGTCGCAAGTCCGGGCGTCCGGCGCCACTGATCGAGCACCTGGGCGTGACACTGGATCCGGCCACGCATGCGGTCAGCCGCGATGGGCGCGAGGTGGATCTGTCTCCGAAGGAATTCGCGCTGCTGCAGTTGCTGCTGGAGCGTCCCGGCACCATTCACTCCCGATCGCAGATCGAGGAGCGGCTCTATGGCTGGGGCGAGGAAGTGGAAAGCAACGCGGTCGAGGTCCACATCCACGGGCTGCGACGCAAGCTGGGCGCGGATTTCATCCTCAATGTTCGCGGCGTCGGCTACCGCGTGAGGCCCACGCAGTGAGCTCGCTGAAAACACGTCTGCTTCTGTGGCTGCTGGGCGGCGTCGTGGTGGTCGGCGCGGCCGGCGGCTGGATCGTGTACCTCAATGCCTTGAACGAGGCCGATACCTTCTTCGACTACGAGTTGCGCCAGACCGCGCTGCTGCTGGGCGACCAGCCCGTGGAGTATCAACTCGAATCGCAGATCCCGCCGAGCGATGCGGCGTACGACTTCGTCGTGCAGGTGTGGACGATCGATGGCGATCTGCTGTACTGGTCGCAGAATCACAAGCTCCTGCCCGCCATCACCCGGATCGGCTTCTCCAACGTCACCACCAGTGAGGGACATTGGCGTGTGTACGGCGTGCAGAGACCCACGAAAGTCGTGCAGGTCGCACAGCCGATGAGCGTTCGTCAGGACCAGGCCGCGGTTCTGGCCTTGCGCGCCCTCCGACCCTTCGCCCTCTTGCTCCCGGTTCTCGGAATTCTCATCTGGGTCGCCGTGGGCCTCGCACTGGAGCCGTTGAAGGGGCTGACCCTCCTCGTGAAGTCGCGTGGTGTGAACGAGTTGCAGCCGCTTCCGGATCAGCCGTTACCTGACGAGGTACGTCCGCTCGTAGGCGCTCTCAACGATCTGCTCACACGCCTGGGTGCCGCGTTGGGTCGTGAACGCGCATTCATGCTGGATGCGGCGCATGAGCTCCGCACTCCGCTCACTGCGTTGCACCTGCAGATGGGCGCACTCGCAAGAGCCGGCACCGAAGCCGAGCGATTGGAAGCAACCGAGAAGCTGTCCGCGGGTGTGCATCGCGCGATCCGCCTCGTGGAGCAGCTGCTGTCACTGGCGCGTCAGGAGTCGCGGGGCGAGCCGGCGAAAGTTCAGGTCGCCCTCGACGAGCTCGCTCGTGAGGTCGTCACCGAGCTCATCCCGGTCTCCGACGCCAAGAACATCGATCTGGGCATCTCCGAATCGCAGCCGGCCGTGGTCGTCGGCGATCCCGATGCGCTGCGCACGCTGCTGCGCAACCTGGTGGACAACGCAGTCCGCTACACCCCAGCGGAGGGGCGCGTCGATGTTGCAGTGCAGCGCAGCGGGACGCCAGAGCGGGCGGTCCTCAGGGTTGTCGACACGGGCCCGGGCATTCCGCCCGAAGACCGCTCCCGGGTGTTTGATCGTTTCTATCGGCGACCGGGAACCTCCCCGCCGGGCAGTGGGCTGGGGCTGTCCATCGTCAAATCCATAGCCACCGCCCACGGCGCCACCGTCAGCCTGGAGAGCGGGCCAGCCGGCGCGGGACTGGCGGCGACCGTCAGCTTCCCCTTGGCCCCCTCTTAAGGGTCACTTAAGTCTCTCGGTCTAGGGTCTCACGCAGGGCCAGAACGGCCGGCAGTGTTTCCAGTGGAGACCCCAATGAACCCGACCCCGAAAAAGTACAGCAAGCCGCTCGCCGCGGCGGCGCTCGGCGCCATCATCGCCGCACCGCTGGGCGCGCTCTATACCTACACCGTGCGGGCGCAAGCGCCCGCGCACGTCACGCAGGCACCGGTGCAGACCGCACCTGCCACGGGCAACGCCCAGGCCGTGCTGCCTGACTTCAGCACCATGGTGCAGAGGTACGGGCCGGCCGTGGTCAACAT
>DATNEN010000077.1:0-8749 GCA_035552975.1 Steroidobacteraceae bacterium
GCAGCCATGAACCTGATGGAGGAACTGCGGTCCCTGGACCCGCGCGACCCCGGCCGCTGGCCGCTGGTGGTGCACGTCGCGGCGGTCGCGCTCGCATTCGTCGTGCTGTCGGTCGGATTCACCTACCTGTTCGTGTGGAACGACATGAGCTCGCAGCTGGATCGCGAGAAGACCGAAGAGCACGGCTTGCGCAGCGAGTTCAAGACCAAGCACGCCAAGGCGGTGAACCTCGCGGTCTACAAGCAGCAGCTGCAGGACATCGAGCGCTCCTTCGGCGCACTGTTGCGCCAGCTCCCCGGCAAGACCGAAGTGCCGAGCCTGCTGGTGGACATCTCGCAGACCGGCCAGAGCGCCGGACTGTCGCAGAAGCTGTTCCAGCCGCAGCCGGAAGTGAAGAAGGACTTCTATGCCGAGCAGCCGATCAAGATCCGGCTCACCGGGAGCTATCACCAGTTCGGCGAGTTCGTGAGCGGCATCGCCGCACTGCCGCGCATCGTCACGTTGCACGACATCGAGATCAAGACCGACTCGCGCGATGCCTACGATCAGCTGCAGCTGGATGTGACGGCCAAGACCTATCGCTATCTGGATGACGATGAGATTGCCGCGGCGGAAGCTGCCAAGAAACCCAAGAAGGGGAGGCGCTGATCCGTAACAGGCTCGGGGCGGTCATTATGCAACCAACAACCTACATCGCGCCCGGCGGGCGCTGGCACCGGCTGGGTCGAGCCGCAGCTGCAAAGCTCGGGCTCGCGCGCGCGCCGTTCGGCGTCGGCCGGCTGGTCCTTCTGAGCAGCTTCACCTGCAGCTTGCTCGTGGGTCTCGCGGCCTGCTCGAGCGCCGACGACGAGCTGACGCGCTTCATCGATGAGACCAAGCACGAGTCCGGCGGCCGCGTCGAGCCGCTTCCGGAAGTGAAGCCCTACGAGACGTTCATCTATTCCGCGGCCGATCTGCGCTCGCCGTTCATGCCGAGCGTGCCGGGCACCAGCAACGGGGGGCTGCGGCCGGACTCCAAGCGCAATCGGGAGTTCCTCGAACAGTTTCCGCTCGACACCTTGCGGATGGTCGGCACGTTGCGTCTGGGCGATCGGATGTACGGCCTGGTACAGACGAGAGATGGCCTGGTCCATCGCGTCACCACCGGCAACTACCTCGGCCAGGCGGACGGCAAGATCACCGGGATCACCGCTGCCAAGATCAGTTTGACCGAAATCGTTCCGGACGGCGTCGGCGGGTATATCGAGCGCCCCGCCGGCATCGCCCTGAACCAGTGACCTGCGCCCCAGGGAGCTACAGAATGAAACCCCATCGCCCGACGAATCCGATCCTGGCTGCCTTGTTCACCCCCTGGGTGGCGATGGCCGCTGCGCTCGTGGCCTTCGCCGCCGCACCCGTGCAAGCCGCCGACGGACCGAAGCTCGAGACGGTCGACGTCCAGCCGCTGCCCGGCCAGCAGCTGCAGCTGACGATGCGCCTGTCGGGCCCGGCCCCCACGCCGCTGTCGTTCACCATCGACAATCCCGCACGCATCTCCTTTGACCTGCCCAACACGACGATCGCACTGCCCTCGCGGCGCATCGACGTGAACACCTCCGGGCTGACTTCGATCGTGGCCGCGGAGACCAAGGATCGCACCCGCCTGGTGCTCAACCTGGACAAGATGGTCCCGTACGAGACCCGCGTCGACGGCAACAACATCGTCGTCATGCTCGGCACGAGCCAGGGCGGCTCGAGCGCTACGGCCACCAACACCGTGACACCGACTCGCGTCGGCGAGGGCGGCGGCGCCACGGCGCCGCGTGAGATCCGCTCGATCGACTTCCGTCGCGGGACCGACGGTGCCGGCCGTGTGATCGTCAACCTGACCGACCCGCACACGCACATCAATCTGCGCCAGGTGGGCAACCAGATCGTCGTCGACCTGGACGCGGACATCGCGCCGAAATTCCTGCGCCGCTACGACGCCCAGGACTTCGGGACGCCGATCAACGGCTTCGACGTCTCGCGGGTCGGCAACGGCGTGCGCATCTCGATCACCGCGAACGGCGAATACGAGCAGCTCGCGTACCAGTCCGACGACCAGTACGTCGTCGAGGTGCAGCCGCCCCACAAGACCGCCGCCGTGCAGGACGACAAACCGGTGTACACCGGCGAGCGCCTGACGCTGAACTTCCAGGACATCGAGACGCGCGCCGTGCTGCAGCTGCTTGCGGACGCGAGCGGGCAGAACATCGTGGTCAGCGACTCCGTCACCGGCAATGTCACGCTGCGACTGCAGAACGTGCCGTGGGACCAGGCCCTCGACATCGTGCTGCGCACCAAGGGCCTCGACAAGCGCAAGCAGGACAACGTGATCATCGTCGCGCCGCAGGCGGAACTGGCCTCGCGCGAGAAGGCCGAGCTGGCTGCGAAGAAGGACGTGCAGGAGCTCTCGCCCCTGCGTTCCGAGTACGTGCAGGTCAACTACGCCAAGGCCTCCGACATGGCCGCCCTGATCAAATCCCAGGGTGGCTCGCTGTTGTCGCCGCGCGGCAGCGTCGCCGTCGACGAGCGCACCAACACCCTGCTGCTGCAGGACACTGCCGAGCGCCTGGCTGACATCCGGCGCCTGGTGGCGACGCTGGACATTCCAGTGCGCCAGGTACAGATCGAGACACGCATCGTCATCGTCAACGATGACTTCCAGCGCCAGCTCGGCGCGCGCCTGGGATTCACCACCGCACAGGCGAACGGCAACAACGGACTGTGGACGACCAGCGGTACTGCGCAAAGCACCGACACGGTGGTCGGCTCGGCGCTCGCCAATGCGGCGGCGGGCAAACCTCTCTTCCCGGTGCAGATCCCGACGGGAGGCGCCGGCGTCGCCGGCACGGGCGCTGCCAACCGCTACAACGTGAACCTGCCGGTGCCGAGCCCGGCCGGCAGCATCGCCCTGGGCGTGCTCGGGTCGGACTATCTGGTGGATCTGGAGCTGTCGGCGGCGCAGGCCGAGGACCGCGGCGAGGTCATCTCCTCGCCCCGCGTGATCACGGCCAACCAGAAGGAAGCGACCATCGAGCAGGGCACGGAAATTCCGTATCAGGAGTCGGCTTCGAGCGGCGCTACCACCGTCAGCTTCAAGAAGGCGGTGTTGTCGCTGAAGGCGACCCCGCAGATCACCCCGGACAACCGCATCATCCTCGACCTGTCCGTCAAGAAGGACAGTATCGGTACGATCGTGGTCACTTCCGGTGGCGTGAACGTACCCTCGATCGATACGCGCACCATCACGACCCAGGTACTCGTCAACGACGGGCAGACCGTGGTCCTCGGGGGCATTCTCGAGACGACGCATCGCAATTCCACGACCAAGGTGCCCTACCTGGGCGACATCCCGATTCTCGGCAACGTGTTCAAGACGACCACGAAGACCAACGACAAGGATGAGCTGCTCATCTTCGTCACGCCGAAAATCGTGCGCGAGGGAGTCAACGTCTACTGACCTGGGGACCGGCAGTCCCCTGGCGAAGGCCGCCTGCGGGCGGCCTTCGCGTTTCGGTATGCTGCGCGGAGCATGTCCGGCAGCGACCGAATATTCCTGATCGGCCCCATGGGCTCCGGCAAGAGCGCCGTAGGCAAGTACCTGGCGCGCCTGCTGCGCATGCCCTTCTGCGACAGCGACGCCGAGATCGAGCGCCGTACCGGCGTAGATATCCCCTATATCTTCGATAAAGAGGGCGAAGCAGGCTTCAGGCAGCGAGAACGCGAGGCAATCGAGGCACTGACCGCCCTGCCGCAGATCGTGCTCGCCACCGGCGGCGGTGCGATCCTGCTCGCCGAGAACCGGCGCGTGCTCAGCGAGCGGGGCTGCGTGGTCTACCTGGAAACCTCCGTCACTCAGCAGGCCGACCGCGTCAAGCAGGGGCGTACCCGGCCGCTGCTTGCCAATGGGGACACCACAACCAAGCTCCAGCAGCTGATGCAGGAGCGAGCCCCGTTGTACCGGGGAATAGCGAACATCGTCGTGTCGACCGATGGACGCCGGGTGCGGACAGTGGCTGAGGAGATCCTGCGGCACCTCCGCCCGGCAGCGCCGCAAGCCTGATTGCACGCCCCCCGCGGGGTGTACCGGCTCCCGGAGGCGTCCAAGCCCCCTGTGAGGCCTGCCTTCCCTGCTGCACGTATACTGCGCAGTCGATGACGGACCCCCACGTGAATACCCTCAGAGTAGAGCTCGGCAGCCGCAGCTACCCGATCCTGATCGGTGACGGCCTGCTGTCCCAGGCGGCAGTGTTCGATCGGCATGTGCCCGGTCGCGACATCCTCGTAGTCAGCAACACCACCGTCGCTCCGCTTTATCTGCAGCCCCTGACGGCCGCATTGGGTGGCCGCCGCAGGGTCGAGGCCATCCTCCCGGACGGCGAATCTCATAAAACGCTGGCGAACGTAGCGCGTCTGCTGGACGTGCTGGTCGCCAACCGATATCCCCGCGACTGCACCGTCGTCGCGCTCGGAGGGGGTGTGGTGGGCGATACGGCCGGTTTCGCGGCCGCGTGCTACCAGCGGGGAGTGGCCTTCGCTCAGGTCCCAACGACACTCCTGGCTCAGGTCGACTCCTCCGTCGGTGGCAAGACCGGCGTGAACCATCCCGGCGGCAAGAACCTGATTGGCGCCTTCCACCAACCCTGCGCCGTCATTGCCGACACCAGCACCCTGAAGACTCTGCCGCCCCGCGAGTTGCGTGCCGGGCTCGCCGAGGTGATCAAGTACGGCCTGATCTGCGATGCCGGCTTCTTTGCCTGGCTGGAAGCGCATATGGACCGGTTGCTCGCCGGTGACCCGGAGGCGCTCGCCCACGTCATACGCCGCTCGTGCGAGATCAAAGCCGAGATCGTGAGGCGCGACGAGCGCGAGGAGGGCGACCGGGCATTGCTCAATCTGGGCCACACTTTTGGTCATGCCGTCGAGTCGGCCACTGGATACACGCGGTGGTTGCACGGGGAGGCCATAGGAGCGGGGCTCCTGATGGCAACCGCGATGTCCCAGGAATGCGGTTTCGTCAGCGCCCAGGACGTCGGCCGCCTCCAGCGGCTCCTGGAGCGCACCGGCTTGCCTACACACATCGATGGGGTCTCGCCCGCGACGGCGCTGGATCACATGCGCATCGACAAGAAGGTCAAGGCGGGTCGCATGCGCCTCGTGCTGTTGCGCGGCATCGGCGCTTCGTTCGTGACCGCCGACTATTCCGAGCCCGCGCTGTTGCGCACTCTCGATGCGCACTTCGGCGCGGCGGCCGTGAGCGGATAAGTGGACACGGCCTCCCCCGGCGGTGACCCGCTCGCGCCCTATGCGGCCCACGACGAGCAGTCCCGTGGCCGCCGGCATGCGGAGCCCAAACCGGAGTTCCGCGGGGAATTCCAGCGCGACCGCGATCGCATCATCCATTCCAATGCCTTTCGGCGCCTGGTCTACAAGACGCAGGTGTTCGTCAATCACGAGGGCGATCTCTACCGGACGCGGATCACCCATTCGATCGAAGTGGCGCAGATCGCCCGCTCCGCCGCGCGCGCCCTGCAGCTCAACGAAGCCCTGACAGAGGCGATCTGCCTGGCGCACGATCTCGGCCACACCCCTTTCGGGCACGCCGGCCAGGATTCCCTGAACGAGTGCCTGCGGCCCTACGGCGGCTTCGAGCACAACCTTCAGTCGCTGCGCGTGGTCGATGAGCTCGAAGAGCGCTATGCAGAGTTTCCCGGGCTCAACCTGACTTTCGAGTGCCGCGAGGGCATTCTCAAACACTGCTCGGTGCGCAACGCGCGCGAGCTCGGCGAGCTCGGCGAGCGTTTCATTCACCGGCGCCAGCCGGGGCTCGAGGCGCAGATCGCCAACCTCGCCGATGAGATTGCCTACAACAACCACGATGTCGACGACGGCCTGCGTGCACAGCTCGTCAGCGTGCGCGATCTATGCGAAGTGCGTTTGTTTCGCAGGCAGCACGATGCGGTGATCGCACGCTACCCCGGGCTCGGCGAACGCCGGCTGATCCACGAGACCATCCGTCGCATGATCAACTTCATCGTCGTGGATCTGATTCGGACCACCCAGGGCCGGCTCGCGGAGGCCAAGCCTCGCTCCATCGAGGACGTGCGGCTGCACAAGGGAACGCTCGCTGACTTGAGCGACGGCGTTTCAGACGAGCACATCGAGCTGATGCACTTTCTGCGTGAGCACGTCTATCGCCACTACAAAGTGCTGCGCATGACGTCCAAAGCCCGGCGCGTCGTCCGGCAGCTCTTCGATGCCTTCTTCGAGGACGTGAATCTCATGCCCCCCGAACACCGGGACCTCGCGGTTCGCTCCGAGGCCGATCTCGGCGCGCCCGGCCGTGCCCGTGCCGTAGCCGACTACATTGCCGGGATGACCGACCGATACGCCATCCTCGAGCACGGCCGGTTGTTCGACGCCACCGAGCGGACTTGACTTAACCCACGGAACGGATTGGGGAATCGATCAAACCGTCAAGGTTGGCGTGGCGATTTTGTGAAGCCGGCACGCTTCACGAGTTACACAGAATTCTTGTAAAAAAATCGTAGCGCCGGCGCAACAAACGGGGCCTAAAGCCATGTTTGGCCACGTCCTGCGTTCCTGACGCCGTTCCCGGTTTTCCATAATACGTAGTTCCCGTTGTTGACATAAGTAACTGACGCGCCTAGGTTCATGTTAAGAAACTGAGCACTGCGTCACACAACATGAACAAGACGTCTAGGGAAAAGGAAGCGGTGCTGAACGTGTTCGCGGGACTCGTGCGACCGCTCATGCGGGTCGCATTCGAATACGGAATTTCCGCTGGCGAAATCGCTGGAGTTGTACGCCGTGCGTACATCCAAGCGCTTGAGGCGCGGCTGAAAGAACAAAAAAGACCAACCACTGACGCTCGTTTGGCGGCCGTCGCAGGTTTGCCCAAATCCGATGTAAGCGCGTTGCTAGATGCGCTGCGCGCCGGTGCTCCGCATAGCTTGCGATCCTCAGTGAGCCTCGACCAGATCACTACGCTCCTGACGGCGTGGCACACGCACTCAAACTTCTCGGGTGCGTATGGTCTCCCTTCAGATCTCGATTTGGTTCCGATTCCCGGATCGCCGCGGCGTGGATTCTCGGAACTGGTTTCGATCGCCTGCCCCGGCGCAGATGCCGACGCCTTGCTGGACGAACTCGTCGCTGCACGGTCAGTTGAAGTGATTGACGGAATGACGGCTCGCTGCTTGTCACGCGCTTACGTTCCACAGGGAGCGGACGCCGATGTAACTCGGATTGAGCGAATGGGGCGGTTCCTCGCTGTTGTATCAGGGAACTTTGTTCACAATTTGCTGCGAACAGAGTCGGATCCAGCGTATTTCGAGCGGACGGTAGTCTCCGACGAAATCCTATCGCATGCAGGAAGGGACGAGTTCCTCGCCGTGTCTGGCCAAAAGTGTCAGGAGTTGTTGGCGGAGCTCGATACCTTTTTGACCAGGTTGGCGACGACTGAGCGTCGCGAGACCGGAAAGAAATACGGCGTAGGTATCTATTTCTTTGAAGAAGGAGCTGCTGAAGGGACGGGGCAGCGTCAACAACGACCGATTCAGGAGAAGAGTGTCGGCAAGGTAGCAGCAGTCGAGGAAATCGACGTCCTTGCCGCAGTACACAGAAGAGATTAGCAGCTGCTTTTTGGGAGTCTTCGGGGAGTCTAATGATGAAGCGTCTAATGCTAGCGGCGACGGTGGCAGCGATTGTCGGCGCCGCCGGAACGGCTGCTGCGGGCACCGGTGGTAATGCGGGCCATGGTGCAAACGAAACACCAACCCTGGTACTAGTTGGCCCCGTCAATGCGATCAATCCAGCTACTGGCATCGCGATCGTGTTGGGTCAGAAAGTGTTCACGAGCGCTGCTGCCGAACTCACCGTTGGTGACACAGTTTTCGTCATTGGTGACGTTAATTCCGACGGAAGTATTTCGGCCAAGGCGGTTCAAGACGCTGGTGTTTATGTCCCTGGATCGACGCAGGTTCTGCTTACCGGGGTTGTTCAGAGGGTCGACAACTCAGTAGGCCGGGTGACTGTCGGAGGTGTGTCGGTTGATGTAACACCGCTAATGGCGACTCAGTCGGTGTCTCTCACTAAGGGCAGCACGGTCCAGGTCGCGGGCACGCAGCCAGTCATTGGCGGTCTCGTTCTCGCGAACGGGATTAGCGGCGGCGCCGTGACGCAGGGCGGCGGCATTAGCGGAGGTGCAGTCACTCAGGGCGGAGGCATCAGCGGTGGTGCTGTGACCCAGGGTGGTGGGATCAGCGGCGGTGCGGTCACTCAAGGCGGTGGCATTAGTGGCGGCGCTGTGACCCAAGGCGGTGGCATCAGTGGTGGTGCACACACTTCGGGCGGCGGAATCAGCGGCGGTGCGGTCACTCAGGGCGGCGGCATTAGCGGAGGCGCAGTCACGCAGGGTGGAGGCATCAGCGGCGGCGCGGTAACCCAGGGTGGAGGCATCAGTGGTGGTGCAGTCACTCAAGGCGGCGGCATTAGCGGAGGCGCAGTCACGCAGGGTGGAGGCATCAGTGGTGGTGCAGTCACTCAAGGTGGCGGCATCAGCGGTGGTGCTGTGACCCAGGGTGGTGGGATTAGTGGCGGTGCGGTCACTCAAGGCGGCGGCATTGGTGGCGGCGCTGTGACCCAAGGCGGTGGCATCAGTGGTGGTGCACACACTTCGGGCGGCGGAATCAGCGGCGGTGCG